>JAUQPS010000001.1 GCA_030550205.1 bacterium
TCCTTCAAATGTTCTTATTATAAAGGGTAATAAAGAGCCGAAAATTGATAAAATTTTAGTTGGAACAGATTTTTCTAGATATTCAAAAAGCGCTTTTATTCTCTCCTTAGCAATTGCAAGGACATTCTCTTCAAAGGTATATAATGTTCATATTTTTGATAATAAAGCGGTTAATTATATTCCCTCTCATCTTTTAGATGAGTTATTTTTAGAATTAGAGCTTGAATTAACGAAAGTTGTTGAAGGTATAGAAATTGAGCCTGTTGTAATTAGGGAAGGGGGTGATGGTAAAGCATTATCAGATTGGGCTTATAAAAATGATATTGACTTAATAGTTATTGCTTATAAGGGATTAAATGATAGAACTCAATTTTTAGGTCATTTCGCAGATGAGGTTATAAGAGCATCAAAAGTTCCGGTGCTTTTGGTTAGGAAATTTTATTAATGTTTAGTGGAATTGTTGAAAAAACTGCCAAAACAAAAAATTATAATATTCTTAATGATGGGATTTTATTAGAAATAGAAAATCCCTATGGTTTGCTTCAAGAAGGTGAAAGTATTAGTCTCGATGGGTGTTGTTTAACTGTTGAAAAATTTAATGAAAGCTCTATATTTTTCTTTCTATCTAATGAAACATTAAATAAGACGAAATTTTCAAAAATTGAATTAAAAAATTATGTATTTAACTTAGAGCGCTCTCTTACAATAAATAAACTTTTAGGAGGACATATTGTTCTTGGTCATGTAGATGATATAGGTGAGGTTATAGAAATTAAAGAATTTGAAAATACAAGGATTTTAAAAGTTCATTTTAATAAAAATTTTAGAAGATATTTAGTTTATAAAGGGAGCATTTGTTTAGATGGTGTAAGTCTTACTATTAATTCAATATATGAAGATAGTTTTGAAGTTATGCTTATTCCCAAAACTTTAAATACTACGAACTTAAAATTTTTAAAAAAAGGAAGTTTAGTAAATCTTGAATTTGACATTATTGCAAAATATGTTGAAAATTTAATTTCTAATTTTTCTTTGAGATAATAACTTTAACATTAACACTTTCTGGTTCAATTTTTATATCTTTAAATGGTTTTTTAAGAGCGGATTTTGTTTCAAAACTTTCATTTCTATTTGATATATCAATATCTTCTGTTTGAATGTATAAAATGCTAAGCATTTGGCTTTCTGATGCTGTTATATCTACAAGTTTTGGTTCTACTATTACACTATCTATAACATATCCACTTAAAATTTCCCCTTTTAAATTTACTTTTACTTCTCTTCGCTTTTGAACAATTCTCTCAATAAATAATTTTAATGTTTCTGGATAAACCTTTATAATTTTTATTTTTGGATCAAGAATAATATAATCTCTTATAGGAATACTTAAATTTCCTGTCCTTTCAACTTTTAAGCTTATATCAATATTTCTCTTTTTTAGAGATAATAGTATCAGGTCCTTTGCTTTTGCACTCAAATCAACAGTTATTTTATCGGTTTCTGGAATTACACGAAAATATTCCATAGCTCTTATTCTTATGTTATAATCAAAACTAACAATAACTTCTTTATTAATTTTTACATAAAAAAATATAATTAGACTTGTAATTATGGATAGAAAAACTATAAATTTAGAGTTTTCCATTTAAAATTAACTCAATCCTTTTTTTTAACTCTTCTTTTTCAAGTGGGGCAGATAACTCTCCCTTAAATGCAATTCTAACAGTTTGTCTTTCCTCTGAAATCACAATGGAAATCGCATCAGTTAATTCCGTAATTCCAACAGCTGCTTCATGTCTTGTTCCAAGCAAGGGATCAGGTAATTTTGAACCTCTTGGAAGTCTTTCACTTGCAGATAATATTCTATCTTCTTTTATAATAATTGCTCCATCATGTAGGGGATTATCTGGATAAAATATACTTTCTATAAGATGAGGAGAAACCTTTGCATCAATTTCAATACCACCTTCTGTAAGCTCTCTTAAACTCATTCTATTTTGAATAACGATTAAAGCTCCATATCCTTTTTCACTTATTCTATAACATGCCTCTACAATATCATCAATAGGAATTTTAGGGGCTTTTGTTATAATTCTTAATATATTGCTTTGTCCAATTGTTGCTAATAATCTTCTTATTTCTGGTTGAAACAATATAATAAGGGCAATAAGTCCTACTGTTTTAAAAGCATCAATAATAAAACCCATAGCTGATAATTTTAATATATCTGCAATTATTGCAATGCTTAAAAATATAATTACTGTTAAAAGCATATAAGGAAATCTTGTTCCCTTGAAAATTTTTAAAAATTGATATACAATAAGCCACAATAAAAGAAAATCAATTATATCTAATATAGAAAATTCCAAGTTTTTAATAATTTCAAATAAGCTTTTCATTTCAACTTGTAAATTTTACCCTTTTGAAAATCCAAAATATAGTAATTATTTTTATAAAATTCAAAATCTACTATTTCAAAATCACTTTCAAATATCACTTTGCCCTTTAAAAGCTCTCTAAATTTTGTATACTCAATAATTTTCCCATTCCTAAAACTAACTAATATCTTATTATCTTGAATAACAAAGGAGGATGGCTCATCAATGAACTTAATAATTGGTTCAATATCCAAATAGCTTATATTTTCATATATTGGAAATAACCCTGAAACATTTTCATTTATCTTTGCAAGCATCCATATTCTGTTATTTTTATCTCTCTTTAACTTTATAGGCTCAAAAAATCCACTTGCAACTAAAAATAACTTATTTGCTTTCATCTTAAAAACCTTATCACTAACCGCGATATATAAACTATTGCTTGTATCTGCTGTTAGCTTTATTGTAGAGTTTATAGTATGTCTTGGAAGGTTCGTTATAATATTTTCTAACTTTCTTTTATAAAATTTTGAAATTATTCCTTCATGTCCTATAAAAATACTATCTTTTATAAATTCAATGTCATATGATGGTTGATTTAATCCTTTAACAAGCAAAGTCGGTTCCGCTTTTAAGCTATCTAATACCCATAAATTTCCAATAATTTCAAGGATATATATTTTGTCATTTTGAATTTTAAAAGAAACGGGTCTTGAAAAAGAAAAATCCGATGAATCAATAATTACCAGTGAAATTATTGTAATCATCAGAAAGTTCAAAATTTTAAACGATAAAAATTTGTGCTTTAAAATTTTCAGCACTTATGAAAGTGCAAGCTTCCGTTAAAAAAAGATGTGATAAATGTAAAATTATTAAGAGAAGAGGGAAAGTTATGATAATTTGTGAAAATCCTAAACATAATCAAAGACAGGGGTAAGGACTATGGCGCGTATAGCAGGTGTAGATTTACCGAAAAATAAACCGGTTTTTATAGGTTTAGAGAGAATATATGGGATTGGTATTCCATTGGCAATGAAAATTTTAGCTCAGTTGGATATTCAACCTGATAAGCGAGTTAAAGATTTAACAGAAGAAGAAATTGCAAAATTGAAAAATGTTATAGAAAATTTGAGAGTTGAGGGAGCTTTAAGAGCGGAAATTCAAAGAAATATAAAGAGACTTATAGATATAAAATGTTATAGAGGTATAAGGCATCTTAAAGGCTTACCTGTAAGAGGTCAAAGGACAAGGCATAATGCAAGAACAAGAAAAGGTCCAAGGGGTAATATATTTAAGAGGAAGAGGAAAGGAGGTCAGAGCTAATGGCAAAGTCTAAAAAGAAAGTTGGACCTAATGGGATTGCTTATATTCAATCAACTTTTAATAATACAATTGTTACAATAACTGATTTAGAAGGAAATACAGTTGCTTGGGCAAGTGGTGGAAGTGTTGGATTTAAGGGAACAAGGAAAGGAACTCCATTTGCTGCAAGCAAAGCAGCAGAAGCTGCTGCGAAAGCGGCAAAAAGTCTTGGTATTGAAAATGTAGAAGTGAGAGTATCTGGACCTGGTCCTGGTAGGGAAACCGCTATTAGGGCATTAGTAAGTGCGGGACTTAAAGTATATGCTATAAAAGATGTAACACCTATTCCCCATAATGGTTGCAGACCACCTAAGAGAAGGAGGGTATAATGGCAAGATATACTGGACCAAGATGTAGGCTTTGTAGAAGAGAAGGAGAGAAATTATTTTTAAAAGGTATTAGATGTTTAACTAAGAAGTGTGCTTTTGAAAGAAGACCTTATCCACCTGGTATTCATGGACCTAGGAAAAAAGGAGCAAAGCTAACTATTTATGGAATGCAATTAAGAGAAAAACAAAAAGTTAAAAGGATTTATGGAGTTTTGGAGGGACAATTTAGAAGATTTTTTGAAATGGCAAGAAAAATGCCAGGTAATACAGGAGAAAATCTTTTAATTTTATTAGAAAAAAGATTAGATAATGTTGTATTTAGAATGGGTTTTGCTCATACAAGAGCACAAGCAAGACAGTTTGTAAGACATGGACATATCTTGGTTAATGGTAGAAAAGTTGATATTCCTTCTTATTTAGTAAAAGCGGGTGATATTATAATGGTAGATGAGAAATTTAGAGGAAATTATGAGCTTAATAGTGCTATTGAATTTCATAAACAATTACCAAAAGCGGATTGGTTAGAAGTTGATTATACAAATTATGTTGGAAAAGTATTAAGAGAGCCTCAAAGGGTTGATGTTACGCATCCAATAAATGAAAGGCTTATAGTAGAGCTATATTCAAAGTAGGAGGTTAAATATGGCTTTTGCAAATTTTCTTTATCCAAGAGGTTTTTATATTGATGAAAGTTCAGATAATTATTTAAGGATAGTGATACCACAACTTGAAAAGGGTTATGGAATTACACTTGGAAATACATTAAGAAGAATTTTGTTGTCTTCTATTGAAGGTTATTCTGTTGTTGCAGTTTATATTGAGGGTGTTGTTCATGAGTTCTCTTCTATGGAAGGTGTTTTAGAAGATGTTCCATATATTTTATTAAATATTAAGAAAATAAAGTTTAAGATAAATGAAGAACTTGTTTCATTTCCTGCAAGAGTTAGTTTAGATTTTGAAGGTCCTGGCGAAATAAGAGCGGAATTTATTGAAACCCAGCCTGGTATTGAGATAATAAACAAAGACCAATATATTGCTACTGTAACAACTAAAAGAAATGTTCATATAGATATTTTTATAGATAAAGGTATTGGATTTGTTCCAAGTGAAGATTATCCAGAAGAATACAAGGATTTATTTAGTTTTGGAACAATATTTGTAGATGGAGATTTTTCACCTGTTGAAAAAGTAAATTGGTTGGTAGAGAAAACAAGATATGAAGCTCATATGGATAAGGATAAATTAATCCTTGAAATTTGGACAAATGGAACAATTTCACCGCTTGAAGCTTACCAAAAAGCTCTTAATATATTAGAAAAACATGTTTCTATATTAAGAAATGAAATTAGAAAACCAATAGAAGAATTTGAATATGTAGATGTTGAAGATTTTGATAAAAGAGTAGAGGAATTTAAAAAGAAGAAAATTACAGAATTGGCTTTAACTCCAAAAGTTATAGAACTTCTTAAAAGTAAGGGTATAAAAACAGTTTCAGATCTTATTTCATTTACTGAGGAAGAAGTAAATGATTGGTTTATAGAAGCAGGTCTTTCTCAAATGGAATTTGAAGATTTAAGAAGAAAGATAAATAGCTTCTCGCTTGAATTTTCCAAAAAGGGAGGATAATTATGCGTCATTTAAATAAAGTTAAAAAACTTTCAAGAGAAAGAGAGCATAGAAAAGCATTATTAAGAAATTTAGCAAGAAGTTTATTTGAGAATGGTATGATTATTACAACAACTGTAAAAGCAAAAGCTTGTAAAGCGGTTGTTGATAGAATTTTATCAAGGGCATTAGTTGATAGTGTTCATAATAGAAGGATGGTAAATAGGTTTTTAAATGACAGGAAATTGACAAAGAAAGTTTTTGATGAAATAGCCCCCTTATTTAGAAATGAAAATAGAAAAACAGGATTTACTACTATTGTAAAATATGGTTATAGAAGGGGCGATAATGCGGAGCTTTCTATATTAAAATTAATACATTTCCCACAGAAGGAGAAAGTTAATGAGCAAACATCTAAATGATGTAGAATTTGAAAAAGTTATAAGTGAAAAGGGAAATATTGTTATAGATTTTTGGGCAGAGTGGTGTATGCCTTGTAGAAAATTAGAGCCTGTTCTTGAAGAGCTTGAAAAAGAGATAGATATAGAAGTATATAAACTAAATGTGGATGATTATCCCCATATAGCAGAAAAATTTAATATATTTTCAATTCCTACTCTTCTTTGTTATAAAGATGGTAAATTAATAGATAGAGTTGTAGGTTTTATACCAAAGAATAAGCTTTTGGAGAAATTTAAAGATATTTTTAAATTATGAAAACTTATCCTATAAAATTTTCGGACAATGAAAACGACATTTTTTAATAATATAGATGGAACACAAAGGAAGTGGTGGATTATTGATGCAGAAAATAAAGTTCTTGGAAGATTGGCAAGTGCTATTGCTAAAATACTTATGGGCAAGCACAAAAAAGAATATACACCAAGTGAGGATATGGGTGATTATGTAATTGTTATAAATGCGGAAAAAGTTATTCTTACAGGTAAGAAATGGGAAAAGAAAATATATAGGTGGCATTCGGGTTATATTGGAGGATTAAAGGAATATAAAGCAATTGATTTGTATAAAAAAGATCCAAGGAAACTTATATATCTTGCAGTTAAAGGGATGCTTCCTAAGAATAGAACAAGGAAAAGAAGATTAGCAAGATTAAGAATTTTTGTAGGTCCAGAGCATATTCATCATGCCCAAAATCCACAAAAACTTGAAATTAAGGAGGATTATAAAATATGAAAGTGCCACAAGTTTATAAAGAAAAGCCTTTATTTACAGGTGATAAAATTTTATTCTTAGATACGGGTGAAAGAATAATGCTTAAGAAATTTAAAAATAATGAGTATAAGAAAATTGTTTTTGCTACGGGAGCCAGGAAAACTGCAACAGCAAGGGTTAGACTAAAAGAATGGGGAAATGGAAAAATTTATATAAATGGTAAAAGGTTAAATGAATACTTTAAAAATGAGGAATATCAAAAACTTATTTTAAAACCTCTTGAAATTACAAATACAATTGGTTTATACGATATTGTTGTTAAGGTTGAGGGAGGAGGTATTTCTGGGCAGGCTGGTGCGGTAAGTCATGGTATAGCAAGAGCACTTGCTGCCTTAGATCCACAAACTTATAGACCAATATTAAGAAAAGCTGGATTATTAACAAGAGATCCAAGAGAAAAGGAGAGGATGAAATATGCAAGAAGTAAGAGAAGAAGGTCTTGGCAATATACCAAGCGTTAATGTTCAACAACTTGTAGAAGCGGGTGCCCATTTTGGGCATAAGCGTAGTAAGTGGAATCCTAAGATGGCTAAATATATATTTAAAGAGAAGAATGGATATCATATAATAGATGTAAGGAAAACTGTTCCATTACTTCAAAGAGCATTAGAGTTTGCTTATAATGTAGCAAGTAGAAATGGGACATTTCTTTTTGTTTGCACAAAGAAAAATTTAAAAGAAACGATTTTAAATTTTGCAAGGGAAGTAAATGCATTTTATGTTGTTGAAAGGTGGCCAGGTGGGCTTTTGACAAATTTTGAAACAACAAAACAAAGACTTTTAAGAATAAAGGAGTTAGAAGGTATTTTTGAGGATTATAATAAAGGTAAAAGTGTATATGTTAAAAAGGAAATTGTAGAATTTCAGAAGGAATATAATAAATTACTTAAAAAATTTGGTGGGGTTAGAGATATGGAGAATTTACCAGATGTAATATATATTGTTGATCCAGTAAATGAAGATTTAGCGGTTCATGAGGCAAATTTATTAAAAATTCCAACAATAGCAATATGTGATACAAATGCTGATCCAGATTTAATAACTTATCCAATTCCTGCTAATGACGATGCTATAAAAAGTGTATCACTTATAACATCTTTATTAGTTCAAGCAATTAAGAAAGGTAGGGAGGTGAGCTTATCATGGCAGATATAAAACCTGAGGTTTTAAGAGAGCTTAGAGAAAGAACTGGTGCAGGTCTTATGGATTGTAAAAAAGCATTAATTGAGGCGGATGGAGATATTGAAAAAGCAGTTGAGATATTAAGAAAAATGGGACTTGCCAAGATAGAGAAAAAACTTACAAAAGAAGCAAGACAAGGCTTAATAGCCAGTTATCTTTCAGATGATAGAAAATTTGGAGTTCTTGTAGAATTAAATTGTGAAACAGATTTTGTTTCTGCAACAGATGAATTTAAAACACTTTTAAATGAGATATTAGAAGTTATTAAAGAGTATAAGCCAAAGGATTTAGAAGAATTAAAAAGTTTAAAATTAAAAAATGGTGATAGTGTGGATGAAGCTGTGAAGTTGTTAATAAGTAAGGTTGGTGAAAATATTGTATTGAGGAGATTTTCAATTTTTCAAACAGATGATGGATTTATTGAAATATACGTTCATCCAGGAAGTATGCTTGCAAGTATGGTTGAAATAAAACCAAAGGATGAAAAATTATATCAGTTTGCAAAAGATATAGCAATGCAAATAGCTGCTATGAATCCAATAGCAATTTCTGAAAATGATGTTCCACAAGATATAATTGAAAGAGAGAAAAATATATATAGAGAGCAAGCAATTTCAGAAGGAAAACCAGAAAAAGTTATTGATAGGATTGTAGAAGGTAAGTTAAAAGCCTTTTTATCTGAAAGAGTTTTATTAAATCAGCAATTTATAAAAGACAATACGAAAACTGTTTTAGAATACAAGAAGGAAATTGAAAATCAAACTAATATACCAATTACAATTTCAAGGTTTGTAAGGTTTAAGGTAGGGGAAGAATGAAGTTGAAATTTATTGATGAAGAACTTGAAAAATTGAAAGCGGAAGGTTTGTATTTAAATATAAGAACAATAGAAAGTGAAGTTTCTTCATGGTTCGTCGTTGATGGTAAAAAGTGTTTAAATTTAACATCAAATAATTATCTTGGATTTGCAAGTGATAAAAGGCTTGTAAATAAGGTTATAGAATATGTTCAAAAGTATGGTATTGGTCCTGCAGCGGTTAGAACAATTTCAGGAACAATGTCTATTCATATTGAGCTTGAAAAGAAATTAGCTAAATTTAAACATGTTGAAGATGTAATTTTATTACAAAGTGGTTTTATGGCAAATTTGGCAACAATACCGGCAATTGTTTCAAGTGAAGATGTAATATTTTCAGATGAATTAAATCATGCTTCAATAATAGATGGATGTAGATTAAGTAAAGCAGAAATAGTAAGATATAAACATTTAGATATGAATGATTTAGAAGATAAAATAAAACAATATAGGAACAAAAGAAGAAAACTTATTGTAAGTGATGGAGTATTTTCTATGGATGGAGATATAGCGCCTTTAAATGAATTAATAGATATTGCTAATAGATATGATGCAATTTTAATGATAGATGATGCTCATGGAGAGGGTGTGCTTGGAAGAAATGGAAGAGGAATTGTAGATCACTTTAATGCTCATAATAAGGTAGATATTGAGGTTGGAACACTTTCAAAAGCATTTGGAGTGGTTGGTGGATTTGTAGCAGGTAGTAGAAATTTAATTGATTATTTAAAACAAAAAGCAAGACCATTTTTATTTTCAAGTGCTTTAACGGTTGCTGATGTTGCTGCAAATTTAGCAGCACTTGAAATTATGGAAAGTTCAGATGAGCTTATAAAAAAGCTTTGGGAAAATAAGGAATACTTTCAAGAAAATTTAAAGAAAATGGGCTTTAATCTTGGAACTACTAAAACTCCAATAACACCTGTTATTATAGGTGATGAAAAGAAAGCTCAACAATTCTCAAAAGAATTATTTGAAAATAATATATTTGTCCAAGCTATTGTATATCCAACAGTTCCCAAAGGAACTGCACGCCTTAGAGTAATGTTATCCGCTATTCATACAAAGGAAGATTTGGATTTTGCCCTTGAAGTATTTGAAAAGGTAAAGAAAAAGTTAGGAATTTAAAAATTGCAAACAAGCTTTTTTATCTCCTCACTATTAGCATAATCACAAGGTGTTTTATTATTATTTCTCTCTTTTTTGTTAGCCCCTTTTTGAACAAGAAATTTTACTAAATCTACATTCCCCTTACTAACCGCAATATGTAATGGCATCTCACCTTCATTATACTTATCTATAAGTAATCTTAATAAATCTAAATCCCTCTTCTCTACTGCAATATGTAATAATTTCCTTCCTTCATTAAACTTCTTATTCACATCAGCTCCCTTTTGAATAAGAAATTTAACTGCCTCGAAATTATCCCTTATATCATCCTTTTCATTTACATTGGCTCCCTCTTTAACAAAGAGTTAAGACTGCCATATTGAAATTTTAAAATCCTTTAAACTTTTAAACTTGAAGAATATTTCTATTATTGGACTTCAATGGGGAGATGAAGGAAAGGGGAAAATTGTAGATTATTTAGCAAAAGATTATAAAACTATTGTAAGATTTCAAGGAGGTCCGAATGCAGGGCATACGGTTTATGTAAATAATAAAAAATATGTATTTCATCAGTTGCCAAGTGGATTACTTTGGGGAAATAAAAAAGGAATTATTGGAAGTGGAGTTGTTTTAGATATAGAAACATTGAAAAAAGAAATTGAGCAAATTAAAGATATTAACTTTAAATTAATAATTGATTATAGAGCAAATATAATTTTGCCATATCATAAGTTAGAAGATGAAATGGAAGAGAGTATGGGAGGTATTGGCTCTACAAAAAGGGGAATTTCACAAGCATATAGAGATAAATATGCAAGGATTGGTATAAGGGTTTTTGATGTTCTAAATGAAGATAGATTAAAAATTGCCTTAAAAAGAAATTATGAGTTTAATAGAGCTTTAATTTCTTCAAGATATAGTAAGGAAATTATGAGTTTTGATGAGGTTTATGAGTATGTTTTGAGTTTTAAAAATTTTCTTTTAGAATTTAGTTCAGATGCTCAATATGAGATATTAAATGAGAAGGAAGGAATAATTTTTGAAGGAGCTCAGGGCACTTTGTTAGATATTACATTTGGAACATATCCATTTGTTACAAGTTCTCATACAATAACTTCTGGTATAGGGATAAGTTTAGGTATTCCTTTAAATATAATAGATGAAAATATTGGGGTATTTAAAGCATATACAACAAGGGTTGGTAAAGGTCCATTTCCAACGGAATTAAATGATGAAATTGGAGAATATATTAGAAATAAAGGGAATGAATATGGTTCTACAACTGGAAGGGCAAGAAGATGTGGATGGCTTGATTTAGTATTGTTAAAATATGCAGTTTTAATGAACAATATAAATTATTTAATTTTGACAAAATTGGATGTATTATTTGGGTTAAGTGAAGTTAAAGTTTGTGTTGCATATGAATATAAAAATAATATAGTTGATTTTCCACCTGTTTATGATTTAGAGAATGTAAAACCTATTTACAAGACATTTAAGGGTTTTGATAGTGTTGAAGGAGCAAGTGAATATATAAGTTTTATTGAAAGTTATTTAAATAGGAAAATTGTTTTTGTATCTTATGGTTTTGAAAGAGAAGCAATGTTAAAGCTATGAAGCGTTTTCTTTTTCTCATTTTTATAATTTCTTGCTCAAATAAAAGTGATGTTGTAGATGCTGATTATATTTTAAAAAATTTAGAAAATCCTAAAATTGTCCTTATTGATGTAAGAAATAATGAAGCTTTTAAGAGTGGTCATATTCCAAATACAAAGTATAACATACCCTTAGATAGATTAAGGGATGATTTTAAGAAAGGCCTTGTTCAAATATCCAAGGATGATACTATTATTGTATATTGTCAAAAGGGAATATTATCTGAAAAAGCTTATGAGATATTAAAAGCATTAGGATATAATGTTAAGCATTATAAGGGAAGTTTTGAGGATTGGAAAGCAAGAAAATTACCAGTTGAGATGGAGTGAATTTTTCCTTCTATTCTTTTACCCCAAAAATTTTTAGAAATCGCTTAAAATACCTTTCTTCTATCCAATCACCATGTTCTCCAAATCTATGTTTAATTTGCGGTTTTGAAGATATGTGGAATTCTGGTATTCGTCCTTGCTAAGTATTTAGTAAATCTTCTAGATAGAATTTGGAAGGGTTTAAGTTATGATGTGTATAATGCCTTTCATCATTTTCTACTGCAAGTCTTTCAAATGATATTCTAGCTCCTTTATAGAAAAATAAACTACCTCTTTTTTGAGTGAGCTTAATACTACAAATTGACCTGGATGCATGGCAATTCTTATTTGATAGTTTTTAAGAATTTTTGAGAAATTTAATAACTTTTCTTCTATTGGTTTTAGCCACTACTTTTTAAATAATATTTGAACCTATTTTCAAAATTTAAATGAGAAATTCTAAACTTTCTATTTGTAGTTATTTTTCCATCGGAAGTAGAACAAAAAACTTATTCTTATGCCTTTAAATTCCAACATGTCATTATTGTCATTATATTATAAGTAATGCCAAAGGGTGGGGAAAGGTTTATTATTCTATTGCTTAAAAAAGCTTTCCTCTTTGTTTTTGTGGTGCATAAGGACCTGTATATTTACCTTTCTCTTTTCTTTCTCTAAAAGTTTCCTTGACATTGTGCTTTGATAATTCTTCCAAAACTCTCTTTTTTTCCTTCTCGCATTCTTTTAATCTTTTTTCTGCATATAGCACGTATTCCTTTGATATGTCAATGCCTATGTAATCATGACCAAGGAGCTTTGCTGCTACTAAGGTTGTACCACTTCCGCAGTATGGGTCTATAACTATACCCTTTCTATCATCCAAAAGTGAGTATATTATTCGTGTAGGTAGCTCTATAGGAAAGGGTGCGGGATGAGGGTTTTCCGTTTCCGGTGGAAGGCGCCATATAGATGTAAGTAAGGCATGTTTAGATTTAAGCTCTTCTCCTATTAAGTTATTACCCTTTGGCTTATACAGCCAGTATATTCTTTCATCCACCTGCCAAAACCTCCATCCCCTTATATTGCCTGCTATACCTCTGTCCCATATTATCTCCTGCCTTATGACCCACTTGGTTTTTCTTAACCAATCCATAGGATGTATCATAATTCCCCTTTCCCATCTTAGCTTATGGTTATAAAAGAAAGAACCCCCAGGCTTTATAATCCTATAAAGCTCATCTAAAACCTCAACCTGTATTCTTTGGTATTCTTCCTCTGGTAAGTTGTCAACAGCTCCCGCATACTTTATATTTTTAACCAACCATCCCTTTTTATTTTCTCCTTTATTGTAAGGTGGTGATGTTATACCTAAATCCACAAATTCATCGGGCAAGGTTTTTAATATCTCCAAAGCATCACCGCAGAATATTTTGTTAAGGTAAATATCAAATTTCATCTTGCTTTACTCCATAAAAACTGATAAAATCCTTTGGATATATATTCCTTATATTTCTCCAATTCCACTCGGGGAATAAGATAAACAACTTTTAATTCAGTACTATTTATATAATGTCTGTAGTCAAAGTAAGCACTTCTGAGAAATTGGCCTCTTGTGCTTCGGCTACCTCTTAGCTTAGCTTGCCATCTTTTTATCTGATTTTCTAAATGATTAACAAATCCTGGAGTATTAAAGGGAAATTCTATAATGTAAATTAACCTACCATCTATAAATCCGCTTACCAAAACATTTAAATTTTCTTTTTTGTCTCGTTCTAGCCTTGCTAAGGTATAATCGGTAAAGTTGCCACCACCATTAAGTTTAGCGGGCTTTGTCTTTCTTTCACCAAGCTTGTATTTTTCAAAGTCTTCACTATTTATATTTTTTGGCTTTGCTTCACACTTTATAGTTTTTCCGGGGATAATAGAATCTTGTTTAAAACCATTATAGCCAATCTTTCCTTTTTCATGTGTGTACCCCGCCAAAGCAACGGTTATAAATTCTCTTATTGTTGATGAATTTTTATCATTTATGTACATTGTAAGCAAGTCAATAAGCATGGCAATTAAGTTATCCTTTGAGCGTCCTAAAAGATAGGTTATAAGGTCTTTTGCCAACTCCTGGTTCATAAAATTCTTGCTATAATTTTAAAGTTAAAAGTATACTTTAAAATTTTCATACTATGAAATTTTTCGTAGATAGTGCAAATATTGAAGAAATTAAAAAATTGAATGAGTGGGGTATTATAAGTGGAGTCACGACAAATCCATCACTTTTGTCGAAAGAAAAGGGAAATCCTTATGATATTTTAAGGCAAATATGTGAGATTGTAAAAGGTCCAGTTTCGGCAGAAGTTACCGCTGTCAAATTTGAAGAAATGGTAGAGGAAGCACACAGACTTGCAGATATTCATCCAAACATTGTTGTAAAAATTCCATTTATAGAAGATGGTATTAAAGCTATAAAATACTTATCAGAAAGGGGAATTAGTGTAAATACTACATTAATTTTTAATCCAATTCAAGCACTAATTGCAGCAAGGGCTGGTGCAAGATATGTTTCACCATTTATTGGAAGACTTGATGATGTAGGACATGATGGATTATCAATAATTAAAGAAATTGTAGAGATATTTACAATTCATGAAATTGAAACAGAAGTCATAGCAGCAAGCATTAGACATCCAAGACATGTTCTTATGTCCGCACTTTATGGAGCTCATATTGCTACAATCCCACCAAATGTCTTTTATCAAATGATAAAACATCCACTTACAGACATTGGATTGCAAAAATTCTTAGAAGATTGGAAAAAGAAGGAAGGATAAATGATATTCTTATTATTACAAGTAGATAGCACTAAACTTTTGGATAAAGTTATTGCGGTTGTAAATGATGAGCCTATATTTCAATCAGAACTTGAAGAAATATATAGAGCAACTACAACAACAGAAAATGATTCATTAAAAAAAGCTATTCTTGAAAATCTTATAAAACAAAAAGCAATTTTAGTTTTAGCAAAATCAGATACTACATTATCTGTTTCAAATGAAGATGTTCAAAGTGCTTCAAAAAGCTATTTAGATAATATATACTTTCAATATGGAAGAGTTGAAATTTTTAATAAATTACAAGAAGAAAAAATAAATCCTAATGATACAACAAAACTAAAAGAAGTTTTAAAAAGTTATAATGTTCCTGATAGTATTATGAACTTTCAAGACCCTGAACTTGGAAATAAAGTTTTCTTAATAGTAGGCAAGCAAATTTTTGAAAATGAGTTAAAAAAGAATAATTTAACATTAAGTGAATTTCTTGAAAGTCAAAAAGATTTTATAAAAAAGCAAATACTTATTCAAAAATATATCTCAAAATATATAACTCCTGAGATAAGCATTGATGAAGGCGAAATTAAACAATTTTTTGAAACTCATAAGGACTCATTTCCAAAACAGCCAAATGTTTATTATTTACAACAAATTGTAATTCCTGTTCAACCATCATTTGAACAAGAAGAAAAAGCATATAATAAAATTAAAGATATTTATAAGAGGCTTCAAAAAGGAGAGGATTTTTATAAAGTAGCAAAAAGATATTCAGAAGATAGTATCATTCAAATTGGTTGGATTAAAAGGGATTATTTAGCTCAATTTTTAAGCCCCGATATTATAACTGAAATATTTTCCATAAGTAAAAATTCTTATACAAGACCATTAAGAACACCAATGGGATATAATATATTTAAAATTGAAGATAGAAATGCTGATTCTGTAAAATTAAGTCATATTTTAATAAGAGTAAAGCCTTCAAAAGAAGATATTGAAAAAGCGAGAACAAGAGTATTAGAAGTTCTTGAAAGTGCTAAAAAAGATTTTGAAAAAACAGCAAAGGAATATCCTTTTGCTCCACTTGATATTGGATATGTTCCAGAAGATGCTTTGGGTGAAGAACTTAAAGTTTATTTTAAAGATGTAAAGGAAAATTCAATTGTTGGTCCAATTTATAAAGATGGATTTTATTTAATTTTAAGAGTAAAGCAGTTTATACCTGAAAGGGTTGTTAAATATGAGGATGTAAGAGAACAAATTAAATTTATGATAATGAATAAGAAAATTGAAGAAAAGATAAGTCAAATTTATGAAAAGAACAAAGATAAATTTTTAATAAAAATTTATTGAGATGGAAATTTTAAGTGGTAAGCCTGTTGCTCAAAAGATATATGAGCGAATAAAACCCAAGCCTATAAAAGTTGCTATTTTAATAATAACGGATGATATGTCTGCAATTACATATTTAAAATCAAAAGTTAAAAAATTTTCTGAGTTTCAAATTCAAAGCGAAATAATTTCCTTTGATAGTAATATAAGTGAAAAAGAATTAGTTTTAAAAATTGAAGAATTAAATAAGAGAGAAGATATTAATGGAATTTTTGTAGAAATGCCCCTTCCAAAACATATTGAACCATTAAATATTTTCTCAAAAATTTCTATAAGTAAAGATGTAGAAGGCTTAAATCCAATAAACTTAGGAAAAATTCTATATAATCAAGAATTTATAGTTCCAAGCACAGCAAAGGCGGTAATTGAATTATTAGATTATTATAATATAAATGTAGAGGGGAAAAATGTTGTAGTTATTGGAAGAAGTATTATTGTTGGAAAGCCTTTATCTTTGCTTCTTTTAAATAGAAATGCAACAATCACAATTTGCCATTCAAAAACTAAAAATCTAAAAGATATTACAAGAAGTGCTGATATTTTAATTAGTGCTGTTGGTAAAGCAAAATTTATAACTCGTGAATATATAAAGGAAAATTCAATAATAATTGATATTGGGACAAACTATATAGATAATAAATTAGTTGGAGATGTTGATTTTGAAGATGTTAAAGATATTGTGAAAGCAATAACACCTGTTCCTGGCGGAATTGGTCCTATTACAACCGCCATAACTATTGAGAATTGTCTTAAAATTTCAAGTAATTATTGGCTTTAAACTTTTAGGCATTATGAACGATTATTTAATTATATTTTTAATTTTTCTTTTTGGTATAATTTTAGCATATGGTGTTTTGATTTTGTCTTACTTTTTGGGTCCAAAAAGAAATTTTATAGAAAAATTAGAACCTTATGAATCGGGCATAAAGCCTGGAAGATGGGGGAAACAAATAAATATACATTATTATTTAGTAGGATTAGCATTTTTAATTTTTGATATTGAAGCAATTTTTTTATTTCCCTGGGCTTTAAATATAGAGAAATTAAAAGTATTAGCATTTTTTGAGGCTTTTGTTTTTGTCTTTATACTCTTGATTGGTTATTTTTACATACTTTCAAAAGGAGGGTTAAAATGGAATTAGAAGAGAAAATTATTGAAAAACAGCTTCTTAGGGCAATTATATTAACAAGGGTAAAGGATGCTGTTGAATGGGCTATAAATTGGAGTAGAGGAAATTCTATATGGCCTGCAACATTTGGGCTTGCTTGTTGTGCTATTGAAATGATGGCAAGCTCTATGCCAAGATATGATATGTCAAGATTCGGATATGAAGTATTTAGAGCATCTCCAAGACAGGCAGATTTAATGATTGTAGCGGGAACAGTTACTATGAAAATGGCACCTGTTTTAAGAAAAATTTATGACCAAATGCCAGAACCAAAATATGTTATATCTATGGGAACTTGTGCTACTACTGGTGGGAAATATCATAATTATGCAGTTTTGCAAGGTGTTGATCAGGTTGTTCCAGTTGATATTTATGTTCCAGGTTGTCCCCCAAGACCAGAAAGTTTAATTTATGGAATTTTAAAATTAAAAAAGAAAATTGAAGCAGAAAGAGGAATTATTTTGTGAAAAGAATTCTTTTAATTTTTTGGGTGTTAATAAATGTTTTCGTTATTGGTTATCTATTTTTTAAATTTGAAGGACAAAAACAAAGAATTATTAATGGTTTTGAACTTGAAAGACAAAGTTTTGTATATAATTTAGGATATACTATTGGACTTTTTGTAAGGGATAAAGTATTAAGTGAAAGTTTTCCAGATGGAATTAGAAATTATTTAAATGAGCTTGTTAGAAATAATAAGAATTTAGATTTAATTTTAATTGCAGATTCATTGGGAAATGTAATTTATTCTTCAAATGTTGCATATGAAAACAAAAATATAAATGAGCTCTTTTCTGAAAATATAACATCACTTGTAAATTACCAATTAAAGTCAAGTAAGGATAAAATTATCTTAAATATGCCAATTTCAGAATTTAACAAAAAGCTTTTATATATAAGGATAGAATATAAAAAGGAGGGTAGGTTATGATATCACTTTTATTGGTAGCACAAACAGAAACTTATCTTTATGGTCTAAACTATGAGGCTCTAACGGGAACAAGAAGAGTTGGCTCTGCGTTTGTTGATGGGATAAATGCTCTCACATTCCATCTGATAAATATAAACTATGAATATTCTTCGTCTGATTATGTTCTAAATGGTAAACAAGGAAAACCTTTTATAGGTTCTCAATTCTTTGGATTTGGATATAGTTTGGCTCCATTTGAGGCTAGTGTAATAATGAAATATTTTGGTGATGCCTTTGATATAAATGGGGAAGGATGGTACTTGGGATATGGTCTTGGAGATGTGAAAGCAAACTTTAAAGTTGGTATTCCAATTGTAAAGAATACATTCGCGGTAGGTTTTAGGGGATATATAAATATACCAATTGGTGAAGAAGTTTATTTGGATCCCAATTCTTTTGATAAAGATACGCTAGGTGGTGTTCCTTTTGCAACCCAAGACCCAACTGGTGGAAAAGGTGGAATTTATCGTCCGTTTGCATATAAAGTTTTAACATATGGGCTTGGAGGTGCTTTTTCTTTACAAAAATATCCATTAAGATTAAATTTTGAAGGTGTTTATAATGTTGGAGATACCACAAAGGGTGATGAATTTTGGCAATTTGGTTTGGGACTTTTAGCACATGTTGGAATTGTTAAGCCATATGCGGAATTTGTATATTTAAAACCACAAGGTGATAATTTTGCTGATTCTTCTGCTACTTTATTAACATTTGGTTTAAAGGTTGGCTATCCTTATTGGCATTTTGATATTGCACTTGAAAAGCCTTTAAATTATAGTTATGGGCCTTATGGACCTGATTATGTAAATGGACTACCTTATGGAGCATTTAAGCCAGATTGGAGTATCTGGGTAGCTCTTAACTTTACATATGAAGCTGGTATTCCAAAAATTAAATATGGTGATGTAATTGCACTTATTCAAGATGCTCAAACCAATGCTCCTATTAATAATGCAAGTGTAAATTTAAAGCTTGAAAAAGCACCTTTATCCCAGGCATCTGACCAGTTTGGGAAGGTTGAGTTTAAGAAAATTCCTGTTGGAAGTTATGTTATTGAAGTATCTGCAAAGGATTATCAACCAGAAGTTAGAACAATAAATATAAATGAGGGCAAGAATGAAGTTAGAATTTTATTAAGTAAAATAAAGAAAGGAACAATTACAGTTAGAGTTTTTGATAGTGAAACCAAAGAACCATTACAAGCCCTTGTAAGTTTATTTAAGGATAATAATAAAATATCAGAAGATAGAACAAATGAAAAAACTGGAACTTTAACATTTAAAGATTTAGAATCTGGCAATTATTCAATTAGAATTGAAAAAGAAGGTTATAATGCTACTGTAAGAACAATTGAATTAAAGGAGAGTGCAATTGAGGAAGTTGGTTTAGTGAAAATAAAAGTTGAAACTCCAAAATTTGTAAAATTAACAGGAAAAGTTACAGATGCTAAAACAAATGCTCCTATTGCAGGTGTTCAGATTGTAGCAGGTGGTAAAAGTGTTGTAAGTGATCAGTTTGGATTATATACAATTGATTCATTACCACTTGGTGTAATTCAAATTGGAGCAACAAAAGAAGGATATCAAACATATTCTGAGGTTATTCAAGCAAATGTTGAGGGAGCTCTTGTTAAGAATATTACATTAACTCCAATTGAAGAAAAACCAAAAACTGGAAAAGTAGTTATAACAGTTATTGATAGAGAAACGAAAAAACCTGTAATAGCTAATATAAACATACCTGGAACTAATGTATCTGGTGCAACTGATAATAGTGGAGCTTATTCATTTGAAGTAGGACCTGGTGAATATGCAGTAAATATACAACCCCAAGACCAATCATATTATCCTCAGGTTAAGCAAGTTAGTGTAAAAGTTGGTGAAACTACAACTATTGTTGCAGAGCTTGTTAAGAAAGAAGCTAAAATTGTTGTAAGGAATATCTACTTTGATTTAAATAAAGCTACATTAAGACCAGAAAGTTATCCTGTTCTTGATGAATTATGTCAATTATTAAAAGAAATGCCAACCGCTGTTGTTGAAATTGAAGGACATACAGATAGTAGAGGTTCTGATGAATATAATTTAAGACTTTCAGATGCAAGAGCAAATGCTGTAAAAGATTACTTTATTACAAAAGGTTGTATATCACCAGATAGAATTAAAGCAATAGGATATGGAGAAACAAGACCAGTAGTATTTCCAGAAAAGACAGAAGCAGATTATCAAATGAATAGAAGAGTTGAGATTAAATTCAAAGGAGAAAAGTAAGGGGCTTTCTGCCCCTTTTTATTTGTTATATGACAAGCCATAAATTAATAGTTGGTAATAGTATGAATATGAAGGAAATTCCTGATGAAAGTATTCACTTAGTAGTTACTTCACCTCCTTATTTTAACGCCCCATTTGATTATAAAGGTTTATTTAAAGATTATGACCAATACTTGGAAATGCTGGATAAAGTTGCTCGAGAAGTGTTCAGAGTGCTAAAAAATGGAAGAATTGCCGTATTAAACATTGATGATATGCTTGTAAATGGTGAAAAATTCCCAATCGTCGCCGACGCTACAAAGATATTTCAAAACGCCGGATTTAGATATAGAGACCGCATCATATGGAAAAAACCCGATGGCTACCTGAGAATAAGCAGAAGAAGTGGAGTTTTATTGCAAAATCCTTACCCGATGTATTTTTACCCAGATAACCTCTTAGAGAGCATCCTGATATTCCAAAAAGGTAAGTTCGATTACAACTCAATACCTAAAGAAACAAAAGAAGCTTCAAGAATCGACATAAAAGAATTTTTAGATAATAAATGGTATATGACCCTTTGGGAGATGGTCAATGTCCTGCCTAACTCACCATTGGAAAAAGAAATTGCTGCTTTCCCCGAAGAACTACCTTACAGAATCATAAAACTATTCTCTTACAAAGGAGAAACCGTTTTAGATCCATTTGTAGGAAGTGGAACCACTATGAAAGTAGCAAGACAACTTGGAAGAAATAGCATCGGAATTGAGATCAAAAAATCCCTAATCCCCATAATAAAGAAAAAAATAGGTTTCGACGAACAATCAAACCTCTTCAATCAAGAAGACACCTTTGAAATAATAATAAGAGAAGAAGGTGAATATGGATGTATCAGCTAAAATAACAGGGATCAAATATACACCATTTCTATGCCGTTCTTTAAATCTGTATAACATCTCAGAACTTGAATCCGCTCTTAATAAAGATTCAGCATTTATTTTAAATGTTCAAAATAAACAACTTGCCTTAAGCTGGTGGGTCTCCCCAAAAAGAACACGGTCTTACCCGTATGCACGAGTTTATGACACTTTAAATTTTCAAGGCAAAAGATTAACTATAATCCCCATTCTAAAAGACGAGGGGAAAGAAGGGGATAGGGATTTTTTACAGTGGGATACCATCTCTTTAATGAGTTTACTTGGCATTTATGTGATTATCTCCTACTATAAAAGTGCTGAAAGAAGCCCCAAATATAAGCATAAAATCACAAATCAAAAGTTCGATATCCAACACATCAAAGAAGAAATAAACAATCTCTTATCCTACCAATCTGACGCCTTACACTGGAATCTTTCGCAAGTTGAAAAAGTTGGTCAAATCGCTCAAAAAGCACTAAAGACATATCAAAGAATTTCAGAAACTCTTGACATTGAAATGCACTCAGAAGAAACTGCCCAAAAAAGAATTGCCGAACTCCTTAAAGGGAAAGACGCCTTCATGAAACTCTCAAGAGAATTAGCAAAGAAGGCACAAAGTAGGGAATCTATAACAGTTCAACCTAAAGAGCGATTGTCAGGCACTAAAGCCACCCTTACAATTAAAAACTATTTGGGTGGGTATTACTTCTTTACTTGCGATGAGGTAAAAATTGAAGAAGAAAAAATATATTTAATCGAGGGCAAACACAGTAAGTACAGCGTTATTCCGTCGCTAGATGACATAAAAGATGGCTTACTAAAAATGATTTTATTCACAAATTTAAAAGAAGTAAAAATCGGGGCTGTCAAATACACACCTATACCAATACTAAAACTTACATCAGATATAAAGTTTTCAATAAAAAATTTAAGAAAATCCCAAATTGGCAACCTGCGCCTTCTCAAAAAAGAAGCTGAAGTAAATGGTTTTCAAGTACTTATTAAAAATAAAAAATTAAAGGAAATTGCATTATGATTTTTCTCTATTTAACTTTACTACTTATTTTGTAAGAAATATATTTCTCCTTTAAAATTTCAAATCTCTGTGAAAGAACTTTCAATTTCCGATACAACGATAGAAATATATGAGTATGTTTTTCCTCAGTTTATAAATCCTGCAAATACTTTATTTGGTGGAAAAATGTTATATATGATTAGTCAAGCTTCTGCTCTTTCGGCAAATAGAGTTGCACAAGGTCCTGTTGTAATGGGTTCAATGGATAGTGTAGATTTTATAGAACCAGTAAATAGTGGAGATACATTAATTTTTCGCTCAAGAGTTCAAGCAACATTTAATAGTTCCTTAGAAGTAGGAGTTACTGTATTTAAAAGAACACTTAATGGAGAACTTAAAGTAGTAACCTTAGCCCATTTTGGATATGTTGCTATTGATGAGAATGGAAAGCCAAGGAAATTAAATATAAAAGTTGTTCCAAAAGATGAAAAGGAAAAATTAATTTATGAATGGGGATTAAAAAAGAGAACTTATCGTCTTGAAAGAATTAAAAATAGAAAATTGGAAGTAAATGATATTGATATTAGTAAAAAGCCCACTTATAGCTTATACTCATCAAAATTAGTATTTCCATATGAAATTATTTATTCTAATTTTATGTTTGCTGGTTATCTTTTTGAAAAAATAGATGAACTTGGGGGTATATTGTCTGTTCAATATGCAAGGAATCCAACTTTTACTGCTTCTGTTGATAATTTTGACTTTTTTAGTCCTGTAAAATTAGGAGATATATTACATTTTTATTTGGGTATAAATTATGTTGGGAATCGTTCTATGGAAATTGGAGTTAAAGTTATAAAGGAAGAAGCATTAACTGGTAAAAGATATAAAGTAGCAAGTAGTTATATGACATTTGTCTCCATTGAACCATTAAAACCATTTAATCCATGGAAAGATTATGAAGTTGAAAGATGGAAATCTGCAGAGGGGAGAAAGCTTTTGAGAATTGAAAGGGCTAAAAAGTTTAAAGAATGTATAAAACAAAATCCTTTGGAGCCAATATGTTAAGGTTTAAAAACTTTGAACTTTTAATAATTATTCTAATCCCTTTAATTTTATTCTTTAAAGCATTATTTGGGAATTTGCTTGTTATGACTGATACTATTACAGATAGTATTTATATTCTTGAATTTATGAGAAATGAGATTCTGAAAGGAAGTTTTCCATTTTGGAATCCATATTTATTTTATGGAATGCCTACTATTCCAACTCTTCAATTTGGTTTATATCCATTTTATGCCCTTTTGATAATTCTTCCTGCAAAATTCTTTGTAAATTATTGGGTAATTTTCCATCTTATAATTGCAGGTATTGGAATGTTTATTTTAGTAAATAAAATTGTTGAAGATAAGAAAATTGCTTTATTTGGTGCTATATCTTATTTATTAAGTTCAATTTATTTCGGTTATGTTTATAGTGGTCATCTTTCAAAATCTGCTATATTTTCAATACTTCCTTTTTATTTCCTATATTTAAGAGAAATTTTCAGAAATCCTAATTTAAAAAATATGTCATTATTGGCACTTTTTACAAGCTTAATATCTCTAACATCTCACCTTCAAATGATTTACTACTTAATTTTATTTACATTTATTTATGTTATATATGAGCTTTTCTTCTTATTAAAAGAAGACAAAAAGAAAGCTTTAAAAGTGATTTTATTTGGTTTTATCTCGCTTTTTATTTCTGCAATTATTTTTATGGGTCAATTTTTACCAATTTATGATTATACAATAAATTATTCTCAAAGGGGACAAATTGAAAGTTATGAATTTGCTATAACATGGGCTCTTGGATGGCAAGATTTTATTTCAAGTTTTATAGGGGGATTTAGTGGATTTAGTCTTGAAAGTAATTATCCTTATTATTGGGGACCAAATGCCTTTAAAATAAATTCTGAATACTTTGGAATAATTGTATTTTTATTGTTTACTTTAAGCTTTTTAAACAAAAATGAAAATAGATTAAGAAATATCTTAATTTTCTCATTTATTGTTTTTTCAATTATTTCCCTTGGTGGTTCAACGCCAATTTATAAATTTATATGGCAAGTTTTACCAGCTTATCAAAAATTTAGAGCTCCTTCAATGGCATTTTATATCTCTGTATTTTCTATTATTTTAATTGCTTGTATTACTCTTAAAAACATAAAGGAATTTCCAAAAAATTACACCAAATTTTTATTTGTTATACCAATAGTTTTACTTCTATTTTGGCTTTTCGTAAATGATAGTTTAATAAATAGTATATTTAATAATCCTTTTGAAAAAGCACAAATTGTAATTTCTGAAATTGACAAAATTAAATTTTCAATATTTCTATCGTTTATATTTTCACTTATTGGAGCGACTATTATTTATGCCTATATAAACAAATGGTTAAGTTATAATAATTTTATTTTGTTTTTAACTGCTTTAAGTGGATTTGATTTATTTTTAATTTCAAAAAATTTTATTCAATATGACCAAGAGGATAGATTTTCTGATGATCAAGTTGTTTTATTTCTAAAATCACAATCAGGCTATTATAATGTTTTTCCATTTTATTATAAATTAGATGAAAATTATTTTTCTTTAAAGAAAATTAATACAATTTCTGGACATCGTGGAATTCAACCTGCAAAATTATTTAAATTAGTTGGGGCAGAGGAAAGATTAATGTTAAATCCTGCTACAACAGTTGAAATTTTAAAAAATCCAAAATTAAGTGATGTTTTATCAATTAGATATGTTATTACTCAAAAACTTCCCCAAACTGAAGACCCTATTATAAAATTGTTTTTTGAATATGTTAAAAATTATAAAAAAGTTTATGATGATGGGGTTTATGAAATTTATGAAAACTTAAATTATTATCCCTTATTTTATTTTGTTCATAATTATAAAGTTTCAAATAATCCTGTTTTAGATGTTAGAAATTTTGATGGAAAATTAGTTTTTGAAAATGAGCCCGATGAAAAGATAAATTATGATGGACAAAATAAAATTAGTTTTTCAGTTTTAAAATATTCTGAAAATTACATTAAGTTAAAAGTAGATTTAGAAAAGCCTTCTTATTTAATTTTTTCAAATAATTACCATCATCAGTGGAAGGCTTATGTAAATAATAAGGAGAAAAAAGTTTATAGAGTAAATTATACTCAAATGGCAATAGCCTTAACACAAGGCTCTTATATTGTTGAATTGAAATATGTTCCAAATTTAGAAATTCTATCCTTGACACTTTGCATCATTGGCTTTATAATTTTGGCACTTACTCTTATAATAGGTAAGAGGTGGAGAAGATGAGAATGTTCATAGGTATAGATTTACCAGAAGATGGGAAAAAGTATATTTATAATAATATAAAAGATATAATTGAGCAATATGATTTAAAATGGGTAGATTACCGTTTATATCATTTAACTTTAAAATTTCTAGGCGAAATAAGTGAGAAAGAGTTAAGTAATATAGATAAAAAGCTAAATGAAATTTCAAAAAGATATAAAGCTTTTGAATTAAAACTTAATAGCTTAGGTAAGTTTCCTGTATATAGTGATAAATTAAATGTGTTGTGGTTGGGTGTTGAATATAGCAAAGAGCTTGAAGACCTTGCTATTGATATTCAAAATAATTTTAAGAATTTTGGTGATAATAAACCATTTAGCCCTCATATAACACTCGCAAGAAATAAAAATGGAACTTCTATTACTCTAAAAGAAAAAACATTTGATTATAAATTTGTAGTAGATAAGATAACTCTATTTGAAAGTATTCTTCCGGGACCAATTTATAAAACCATTAAAGTTTATCCTTTAAAATTATAGGCATAGATGATAAATTTAATTTTAAATTTAAGTTTTGGACCTCATCCTATATCTATGGGTAATGCTTATAATGCCTATGCTGAAAGAGTAGATGGTATATTCTTTAATCCTTCTGCTGCTTCTATGGCTAGTAGAGTTATGCTAGGTGGGTTTTATTCCCAGGCGGGTTATTATGGTGGAGGACTTGTTATTCCAAATAGATTTGTAGCAATTGGAGTTGCTGGTTACTTGGATAGCACTAAAAATGGTATGATTTATGGTGTTTTATCAAGGAATTTTAGTGGGTTTAATATAGGTTTTGGTGTTCAATATCCATTTAGTCAAGATACTGCTAAAAAAGATACTACTTTAAAGCCTCATTTTTATGGTGGATTTAGTTTTTATTTTAGTGAATATTTTATGTTTGGTTTTACTGCTGAAAATATAGATACACCAAATGCCTTAAAACTTAAATTTGGCATTCAAGTTGCTAACTATCCTTTGCCAGTTATTGGTAGGTCATTAACATTTACGATGGATTTAAATACAACTATGGCAAGGGAAGAGAAAAGTAGGGATTTGGCAGCACTTGGAATAGAGCTTGCTCCATTTTATCCATTATTTTTAAGAATAGGTTATAATTATAATCCAGATATTGGCCATAGATTACCTGCGGGTTTAGGTATATTATATGTATATAATACAGTTGATATTTTGGGTGACCTTAGTGTGAATGATATTAAGGCGGAGAGTAAAGATAAGGTTTATACTTTTGGACTAACTGTAAAATTCTTTGGTCATACAGTATGGGCTGAATCTTCACCTAAAATTATAGAGGTTATTCCTGAATCTGAAGCAAGTGTAACAAAAATTTGTTTTAGATATATTTTACCATCAAAAGTTACAAGATGGACATTTAACATAACAAATAGGTGGGGTAAAATTTATAAAACATATTGGGGGGATGATAACCCACCAAGTGAATGTATTTATTGGCATGTTGTAGATGAAGAAGGGAAATATACAGGACCAGGGGTTTATTATTATGATTTTATAGTTAGAACAGAAGATGGAAGAATTTATAAAAGGAGAGGAGGCTTAGTTAATGTAAAGAAGGGGGTGAAAGGGATATGATGCCAATTTTAAATGTGATTTTGAGCTTGACATATGAAGAATTTTACAAATCATATAGAGAAGCGGAAGCGCTTTTCTTCGCTGGCAAATACGATAAAGCGGAAAGGATATATAGGCGTTTATTAACTGATGCTAGAAAATTTGGGTATGGTAAGGAGTTTCTTTATAGAATAGCGGAATGTCATTTCAATATGGGTAGTTATAAAAATTCCTATGATGAGTTTACTGCTTTATATAAGGATGGTGAAATTGAAAAGAAATTACCATATTTAAAAGGCGAAATAGCTTATGCTATTGCAGTTTTCTTTACGAATTTTAGAGATCCAAAAGAAGCTAAACAAGTTATTCAAGAGCTTCAAAAATACCCATATTATAAGAATTCTAATAGAACGAAGATGTTATTAGGAATAATAGATTATAGAGAAGGTAGATACGATGAAGCAATTGAAAAATTAAAAGATATTAAAGATATTCCTGAGGCTCAGTTTTACTATGCTAGGAGCTTAGCATTATTGCAAAGACCATTAGAGGCTATTGGAGTTTATAAAGTGCTCTTAGAAAGGTATAAAAACACACCAAGAGAACCATTTATATCTTATGCAATGGTTGAAGCAAACTTTATATATGCGGATTATAAGGGAACAGCAGAATTAGCAAAGGACTTTATGCAAAAATATCATGGTTCCATATTTTCTGATTGGGTTCAATATTATTGGGGTATATCTTTATATAGAATGAAAGAATTTGAGAGTGCAATTGAAAAGCTAACACTTATTTCTAAAAAGCAAAACTTTGAATTTGCTAACTTAGCAGCATATTTTGCTGGAAATGCTGAAAGAGAATGGGGTCATCAGTATAAATCAGAAGGAAAAGTTGATGATGCAAAAGCTAAGTATAAAGAAGCAGTTAAATACTATGAATCTGCTTTAGCAAAAGCAAATGATCAAGAAATTTATAATGTATCTTTTATAAGATTAATGCAGGCAAACTTTTATGTTGGAGATACACTTAAATCCTATACAATGGCTGATCAATTAAAACAAATGAAATTCCCACCAGAGGAAGCAGGTATTGGTGAATATGCAAGAGGTGCAATTGATTATGCACTTGGTAAATATACACCTGCTGCGAAGAACTTTGAGTTAGTAATAGAAAATTATAAGCAAACATTTTTAAGAAAACCTGCTATGGCTATGGAGATGTTATCCTTGGTTCATGATAGAAAATTTAAAGAAGCATTGTTAAAAGGTAATATTTATTATGCAGAAATGCAAGATACTGTAAGGCCAGAGGCACAGGATACATCATTTGATTTGTGGAAAGGTTGGTATGTTTTAGGGTTGGCAGAAGCTCACTATTATGCTGGTGCTTATCCTGAAGCAGAATTAAGATATAATATAAATATAAAGAAGCAATTGACAAGAGATTTAGTAATACTTTCAAGGCTTGGTCTTGGATGGATAGCATATCATCAAAAGCGATATGATGATGCATTAGCGCACTTTAACTCCATAGATGGTGCTGTAAGAGCAAGGGGAGACACATCGCTAATAATTGCGTTATTCCTTGGAAAAGGTGTTGCTAAATTTAATAAAGGTGAATATATGGATGCATTTAAGGATTTCGCAGTTGCTGCTCTTTATACACCAAGATATGAAAGTGGTGAGGCTTTATACTTCCAGGGTTTTGCAGCTTTGGCACTTAAATCCTATGGTGACGCAGTTAAGTTATGGGAGAGAGTGGTTAATGAATATCCAGACCATCCAAGAGCAGCATTAGCAGCATTTAGAGCGGCTGATATTTATCTTAAAGCAGCACAAGTTGATAAGGCTATTGCTTTATTAGAATGGGAAGTTGAGCATTTCCCAGGTCATCCTATTACACCAAGAGCAATGTATTCACTTGGTAGAAACTATACTATAAACAAAGA
Organism: bacterium; assembly: GCA_030550205.1. Taxonomy (GTDB): domain Bacteria; phylum Hydrothermota; class Hydrothermia; order LBFQ01; family DSFT01; genus DSFT01. The sequence goes on from JAUQPS010000001.1 coordinate 29,459, forward strand.
ATTTGATAAAGCTATACAAATATATGAAAAATTCTTATACTTATATCCAGACCATGAACTTGCTCCTGATGTTAGAAAGAGAGTTGAAGATGTTTATTTGGTAGCATCTACACAAGATCCAAAATATGCTGAACAACTTGCTCAAAAATATCCTGCAAGTGATAAAGCAGCAGAGGCATTGTATTTGCAGGCAGCTCAAGCATATCAAAATGGTGATGAAGAGAAAGCGGCAGATTTATTCTTTAGAGTTGCTAATGAATTTCCAAAGAGTCCAAAGGCAGCAGAGGCTCTTTATACTGCTGGTGCTTTATACTTGAAGCAAAAGAAATATCAACAAGCAATTCAAGCTTTAAAGAAATATAAAGATTTCTTCCCACAAGGCACAAATATAGAAGATGTGTATAATTACCTTATGACCGCTTATTTAGCATCTAATGATTTTACTTCTGCAATACAAATTGGACAAGAAGCATTAAATAAATTCCCAGAAAGTAAAAATAAAGCAAAAACATTGTTTAACATTGGATGGGCTTATTCACAACTTGGTAATTCAAAAGAAGCAATTGCTTATTTACAACAAGCAAGAACATTGTATGAACAAGAGGGTAATACGCAGATGGTAAGCCAGATAGACCAAATTTTGCAAATTTTACCTAAGTAAAGGAGGAGGGAGAGAGCATGATATTTAAACTATATGCAGTTTGGGATGGGGTCGTAGGACCCAAAACTTACTTTTCAAGTTTACCAATGTTTATCCTTTTGGTTGTTTCTATAATCCTTATTGCTCTTGTTATTGAAAGGTTCATAGCATATAACAGAAGAAAGGAGGCTGATGCTAATAGAATAGTAAAGGAAACTCTTACTCATCTAAGGGAAGGTGATATTGAGGGAGCATTAAAGCGTTTGGGTGATGCTGATACACCTATAAGAAATGTTTTGAGAGTGGGACTTCAAAATGCTGAACTTCCACCAGAGGAAGTTGAGAAGCTTATGTATGCAAGAATTTTAAATGAAAAGGATAGATTAACACAAAGACTTACTCCAATAAGTGTTATAAGCGTTCTTGCGCCTCTTCTTGGATTATTTGGAACAGTTGATGGTCTAATACACGCTTTCCATGAAATTGCGGTTACAGGAACGGGTGGTCCTGAGGTTGTAGGTGAAGGTATTTCTACCTCATTGGTAGCTACATGGACAGGTCTTATAATAGCAGTTTTAGCAGTTATTTTCTTTAATGTTTTCAATAGAACGGTGGATGTAATGGTTTCAAGAATCGAGGCAGCGGTTCAAGAATTTCTTGTAATACTTAAAGAATATCAAGCGACGAGGGGGTGATTTAAATGCCCAAGAGAAGATTAGAACATGGTAGTGTAGAGGCAGAGGTCCCCGCAGCGGGCCTCATTTCATTAACAGATGTAATGGGTTCGCTTGTTAAAGTTTTTGCTTTAACTATTCCATTTGTTATAGAATCTGGTATATTCGTTAGTCGTTCTATGGCTGCTAAACTAAATAGACCTATTCAGCAAAAACAAGTTAAAACAGACGTTAAAGTTAGTATTCATATGAGAGCGGATGGAACTATTGAACTTAATAAAAAACCTGTTACCCAAGAACAACTTGAAGATTTAGTTCCAAAGCTTTTAGCAAGGAGTATTGAAAAGAATGCTCTATTATCTGCTGATCCAGAAGTTGTTTATGAAAATGTTGTTCAGATGATAGATTTTCTAAAAAGTAAAGGTGCAGGTGATGTTCTAATAATGAAAAGAGGAGGGTAACTATGGCAAAGGCAAAGGGTGGAGAAGGAGAAGTTGCGCAAGCGGTATTTAATTTAGCTAATGTATTTGCATTTGTATTTGTTAGTCTTATTATTGCTTCTAAGCAATTATTTCAGGGTACAAGTGTTGAAGTAGAAGTTCCTAAGGCAAGGGTTATAGAAGCAGATTTAGAGCAAAGTATAGCGGTATCAATTAAAAAAGATAAAACAATTTACTTTAAAGATAAGCAAGTTGATCTTCAAACATTAACGGAGTTAGTTAAAAAAGCACAGCAAGAATATAAAGAAAAAAATCCAGATGCAGAACTTGGAGAACAATTAGTTGTAATAAGAGCGGATAAATCAGTTGATTGGCAAACAGTTTTAAATACTATTGATGCAGTTAAAAGGGGTGGTAGTAAAAGAATAACCTTGGCAGTTATTAAAAAGACATAGGGGGTGAGAGCATGAGAGAAAGACAAGTGATTCTCCCAGAATGGGAGGAAGATAGAGGGTCAAAAAAGAGATTTCTCATATTCCTGTTGTTTGCTATTATTATCCATGCTGGTATTCTATGGTCTCTTCGAAGCCAAATAGCAAGAGCTATTGAAGAAGCAAAGCTAAGAGAAATTCAGCTTCTTGAAGAAAAAGCTGCTAAGAGTAATTTTCTCAATCCAAAGCTACAAAGAAAAGTTGAACAAATGAAGAAAGAGGTTCAACAGCAAAAGAAAGAAGAAAAGAAAGAAGAAGCTAAGAAGGAAGAAAGTAAGCCTGGTGACCAAAAGAAAGTAGATTTAAGTTCTAAGCTTTTATCTCAATCAACAGAACTTCCAAAACCTACACCTGGTCTTGGTGGTGGTCCAAAATTGGATGTTAATGTAAATATTGACCCAAGGCTATTATCTATGCCTTCTGTTCAAACAGAGCAATTAGATGTTAAGGTAGATTTAAGTAAAACTAATATAGAGGGAATAGCAAATCTTCAAGCTGAAATTGATGTAAGTAGTGCTAACTTAGCAGATGTGGGTGTTGCGGATGTAGTAGTAGGAGTTACTGGTAAAGGAGCAAGTATTTCAGATATACTTTCACAAGAGGCAGTTCCTGCTATTTCGCTTGGTGGAGGAATTGAAGGTGGTGGTAGTGGAGGACTTGGTCTTGGGACAGATGTTGGAGGAGGAATTGGTGGTGGAGGAAAAGCAGTTAGTCTTGCAACAAGTCCAGATTTAACAAAAGAGGTAAAAGTAGAAATAAGCAAGCCTACTGTGAGTGCACCTCCTACTGTTCAAGAAATAGCTTCTGCTGCACCAGCAGGAATGCAACTTGAAGGTGAGGTTGCTAATAGACAAATTTTAAATAGAGTAAAACCAGTATATCCAAAGAAAGCTAAACAAGAAGGTAGAGAAGGAACTGTTGTTTTAGCATTTTCCGTGGATGCTAATGGAAATGTATTTAATATCCAAGTTGTTCGCTCATCTGGTTATGCTGATTTAGATAATGCTGCAATTACTGCACTACAACAGTGGAAATTTGCTCCAAAACCTGGAAAGCCAGAGGAGAAGGGAAGATTAACAGTAAGATTTGTTTTGATGTAAGGAGGAAAGATTATGAGATTATTTAAGCTTTTAATTATTTTAGGTTTTGTGGGGCTTTTGATGTCCCAAGAGCAACAACCTCCTGCTCAAGGAAGTGGAACAGAACAAGAAGAGGAAGTTGTTGAAAAAGCTGAATATTCCATTGATGATGCAATAAAGCCTATTACGGATGTTTCGCTTGCCCCATTTGAGCCTATTGACTCTTTACTTTATCGCAAAGAAAGAAAATTAGAGCTTAGACTTCCAAAGACCATAGAAGAAGAAATTAGAAAGGTTATAAAACTTGAAAACTTATTTATAAGACAACCTGTATATCCAATAAATGTATATAAACAAGTTCCTCTTAATGTTGGCGAGTTTAATAAGAAATATAGAAATGTTAAAGATTGGAAAATAGAAATATATGACTCTTGGGGAAATAAGCTTAAAGAATATTCTGGTAAAGGAAAGCTTCCTGATTATGTTTATTGGGATGGAAAAGATACAAAAGGTAAGGCGGTTGTTGAGCCAGGACAACTATTCCATTATAGAATTATTGTTTCTGATGGAAGAGAAACAAGAAGAGAATTAAGTAAGCCATTTTCTGTTAAGGGATATTACTATGAAGAGGGGGGTTATAAATATACTATTGTTGATATAGGAGATGTATTTGAAAGGGGATTTGCAGTATTTAGAGAAGGGCAAGAGGATAGAATTATAGAAGCTTTAAATATATTAAAAGAGAATTATCCTTGGACAGCACCTATTGAGATTACATATTATCCAAGTCCAGAAGCTATGGGTGTTATGGAAGAGCGTATGAGGATATTGAAACAATTTATAATGAGTAGATTACCTATTGAAGAAGGTAATTTAGTATTAAAGCCTGGATATTATGAAGGTGGAGGAATAAAGCTAGAGAAGATTGTAATAAAGTTTAAATAAAAAAGAAAGAATATGCGAAGTATATTTGTTTTGTTTTTGATAGGTCTTATCTCTTGTGGTAATAAAAGTGATACGAGAATAAATTTTAGTTTTAGAACGATTGATAATGAAATTGTTGAAATTTCTCGCTTTGATGGTAAGGTATTAGTTGTGGATTTTTGGGCGACTTGGTGCCCTCCCTGTTTAAAAGAAATTCCTCATTTTATAGAACTTCAAGAAAAATATAAAAATGATGTCCAGTTTATAGGTTTAAATGTTGGTGAAAAAAAAGAAAAAGTTGAAGAATTTGTGAAAAATATGGGTATAAATTATATTATTGGACATTCTGAGGAGAGAATAGAAAAGTTATTTGGTGGTATTAGTGGTCTTCCTACTACATTTATAATTGGAAAGGATGGTAAAATAAAAGCAAGAGCTATTGGTTATCGTCCAAAAGAGTGGTTTGAAAATCAAATAATTAGTGCTTTGAGGGAAAGTAAGTGATACTTTTAATTGCATTTGCTTTATTATTTAGTGGTTGTATAAAGATTGAATTGGGAAGTAATAAAGATGAAGAAAAGTTTGATCCTAACAGAGTAATTAATTTTAAATTCCAAACACTTGACAATAAAATTATTGAAACATCAAGTTTTGAAAATAAAGTTTTAGTAGTAAATTTTTGGGCTATTTCTTGTAAGCCTTGTGTTGCAGAAATACCTTATTTTATTGAATTGCAGGAAAAATATAAAGATCAAATCCAAGTTATTGGATTAAATGTAGGAGAAGAAAAGAATAAAGTTAGAGAATTTGTAAAAAAGAAGAAAATAAATTATATAGTAGGTTATTCAAATGATGAAGTTGCAAGAATATTGGGATTTAATAATGTGCTTCCTACAACTTTTATAATTGGGAAAGATAAAAGGATAAAATCAAAAATGGTTGGTCTTTCCTTGTTTGAAAATATGAAAAAGATTTTAGAAGAAAAGATAAATACTGCTTTAAAAGAAAGCTCTTGAAGTTTTTAAAATTTAATAGTTTTGATGATTTGGAAATTATAGAAAGTGAAATAAATGGGGAATTTTTAGTAAAAGTTGAATTGTGTGGAATTTGTACGGGGGAATTAATGGAGTGGTATGTAAATTCAAAAGCACCATATACTCCTGGTCATGAATTAGTTGGTTATGTAATAAGAGTTCCTGAAAACTTTGATAAATTTAAGATTGGTGATAGGGTTTTTGTTCATCATCATGCTCCTTGTATGAGCTGTGATTATTGTAAAAGGGGTGAATATACTTCTTGTGAAACTTGGAGAAATTATAAAATTTATCCAGGTGGGTTTAGTGAAATAGTAAGTGTTCCAAAACATATATATGAGAATGATGTTTTAAAAATTCCAGATTTTGTAAGTAGTGAAGATGCAACTTTAATTGAACCCCTTGCTTGTTCAATAAAAGCTATTAGAAAATCAAATGTAAATAGCTTAGATAATTGTGCGGTAATTGGTCTTGGATTTATGGGCCTTTTAAATGCTAAATTATTAAAATTATTTGGAGCAAGAAAAGTAGTAGGTTTTGATTTTTATGAGAATAGAAGAAAATTAGCATTAGAGTGGTCAAATGTTGATGAAGTTTATCATCCTGATGATTTTCATTTTAAAGAGAAGTTTAGTCTTATTATTGTCGGTCCTCCTAGTATATTAGCAATAGAATTTGCTTTAAAAATAGCAGATAGAGCTAGTAGAATTATTCTTTTTGCACCAACACCACCAGAAGATATTTTAAGACTTAATATAAATTATATTTATTTTAATGAGATTTCAATAATTCCAAGTTATTCCGCAGGGCCAGATGATACAAAAATTGCATTAAATTTAATAACATCATCTATTATAAAACCATCTGAATTGATAACCCATAAATTTCATTTTTCTGAAATTAAAAAGGCTTTTGAAATAGCCAAAAAACCAGAAGCAATTAAAGTAATTATAAACATAGGAGGTGGAACATGGTAAAATTAAATGATTGGGAAATTGCATTTATAAATCGCTTTGTTGAATACTATAATTTGTATAAGGGTAGCTCTATAAGAACTCAAACTGTTATGGAAGTTCTATCAAGAGAAATGGCAATAGATACACAAAAAGTTCTAAATAGCTTTTATAATACCCTAAAAAAAGCTCTTTCTATTGAACCTTCTGCCATTGAAAATTTAGATAGCATTCTATCTGATGAGCTTATTGAAAATTTAAAAAGACAAGGTTTTTCTTATCCTGTTTTGAAGTTTGTATTTCCAAAAAAAGCAAAATATAAAGATATTAAATTTAAAGAAAACTTATTATTTAGTAGGGGTGATGATGGGCTTGTAAGATTTTGGGTATATTATGATAGTAAATTTTATTTTTTAAAGGAAATTGGGGAATTTAATGGGGGATATGGTCCTTATGAGTTGTTAGGAGATTATTTATTTTATGCAATTGATAATAAGCTAATTGTTTATAATGTAAAGTCAGAAATTAAATTAAATGAAAGGGAATTTCCTAATAAAATTGAAGCTTTGGAAGCGATTGATGATATTGTTTATGTTTATTATGGAAGAATTAAACAAGGGGTTAAAATTTTTGATAATGAAATTCTTTATGATTTAGCCCAAGTATATGAGAAAATTCCAACTTCTATTACAAAAATTGATTTAGATGATGGATTTGTTATGATACATGAAGAACAAATTATTTATGCAATTGAAAATAATAAATCCTTTTCAAAATTAAGAGAATATGAAATGCCTGCTGAAAATATAATTTATCTCTTTGGAAAATTTGCTATTTTAAAAGATAATGCTTTTTATTTATATGATTTAGAGAGAAATTCAGTTGTTTTATCCTTATCAGATAATGCGATTATTCTTCCAAAAGAAGATAAGATATTTGTTTTTGAAGGGAATTACTTAAAAGTTTTTGATTTAAATAATTTAAGTTTCATAAAGTCTTTTAAAGTTAAGTATGATGCTTATAGTATGGGTGCTTTTAATAATTTCTTGTTAATAGGGTGTGATGGTTATTTGGTAGTTTTTAAGTTAAGAGAGAAGTTTTTAATTAAGGAATTTGAATTAATGAGAGAATTTAAAAAATTTGAGATTTCAAAAGGAAAGATAAAAATTTTAAAAGCATATAATGATTATATTTTTGCTTATTCAGATGATGGAAATTTAATAATTTTAGATAGCTTGAACTTTAAAGAAATTTATAAAATAAAAGTTTTCTTGAAGGACTTTATTTGGACCGGTAAAAATTTAATTTTGATATTTGAGGATAGATTAGATATTTGTAAAATTGATGGTAAAGTTCAAAAATCCCTCGATATTAAAACTTCATCTTATTTCATTTATAATAAAGAGTTAATTTTGGGAACAGAAGATGGATTTGTGAAATTCTTAAATGTTGATAATTTTGAAATTGATAGGGAGTTTAAAGTTTCTAATACAAAAATTAGAGCTATTTCAAGTTATAAAAATTATATATTTGTTGTAGATAGTTTTGGATATTATGTATTTACAACAAATTGGGAAATAAAGCAAATTCCTTCTTATAATCCTATCAAATCAATAACTGGAATTAAGCGCTTTGATGATTATTTATCTATTGCATATAAAAATGGTGAAATAAAGACATATCATAGGGATGGCTCACTTAAATCTGTAATGAAAACAAAGGGTTTTGAAAATGAAGAAATTGTAATAGATGGAGAGATAAAGTTTTATGCTTTTGCTGATGGATATATTATTGTTAAGGGAAATAATTTTTATGGTTCAAGGAATTTTAGGGATTATATTTATTTTGTAGATGGATATGATATTATTATGAGTGATAGGTATTATGAGTTTTATGAGGAGCCTTCTTTGTTTGATGCTTTGAGCTTATTAAATAATTCGTAAATTTCAGGAAGCTTTTTTATAATATTTATTATTCTTAAATATTGCATCCTTTCTAAAAGAGGAAGAGCACTTCCATAAATTTTATTTCCTTCTACATAACCATTAGCTCCTGCTTTTGCAAGTAATATTGCATTATCTTCAATTATGCTATGGTCTGCTATTCCTACTTGTCCTGCTAAAATTACATTATTTCCAATTTTACTACTTCCTGCTATTCCTGTTTGAGATGCAATATAACAATTTTTTCCAACTATTACATTATGTGCTATTTGAACTAAATTGTCAATTTTTGTTCCTTTTTTAATTATTGTGCTTGAAATAGTTGCTCTATCAATACAGCTATTTGCTCCAATTTCAACATCATCTTCAATAATAACATTTCCAATTTGTGGAATTTTCTTATTTTTGTAATATCCAAAGCCATCACTTCCAATTTTTACACCAGCATGCAATATTACATTATTTCCAATAATGCAAAACTCACCAATGTAAACATGTGGATATATTATGCAATTATCTCCAATTTTTACATTTTCACCAATATAAACAAATGGATAAATTAGACAATTTTTTCCAATTTTTACATTTTTTGAAATATATACAAAGTCCATAATTGTTGTATTTTCTCCAATTTCCACATTTTCTAAAATTGTTGATTTTTCTGATATAAATGAATTTTTTGAAGTTTTATGCCAATCAAATAATTTCAAAACTTCTATCATAGCAAGTTTTACATCTTCAACAATAATAATTGATTTGTATTTTATATTATTAGGTTTAAATGGGCTAATTACAAGACCTACAAATTTTTCAATATCTTGCTTTTTGTCAGATATGAATATAATAGAGTTTTCATCAGCATTCTCTATTTCTCTAACACTTAAAATTTCAATATCTTCACCTTCAAAAGGTTTATTTAAAATTTTTGAAATTTCAGAAACTTTCATGGCATCAAAATCCTATAAATATCAAATATAATTATAATGAACATCAAAATCATAAGTAATATAAATCCAGTCATTTGAATAGCAAAGTAAAATTTGGGATTAATTTTTCTTCTTATAATTGATTCTGTTAAGAAAATTAAAATATGACTTCCATCAAGGGCAGGAATAGGTAATAAATTAACTACTGCTAAATTTATTGATATTAAACCTGTGATAAGTAATAATACTTGAATGCCCATTTGAGATGATTCTCCAATTGTTTTTCCAATCATAATAGGACCACCAAGAACTTGTAATGATGTTTCACCTGTAAATAATCCTACTAAAACCTTTAAAATGAGTAATGAAGATTGAATAGTTTTTTCAAGTGCTAAATTTATTGATAAAATTGGATCTGGTATTATTTTATCAAATGATTTTAAAATTCCAATTTTCCCTTCTTTTCTACCTTTTTGGTCTACAATTTCTCCTCTTGGTTTTAATTTTGTTTCATAAATTTTCCCATTTCTTTCATATTTAATAGTAATTTCTTTATTTATTTTATCTACTATAATTGAGCTAATTTGGGACCAATCTTCAATTTTTATCCCATCAATTTCAATAATTTTATCACCTTTTCTTAATCCCGCTTGATATGCAGGATAATTTTTAATAACATCATCTATAATAGGTTCAACTTTTGGAGTAAGCTTATTAACTTGTCCCTTTTTTAAAATTATATTTAAAACACTATCATTTCTTAAAATTTTTAAATTTATATCTTTCTTTGAATTTTCAGAAGTTAAAAAATACCAGCCTTTAAAAGGCTTATTATTTACTTCTAAAATTTTATCTCCTTTTTTTATTTCTTCAACTTCACTTTTAAAAATTTCATTTGATTTGATATTTGTAATTCCAAATAATTGGTAAGCTAAATAAAATACAAGAATTCCAAAAATGATATTAAATAATGGACCAGCTAATACAATGAGAATTTTTTGATAATTTGGCTTTGATAAAAATTCATAAGGTAATCCTGAATAATTATTTGGTTCATCTCCTGCCATTTTTACATAACCACCTAAGGGGAATAATGATATTGCATAGGTTGTTTCACCTTTTTTAAATGATGCTATTACTGGTCCAAAACCTATGGAAAATGTTTCAACTCTCACTTTAAATAATTTTGCAAATAAGAAATGTCCAAGTTCATGAACAAAAATTAAAATTCCAATTATAATAAGCGTTAAGATAATAGTGGTAATAACCATTTTGAAATTTTAAAGCATTTTACATTCAAAAGATGTAACTTTTTCTTTTTTTATTGAGCTAATAATTGGTTTTCTTATAGGTAAAATCAAATATAAGTAATTTAAAAGCTTGTTAAAAGCATTTCCTTTTATATTCTTTGAATTTCTTAAAGCCTTTAAAATAGATGTTGGTGTATAAACATTACTTTTTTCTATCTCTACAAAATCAAAGCCAATTGATGTAAGATAATTTTTTAGTTTATCTCTTAAATTTTCATTTTCATAATGTAATTCTCCTACAATTCTTTTAATTTTTCTTAAATTCTCTGGCTTTGTATTTAATAATACATCAAATTCAGCTCCTTCTATATCAATTTTTAATAATGAAATTTCATCGTAATTTTCCAAAATTTCATCAAGGGTTATTGTTTGAACCTCAAAACCCCATTTTTCATTTATTGAGTTATACTCTGAAAATTCTTCTAATTTTAATTTAACTTTTTCTTTCTTATAATATAAAGCATATGGAAGAATTTTAATGTTTTCTCTTGAATTTATCAATTTATTAAGTTCTAAAATTTTTAAAATCGTTGGATTTGGTTCAATAGCTATTACTTCTTTGGCATAAAATGAAACAGGTATTGAAAAAGAACCACAATGAGCTCCCGCATCTATTACAATCCCATTTAAATTTTCTATATCTCCATATATTTTTAATAGATAAATTTCTCTTAATAAAGCCCAAATAGTATCATCTGGTAAGTAAATTTTACATCTTGGTTCTTTTAGCTCTATAAATTTTATATTTCCCTTTATATTCAAAAGTGCTTTTGCTAAAAATTCATACATAATTAAAATTTTAAGGGTAGATAAATTTCCTTTAAAATTTCAAAAATGAGAAAGTGGTTTGTATATTCAGATAAATATGTAGTAGATTTGGGAAATCATCCATTTAGAACGATAAAATATAAACTTGTTTATGAGAAACTATTAAAAGAGAATGTTTTAAAAGAAGAAGAAGTATTAGAGCCAGAAATGATTGATTTTAATGAGATTTTAATTGTGCATAAAAAGGAATATATTGATGATTTAAAAAATTTAAGGATTACAAGAAGAACAATGTATTCAGAGCTTCCTTTAAATAAGGAAATTATAGATATGTTTTTATTAGCTTGTGATGGGACTTATAAGGCAAGTAAATTAGCCTTAGAAAATAATTATGCATTTCATTGTGGTGGTGGATTTCATCATTCTTATGAGGATCATGCAGAGGGATTTTGTTATTTAAATGATATTGCTTATGCTATTAAGAAAATTAATTTGAAAACTGCAGTTATAGATTTAGATGTTCATCAAGGTAATGGGACCGCTCATATTTTTAGAAATGATAAAAATGTTTTTACTCTTTCAATACATCAAGAATGGCTTTATCCAATTCCAAAAGAAAAGAGTGATTTAGATATAGGGCTTGAAGAAAATACAGATGATGAAACATATTTAAATATATTAGCAGATGCTTTAAATAAAGTTTCTCATTTTAACCCTGAATTTATAATATATGTTGCAGGAGCAGATGTTTATTTTGATGATATGCTTGCAAGTTTAAAACTAACAAAAGAAGGTATAAGAAAGCGTGATGAAATGGTAATAAAATTTGCTTATGATAGGAAAATTCCAATTGTTGTTGTTTTAGCGGGGGGTTATAGTAGAAAGGTTGAGGATTTAATTGAAATTCATTCAAATACTGCTAAAGTTTTAAAGAGTTTTAAATGGAATACTTAAAACAATTTATTTATTTAAAATTTAAAATGCCCATTATTCAAGAATATAAGCATAATGAAGAATTTTTAATTTTAATGGCATTTTTGGATTTTTTTGGACTTGAAAATCCAATTGGTATATTTTCAATTGAATTATATCCAGATTTTATTGAAGCATTTCATAATTGGCATAAAAGAATAAATTTAAAAAATTATAATTTTCCTTGTTGTTAAAAATTAAGTTAGGGATGTCTGCATGCTTTCCATTCCCTATCTAGAATAGCATAAACAACCAAATCTACCCATCGGTCTTTATGGCGCTCGGCTTCTCTGAGAATACCCTCCATCCGGAAACCAAGGCGTTCTGGAATAGCTCGACTCCTATGATTCTCTGGTGCAACACGAATTTCCACTCGGTGTAGTTTGCGATTGAAGAACAAGTCATCAAGTACTGCTATAACTGCGCGAGTCATAATGCCACGGCCTTGGTATTCCACATCTAGCCAGTAGCCAATTGAAGCAGAAGAATTTGCGCGATTGATCTCATGAACTCCAATTACTCCAATAAGCTTCTCTTCCAACCAGATTCCCAACTCATAGCCATTTCCCTGTGCAAATCGCAATAAACCTTCTTCTATGAAGTTTAGGCTATCTGCAATACTCCTTACTTCATCTACCCAAGGCAACCACGGACGCAAATGATCTCGATTGCGATCAGTTAGGACGAATAAAAATTCTGCATGATGACGCTCTAACAAACGCAACCAAAGCCCTTCCCCAAGGTTATATCCTAACATTAAAGTGAAAATTATAAAGCAATCCTTTAAAATTTCAATATGCTTTTCATCTTTTTAAATTTCTTCTCGGATGAAAAATTACTTGTTAGGTTCTATATAAAGGATAAGAGCGATATAGAAAACATCATAAATTTAGGTATAACTGATATTACACATTCTATAGACTTAAAGAAAGGATATGCAGATTTTGTTTTAACTGAAATTCAATATCAAAAAATTAAAGACTTATATCCAAATGAGATTTTGCTAAGAAGTTCTGATACTAGAACTCTTATTAACTTTGGACCTTATTATACATATAATGAAGCTATGAACGAAATAAACAATTTTTATAATAATTATCCAAATCTTGTATCTTCTCCATTTATTGTAGGCACTAGTTGGGAAAATAGGCTTATTAAAGGAATTAAAATAACTTCAAATAACAATTCAAAACCTGTTGTTTGGTTTAATAGTGCAATTCACGCAAGAGAACCTGCTGGGGTTTCTGTCCTCTTAGGATTTGGTAGCTTTTTACTTAAAAACTATAACAAAAATCCAGAAATAAAATATCTTCTTGATAATAGAGATATTTATATAATACCTGTTACAAATCCGGATGGGTATGTGTTTAATGAAAGCTATTCAAGTGGTTTATGGAGAAAAAATAAAAGAGATAATAATAATAATGGAGTTTTTGAAACAAGTTATGATGGAGTTGATTTAAATAGAAATTTTGGATATATGTGGGGATGTTGTGGAGGTTCTAGTGGTGATCCTTCAAGTGATACTTATAGAGGTCCTTCCGCATTTTCAGAGCCGGAAAGTCAAGCTTATAGAGATTTCTTTAATCAAGTAAAACCAACAATTGGAGTTGATATTCATACGTATTCAAATTTAATTCTTTGGCCTTGGGGATATACAAGCACACCAACACCTGATGATTCTTCTTATAGAACCTTAGCTTGGAAGATGTTTAGACATAATGCTTATATATCATATCAAGCATATAATTTATATGTAACAGATGGGGTTACAGATGATTGGATGTATGGTGCTACTAATGAGCATCCAAAAGCTCTTGGTTTTACATTTGAAATAGGTGAGAATTTTTATCAACCTGACACAAATATAATTTTAGAACAAGTAGGTGAGAATATATTTCCATTTTTATATCTTGTAAAATCAGCAGGTCCATATATTGAATTAACAAAATTTTCTTATTATTTTAGCAACGATACAGTGAAAATTTCAATTTCTGGTATGAATCTTGGCTTTAATAGTCCAATAAATAACTTATACGCAAAAATTCAAATCCTTGATAGTGTAAATGCAATACCTTTGGATACAATTGTTTATATTGGAAGTTTAAATTCTTTGGGATATGGATTTTTTAATATCCCAAATGCATTTTCATTTAGGGCATTAAATGGATGTAAAAACTATAAAGTTCTTATGACATTTTATAATAATGCTGGATTTATTCAAACTATTGAAAAATTTATAGCGGGTCAAAAGCAAATTGTATTTTCTGATGATTTTAATAATAACTCAAATTGGCAAGTAAATGGTGGCACTTGGGTATTTTCAAATGGATATTTAAGAACAAATTCTCCTGGAACCTTGTATAACAATAATTTAAACACAGATGTAAGGTTATTAAGTTCTTTAAATGTAAATAATTATGATTACCTTGAAGCAATAATAACACATAGATGGAGAATTGAAGGTAATTATAATGCACTTGATGATGTTTATGATTTTGCAGGTCTTGATTTTTCAGAAGATAACAAATTATTCATACCTATTAAAAGATTTTGGGGAATAAATAGTAATTTTAGAAGTGATACATTTGATATTACTATGTTTAAGACAAGTAATTTGTATTTAAGGTTTAAGTTTTATTCAGATGGGGCGGTTAGAGATAGTGGTTGGATAATAGATAAAATTGAGATATTGGGGGCTAATGTATGTGTTCAAACAAAACAAATTGAAAGTCCAATCTCTGATTTTTCAAAATTAAGCATAAAAACTAATTCAAATGGAATAATTTTAAATATTCCATATAAGTCATGGGTAAAGGTTAAAGTTTATTCAGTAGATGGTAGAGTTGTATTTGCGAAGGAATATAATAATATGAATGATATTAAAATAGAGCTAAAAAATAAAGGGGTATTTGTAATTTTTGTTCAAACGGATAGAGAAAAGATATACTTTAAAATTTCCAAGTTTTGAAAAAAGGAGGTAGAAAAGATGAAAAGGTTGATGATGAGCTTGTCACTTCTTGTTTCCATAGCGTATGCTGAAAAATTTTCAGCTGATTTGTATCTTGGATACGGTTCAACAAAAGAAGCTTATGATAGCACGGGTAAATCTGATACAATAGGGGGATCCTATTCAGTCCTTAATTTAGCTCTGGGTGGTAAATACTATGTTTTTGCCCCCGAATTAGGTCCAAAAATTTATATAGGAGGAAAGTTTGGATTTACACAAAACCAACTTTCAAATGGGGGTTCAACAAGTAGTGGATTTTCTCCACAATATCTAAGTCTATTGTTGGGAGGTTCTTACCTTTTTGTAAATGGCAAAGTTGGTTTTCAATTAGATTTGGGACCAGAAATGGATTTTAATAGTAATAAAATACAAAATTCAGATCGTCAGAATGCTATTCTTGTAGGGTTAGGCGCAAATGTTCCATTTATGGCAGGATTAGGCGATTTTCATGCAAGTTTTGATTATGTATATACTCTTTCAAAAACAGAGAATAATATAACTTATGATAATGGAGATTATATTAGTTTTGTTTTTGGCGGTGGTTATAAGGTTGGTTTGGCTGAATTGGTTTCTTTGAGTTTTGGTCTTGATATTGTATATTGGAATAAAACAAAGGGTGATAGTAATAGTTTTTGGCAAGAAGATGCAAACAACTTATCCCTTGTTCCATACTTTAAATACAAAACTGGACCTTTATCTATTTGGGCTAAATTAGGAGCAAAATATGGATGGTTTGGAGAATATACATATAGTGGAATTTCTATTATGGGAAAGAATTCACTTAAAACTCTTTTAGGTTTTACAATTGGTCTTAATGTATCATACTAATTTTATCCCCCTTTTAGGGGGATTTAAAATTTTCAGATGACAAAATTAACTTTCCAAGAAGCATATAGTGAGTTAGTTAAATTATCAAAAAAACTAAGCTATATTTCTTCACTCCTTTCTCTTTCGGGATGGGATGAAAGAACTTATATGCCCAAAGATGGATATAAACATAGGGCAGAAGCTCATGCTATTTTAGGAGAATATTTATATGATGAATGGACAAAGGATTATGTAGGAGAACTTATAGAAATAGCTAAAAGTGGTGATTTAGATGAAATTCAAAGGTCAAATATATATTGGTGGGAAAAGAGATATAAAGAGCAAAAGAAAATTCCAAAAGAATTATTAATTAGACATATTAAGACATCTACCTTAGCTTATCATGTATGGAAAGAAGCAAGAGAAAAAGATAATTTTGAATTATTTAAGCCTTATTTAAAGGAAATTATTGAAATTTTGAAAGAAGAAGCTCAAATTCTTGGATATAAAAATGAACCTTATGATGCTCTTATTGATAGATATGAGCCTGAAATGACTGCACAAGAAATTGCAAATATATTTAATGAACTTAAAAGCGAAACAATAAGATTATTAAATAGAGTAAAGAGTTCTAAAAAGGATTTTAGAAGTTATGTATTAAAAGGGCATTTTGATAAAGAAAAACAAAAGGAATTTTGTAAGTTTTTACTTGAAAAAATTGGTTTTGATTTTAATAGAGGAAGATTAGATGAAACAACACATCCATTTGCAACAAGAATTTTACCAAATGATGTAAGAATAACTACAAGATTTTATGAAGATAATATAAGTTCAAGTATATTTGGAACGCTTCATGAAATGGGACATGCATTTTATGAAATGGGTCTTAATGAAGATTATTTTGGAACGCCTGTTGGTGAAAGTGTATCCTTAGGAATACATGAATCTCAATCAAGATTTTGGGAGAATTTCATTGGAAGAAGCCTAGCATTTTGGGAATTATTTTATAATGACTTAAAAAAGTTTTTCCCTCAGTTTGAAAATGTTAAGTTAGAGCATTTTTATTTAGCAATAAATGAAATAAAGCCTTCATATATAAGGGTTGAAGCGGATGAGCTAACTTATAATTTACATATCATTTTAAGATTTGAGCTTGAAAGGGATGTAATAAATGGAAAATTAAGTGTAGATGATTTAAGAGATGCTTGGAATGATAAATTTGAGAAGTTATTTGGATTTAGACCAAGAAATGATAAGGAGGGTATTTTACAAGATGTGCATTGGTCATCTGAGATGGGATATTTTCCAACTTATACGCTTGGTAATTTAAATGCCGCTCAATTTTTCTATAAAATAAATGAGGAGCTTGGAGATATTTATAAACTTGTAAGAAAGGGGGAATTTAAAACAATTTATGAGTGGTTAAAAGAAAAAATTTATCAAAAAGGCTCATTGTATAAACCACAAGAATTAGTTCAAAATGTAACTGGTGAAAGAACAAATCCAAAATATTTAGTTAAATATCTTGAAAATAAAATTGAAGGACTTTTGAGTATAGAGTGATTTAAAATTAGCTTTCAAGCAATTTCAAAATTTTATAATTATCATAAAATCCCAAAATTAATAATATAATTGAAATTATAACATTTCCACCAAACATTACAAATAAAACACTTCCAGCAGTATATAATAAACTTAAATTTGAAACACTCCAAAGTGCTAATGTTTTTTTATCAAATTTTGATTTTGTTTTTTTAATAGTAAATTCATTAAAATATGATAGCAAAAAAATAATAATTATTGGAATGATTTTATATATTGAGCATACTTCTGGCTTTTGAATACTATAAATTACCCAAACTGCTAAAATATATGAAATAGTTGGAATTAAAAGGTATATTTTCATTTTTTCAAGCTTTCACGATACTTATTCATAATATCTTTAGTATAGGCACTAATTAACTTTGACCATTCTTCTTCTTTATCAGAGCTCTGGCCACTTCTTGAATAAATTTCCTTACCATCTTTTGAATAAATTGAAATTTTAAAATAAATTGTATTCTCTTTTATATCCAAATTTCCCCATACAAATGCATCTAATTTTAGAATTGAAACTGCTTTTAATATACCATCCATTGTCGGGTCTTCTTTATTATATATATTAGCGGTTTGCTCAGTAGAAACAAAATTTATATTAGGGATTTTTTTAATTTCTGTTTCCATAATACTTACCATCTTGTCAGCAATATCTTTTAGTTTTGATGTTTTTGTATTTAATTTAAAATAAAAAATTCCTACATAGTTTATTCCGCCTCTGATGACTGTTGCATAAGCCTTATTTAATTCATTTAAAACAACATCTGTAATATCATTGTTGCTATTGAAATATAAAATTGCATCATTATTGCTTTTGTTTATAACAATATCATAGTTATTTCTCCTTGCTATGCTATCAATTACTGAATAAATTCTATTTATATATGGTGTGACAAGCTGTTGATATTTTTGGCTAACTTGATTATATATATCTTTTGCAAGATTTTGATATTCAATTTCCTTTTGTTCAATTTTTTTATTTAATCTATAAATACCTTCTTCTGTTAAAAATGCTCTTTGTTCCGAAAGTAAATTTTTTAAGCTATCAATTTCTTTTTTTAAACTATCTAAGGTTTTTTCTTTTTCTAATTGAAATTGCCTTACTTGATTTAAAGCATCTTTATAATCATAGTAATTTGCTTTAATTTTTTCCATATCTACAACTGCAAAATTGGCTTTTTGAGCTAAAATTATAAATAACATAATGCGGTGGGGGTGGGATTTGAACCCACGTCCCCCTTTTAAGGGGAAGCTGATTTCGAATCAGCCCCTTTCGTCCGCTCAGGCACCCCACCTATTGCTTTTGATTACAATTTAAAGATACATAGACTGTAAAGCTTATATTATTTTTTCCAATGTTTGAAATTTGAGGTAAATTTATAGTAGGTTCTATATCTTGAAACTCAATTTTTTCAATGGAGCAATTTTCATTAATAAGCTTTGCTTGCTGCTTTATGTTATCTATTATTTCCTTCATATATTTTAGTTTTTCTTGAAGCAATAGAGAATCCGATATTGAAGAATCAGTGGATTTTAACTCAAAGGAAACTTCTGCTTTTTTTAGATTTTTTGAGAGAAATTCTTCAAGTTTTTTAATCTCTTCTTCATCTTTTAGTATAAACTCAATATTCCAATAACCCATGTATCCCGAGATTACCCTTTTCTCTGAATTTCCTTCAATTATATACAATGGCATTATTCGTGTGTCTTTTAAATCATATTTATACTTAGACTTTTTTAAGATATCTTCAATTTGGGAAAATTTTTTATTTATATCACTTTCGGAATTTCCCTTATTCGTTTGAAAACTATAAGTAGCTTTTATAATGTCAGGTTTTATTGACTTTGAAAACACCAACGAATAATTTAAAATCTGACTTAAAATTAAGTTTATCATCTTAACTGCCTTGTTTGGTCAAATTGTATTATTGATTCAAGTTCAAATGGTGTTGTTGTTAACTGCCTTTTGCTTTTAATAAAGTAATACAAATATCCATAAAAATATCTATCTTCTCTTAAAGAGCCTCCAAAGAATTTAAGTGTATCACCACTATCTAATATTCCAAATGTCGGAACTAATTGATATCTTGATAATGGAACATCCATCGTTACCATTTTATAAACCACTGAGCCATTTAAAAGTTTATAAACAATATAAACATTTCTATCCATGTATAAAATCAATACATCATTTATAGCAAATCCTACAACTTTATGCTGCCAACCATTACATTTTCCGTCCTTCACTGGTGCAGTCATAAGTTCTCTTCCTCTATGGTCAAAAACAGTAATTACACCATATGGACTTATTTCTGTTTTATATCCTGCATAAGTTTGAGATTTGGAATTGAAACAATCTTCAAATTCAGGGAATTGTATCCTTAATTCCTTAGCCCTTTCAATAGCCTTTACAATTTGAAGAGTATCCCATTTTACACTTTGTAGTTTTTGAAAACCCTGTAAGTTTATTATCCAAAAGAGCATAATTGAAAATTTTAAAGCAATATTAGGTAATGTTTTTTGATAAAATTGATATTTTAAAAGTCGGTGCAAAGGGCTCACATGTAATAAGATAAGGCAAGAAAATTTTTAGAAAAACTTATTAAAGAATACAAATTAGAAAATGTAAAAATAGAAGGAAAGAAAATTTTGAAAGCTTTAAATGAATAATAGGAATAAATAAGAACTTTTATGCTTTAAAATTTTCAAACTATGGCAACGCATAAAGGGCAAGGTTCTACACAAAATGGAAGAGATAGTAGACCTAAATATCTTGGAGTTAAGGTTGGGGATGGACAAATTGTAAAAATTGGGAATGTTCTTGTAAGACAGAGAGGAACGAAATTTTATCCAGGTTATAATGTAGCAAGGGGTGGAGATGATACACTCTATGCACTTGCAAATGGTAAAGTAAAATTTGAAAATAGGAAAGGAAAGGTTTTTGTATCAGTTTATCCCTTAGAAGAATATAATTTATATTACGGAGGGAAATATGCCAACAATAAACCAGTTAGTTAGAAATCCTAGAAAACCAAAAAAGAGAAAGTCAAAGGCTCCTGCACTTGAAGGGAATCCACAAAAAAGAGGTGTTTGTATTAGGGTTTATACGACTACACCTAAGAAGCCCAATTCTGCTTTAAGAAAGGTTGCAAAAGTCAGACTTTCAAATGGAAGAGAAATTATTGCATATATTCCTGGTGAGGGTCATAATTTACAAGAGCACTCTGTTGTGCTTGTAAGAGGTGGAAGAGTAAAGGATTTACCAGGAGTTAAATATCATATTGTAAGAGGTGTTTATGATGCGGCTGGTGTTGAAAAGAGAAGAAATAGTAGAAGTAAATATGGAACTAAAAAACCTAAGGAGGAGAAGAAGAAATGAGAAGGAGAAGAGCGCCTGAAAGGATAATTGAGCCAGATCCAAAGTATAATTCAGTTCTTGTTTCAAAATTTATAAACAATTTAATGTGGGATGGTAAAAAGACAGTTGCAAGTAAAATTTTTTATAAGGCACTTGAACTTATTCAAAAGAAAACAGGAGAAGATGGTTATCAAGTATTTTTGAAAGCAATTGAAAATGTTAAGCCCGAAATTGAAGTTAGAGCAAGAAGAGTTGGCGGTGCTACTTATCAAGTCCCTGTTGAAATAAGACCAAAGCGTCAAATTTCCTTAGCTATTAAATGGATTATTCAGGCTGCAAGAAATAGATCTGAAAGAACTATGATAGAAAGATTAGCAAACGAGTTGCTTGATGCTTATAAGGGTGTAGGTAATGCTGTTAAGATAAAAGAGAATACACATAAGATGGCAGAAGCAAATAGAGTATTTGCTCATTACCGCTGGTGAAAGCAGTAATTATTAATAATTTTGGAGATATAGATGTTCTTGAATATAAGGAAATTGAAGAGCCTAAAATTGGTCCAAATGAAGTTTTAGTTCAAATAAAAGCGGTTGCCTTAAATCATTTAGATATTTGGATTAGAAAAGGAATTAATATAAGACCCAAATTACCTCATATTTTGGGAGCAGATATTTCAGGTATTGTAGTAGATAAAGGAAGTGAGGTTAAACATATTGATATTGGTGATGAAGTCGTTTTGGCGCCTGCAATATCTTGCAATTTATGTTATGAGTGTATAAGTGGAAATGATAATTTTTGTAAAAGTTATTCTATACTTGGAGAAAATGTTTGGGGGGGTTATAGAGAATATATAAATATTAGAGGAGAATTCGTTTTTAAAAAGCCAAATAATTTAAATTTTATAGAAAGTGCAAGCTTTTTATTAACTTCATTAACCGCTTATAATGCTTTAATTAGAAGGGGAAATTTACAAAGGGATGAAATTATTTTAATAATGTCAGGAGGAAGTGGCGTAGGTTCAGTTGCTATTCAAATAGCTAAAAAAATTTTAAATGCATATGTTATAACAACTGTTGGGAGTGATGAAAAAATTGAAAAAGCTTATGAAATTGGTGCAGATTATGTTATAAATTGGAAAAAATCGGACATTGTTGAAGAAATTAAAAATAAATTTGGAAGAATAGACATGGTGTTAGATCATACAGGCAAAATGCATATTAATAATTTAATTAAAATTGTAAAAAATGGTGGAAGAATAGTAACATATGGAGCAACAAGTGGTCATATAGCAGAAATTGATTTAAGGCATATATTTTTTAGGCAAATTTCTATAATAGGTTCAACAATGGGTAGAAGATCAGATTTAATAAAAATTATTGATTATTATGAAAAGGGTATTTTAAAGCCTGTTATTTATAAGGTTTTGCCACTTGAAGATGCAAAGCAAGCTCATAAAATACTTGAAAGTGGTGAAGTTTTTGGAAAGGTGGTTTTGGAAGTATGAATGTTTATTATGTTCTAAACAAGTATTCTTCTGTTATTTCCATTCAAGAATTTGAAGATGAAATTATTGCATTAGTTCATATTCCATATAAGGCTGATGAATATTTAACAAGAATGGAAGAAGAGCTACTTAAAGTAAATTATTATATTGATATAAAACCTCAACAAGAAGCTCATTTCATTTTAAGGCTTATTAAAATTCCAAAACCTCAAAGACAAAATTACTTATTACATTTTGTTTTATTTATATTAACAATTATTTCAACACTTATAGCAGGGGCTTTTCAATCAGGAGCAAATCCATTTTCAAAAGATATTATTAAAGGCTTTCCATTTTCATTATCTATAATGTCAATTTTATTATTTCATGAGATGGGTCATTATATTTTATCAAAGAAATTTAAAGTAGATGCGACTTTGCCATATTTTATACCATTTCCAAATCCATTAATTGGAACAATGGGAGCTATTATAAAATTAAGGTCATTTATTCCAAATAGGAAAGCTTTACTTCATATTGGAGCAGCAGGACCTTGGTTTGGACTTATTATAACAATTATTGTTTTGATAATTGGTTTAAAGCTTTCAAAAGTTGTTCCTATGGATGAGGCTTCAAAAGCGGGTTTTTCACTTGGTGAAAGTATTTTATTTAAATTTATTTCTTATCTTGTAATTGGAGATACAAGTGATAAGGTTGTAATTTTACATCCTATTGCTTTTGCGGGTTGGCTTGGATTGTTTGTTACAAATTTAAATTTACTTCCTATTGGTCAGTTAGATGGAGGTCATATCGCTTATTCATTATTTGGTAAATATCAAAAGTATATTTCTTATGTTGTGTGGATAGCTTTAATTGTATTTGGTTTTTTATATTGGGGAGGTTGGCTTGTGTGGGCTATATTAACAATTATCTTAGGAATTGAGCATCCAAAACCATTAAATGATTATACAAAGCTTTCTAAATTAGATAAGATATATGCAATTTTATCTCTTTTCTTATTTATACTTACATTTACTCCAAATCCTATAAAGATATGAAAAGTGCTATAATAACAGGAGCAAGTAGTGGTATTGGAAGAGCAATAGCTTATGAGCTTGCTAAAAATAATTATAATTTGCTTTTGATTGCAAGAAGAGAAAATTTACTTTCAAGAATATGTCAAGATTTAGAAAATACTTATAAAATAAAAGCGAAATATATTGTAATGGATTTAAGCAAAAATAATGACTTTTCATATGTGAAAAATTACTTTCTTGAAACATTTGATAGCTTAGATGTGCTTGTAAATAATGTTGGAATTGGTTATTATGGACAAATTGAAAATATATCTTTGGAAAATTTAGAAAAATTGTTTTGGACAAATTTATTTTCACATATTTTTATAACAAAGGAGTTAGTTCCTATTATGAAACAACAAGGTTATGGAATTATAGTAAATATTATAAGTTTAATAGCGTTTTTCCCATTAAAGAATTGGTCAATTTATAGCTCTACAAAATGTGCTCAAATGGGATTTTTCAAGAGTTTAAGAAGAGAATTATATAGACATAAAATTAAAGTTATTAATGTTTATCCAGGAGCTACAGAAACTGAATTTTTCAATAGTTTAGAATTACCTTATAATTTTCCAAAACTTGATAAAGCTGAAAAAGTTGCTCAAAAAGTTATTAAAGCAATTAAAAGAAATAGAAATAGTGAAGTTTTTATATCGTTTTCACATTGGCTTTTTCATAAACTTTCTGTTTGGATTTAATATTTTCCATCCATTCTTTTAGAACTTTTGCTCGTTTTTCAATTGGTAAATGGTCTATAAATAATATCCCATTTAAATGGTCTATTTCATGTAAAAGAACTCTTGCAAATAAGCCTTTTGCTTGAATTTCTGTTTCTTCAAATTCTCTTGTTTTTAAATTTAATTTATGAGCTCTAATAATTGCAAAACTTGGTCTTTCAAGCTTAACATATAATTCTGGAAATGATAAGCAACCTTCTTCATCAATTTCGGAACCTTCCTTATATATTAATATGGGATTTGCTAAAACTAAATAACCTTTTCCTTCTTTTATTCCCTCTAAGTCAATTGCACATAATCTATGAATTTCACCTACTTGGTTTGCGGATATTCCAAGTCCTTCATATGCTCGCATTGTATCTATTAAATCAAGTGCTAATTGTAAAACTTCAAAATTAAATTCTTTAATTTCAATTGTTTTTTGTCTTAAAAATTTATCTGGATATATTAAAATTTTCCTAACCATTATTTAATCACCTCATTTATAGCCCACTTTTTGATTTTGATAGCACTACCTTCGCTTTCAATGATAAAATAATCATCTCCAATAATCGTTACTTCTCCTATAATTCCTGATGTTGTTATAACTTTATCCCCCTTTTTGATATTTTTAATCATTTGCTCCTTTCTTTTTCTTTCTCTTTGTTGTGGCAAAATAAGTATTAAGTAGAAAACTAAAAATATAAGCAGATAAAATATAAGAAGCGATAACCAATTTGCTCCTGTATTCTCTTGCATAATTGAAAATTTTAAGGCTTAATTAAAAGGCGAATTGAGATGATATTTATTTTGAAAGTTTTAAAGATATGCTTTAAAATTGTGAAAATGTCTGAGAGAACATCTTGATTAAGAAGACACCTTAATATCAAGCTGCTCTCCCAGGCATCATAAATTAGATGGCTACGCTTTTGTTGATCGCAGGCTTAGGCTTGCCGAACAACCTTTTAATAGAGAATAGAGGACAAGTAAGTCCTCATATTGCTTTTTATACGCTAAATGGTATTGTGATAAATCATAATGGAACTATAGAGATAGGAAATATAAAATTCTTTTTGAAAAATTCCAAAAGATATAGGATATATCCTCAATTTCAGGAAGGTGAGTTCGCATATGTAAATAGTAATCAAACGATAAAGGCTAAATCTTATAGAAGTGTGAGATTGAAAAGTGTATATGATGGAATAGATTTGGTTATAAATGGCATGGATAATAATAAGTTTGAATTTTACTTTGAAATAAAGCCTTATGCAGATGTAGATAAGATAAAAATTATAACTAACATTTCTCCTCAATTAAAAGGAGATAGTGTAATTATTGGTAATATAGTAATTTCAAATGTTAAGGCTTTTAGTGGCTCGCAAGAAGTTAAAGTTCAAACAATTATTAAAGATAATGAAATATCCTATAATGTTACTAATTATGATAAATCAAAAACGTTAATTATTGACCCTATTGTAGCAATGTTAGTAAGTGCTCATAATGATATTGTAAATTCTCTTGCTTATGATACTTTAACTAATAGTATTTTGGCGGTTGGTTGTACTAATGGTTCAGGAGCATTTAGTTCAAATCCTCAAACTTCGTTTGGTGGTGTGGGTCCAGGTTATTATGATGTATTTATCACTAAACTGAGTAGTAGTTTAAATACTCATATTCAAACAACATTTATGGGAAGTGTTCCCAATATTCATGATTGTGCATATGATGTAAAGTTAGATGCAAATGGTAATGTTTATGTTGCTGGTATGACGGAGAAGGGAGATAGCTTCCCAACTTCTCCATCAATTATTTATGGAACAGTTGGAAATAAAGATGCTTTTTTAGCTAAATTTGATAATAGTATAACTAATTTAATGAGGGTTTTGATATTTGCAAGTCCTCTTGATGATGAAGCATTTAGTTTATATATTAAAAATGACAAAATTTTTATAACTGGTTACACTTCAAACACTTCACAATTTACTAATATAGCGCCAAATATATTTGGAACAATTGGAAATAAGGATGCTTTTGTAATATCCATAGATACATTTTTTATTACAGCACCAATTTTAGCAATTGTATCATCAAGTGGTGATGATATTTCAAAATCAATAGTAATTGATAATAATCAAAATGTTCTTATAACAGGATATACGAGTAATCAAACTAATTTTGCTCCTTCAAGAACACTCATTGGTATAGCTGGTGGAAATGATGCCTTTATTACAAAATTGAATTCTTCATTAAATAATCATTTATCAACTATAATTTTGGCAAGTTCAAATGATGACTATTCAAATACAATTACCTTAGATAGTTTAAATAACATCTTTATTGGAGGGCAGACTAAAAATAGCTCTAATTTTTCAAGTGGTGCTAATATATTTACTTATGGAACTTTGGGAGGTGTTTCAGATGCTTTTGTTGCCAAATTAGATAATAGTTTTCTTAATCCAAGAATTGCTATTCTTACAAGTCCTGGTAGTAATTTGCTTTCTGATTCAGAAATGGTTAAAGGAATTATAGTAGATAAATCTAGTCAGTTTGTTTATGCAGTTGGATTTACTCATAACTCTTCAAACTTTACGCCGAATCAAACAATTTATGGAACAACTTCTGGTTCTGGTCAGTTTGATGCTTTTTTAGTTAGTTTGAATAATGATTTAAGCTCACTTTATAAAACTTACA
The DNA here is from genome assembly GCA_030550205.1 of bacterium. Classification (GTDB taxonomy): domain Bacteria; phylum Hydrothermota; class Hydrothermia; order LBFQ01; family DSFT01; genus DSFT01. Next base: position 56,350 of record JAUQPS010000001.1, read on the forward strand.
TTTATGCAGGTAGTGATGATGATTATGCTTCTTATGTTACGCAGGCTTATGGTGTAACTTATATTGGGGGTTATACAATTTATGGAACAAATTTTATATGTAATAGTTGTTCAAATAAGTATGTTTATGGTCCATTTATGAATGCATTTGACGGATTTGTTATTCTTCATGATGTTCCATATAATAGTAGTGAAACAAAAAATAACAATTTAGTTTATTATAGAAATGGCTATATTGTATTTAATGTTAATAAACCGACTTATTTGGGTTTTGATGTATATGATTTGAGGGGAAGATTAGTTTTAAGTAAATCTATTGGTTATGTATTGGGTGGTGAGTATAAAGTTAAATTTGATAGAAAGGGTGTTTATGTTGTTATGGTTAAAGTAGGAGATGAAGTTAGAATTATTAAGGTAGGTAATTATGAGTAATAAGGAAAAATCTATTTCTTTGAATAGGAGGTTAAGGCTATGATAAAACCATATAAAAAACAACATAGAGAGCAGGAGATAGCATCATGATAATGCTAAGCGTGATGATATCTTTTGTCTCAGCTATGGGTGGTAATGTTGTAAATAGCTATGACCCTTCTATTATAAAAGAATGGCTCAATTCCTATCCCTATCTCTATAAAGGTTTCACACCCAATAAAGGCCAACTTGCTACTATAGATGGAAAGATAGCTGAAAATGTTGTTTTCTATTCAAGGAATGGAAATATGGGTATATTCATAACTGAAAATGGAATGAGTTATGTGATATATGATATTGAGAAAAAGGAAGTTTCAAAAGATAATAAAGAGCCATCTTTACCTATAAATAAAGAACCTGAAAATTCTATATTACACTATTCGAGAATAGACTATGAGCTAATAGGAGGGAAGATAAAAAAAGAGAATATTATCTATCAAGATGAACTACCAGGATATGAGAACTTTTATTTAGCACATTGTCCAGATGGAATACTATTTGTAAAGAGTTATAGGAAGGTTATCATAAAAGATATATATCCTGGAATAGATTGGATATTTAGGTATGATGGTAATGGCAATTTTCATCATGAGTTTGAGGTAAAAAATCCCCAGTTGATATCACAAATAAAGCTAAAAGTAAAATATGCTGATATAGAGTTAGCAGATAATGGAAAGTCAATAATTTTATCAACGCCAATTGGAAAGATAAAGGATGGGAATTTAATAGGGTATCAAGGGAATAATATAGTAGAAGTGAGTTATAGACTAAAAGAAAATGACTTATTAACATTTGAAGCTATTGACTATGACAAAAATAAATCATTACTAATTGACCCTTATGCTCTTGTATGGGGGACTTATTATGGAGGGGATTATGATGATATTGGTTGGTCTATCGCAGTGGATGCACAGGGTAATATATTTCTGACAGGTGAATCATGGTCAACTAACTTCCCAGTTCAAAATCCTTATCAAGGAGTCTGCAATGGATGTCCTAATAATCCTGATGTTTTTATATTGAAATTTAATAATTCGGGAGTAAGACAATGGGCTACTTATTATGGGGGGACTGATTATGACTATGGCTATTCTCTTACTACGGATGCAAATAGCAATGTATTTATAACAGGAAGAACATTTTCAGCTAATTTTCCAACCTATAATCCAGGTGGAGGTGCTTATTATGATAATAGTTGTGGAGGATGTACAACTTATTCTGATGCTTTTATTGTAAAGTTTTCTAATTCAGGGACATTATTATGGACTACTTATTACGGAGGAAGTAATTATGATTATGGTTCTTCTATTACAACAGATGCTAATGGTAATGTGTTTTTGACTGGATATACTTATTCAACTGATTTTCCAACCTATAACCCAGGTGGAGGTGCTTATTTTCAGTCAAATTATGCTGGTTATATGGATGTTTTTATATTAAAGTTTTCTAATTCAGGAATTTTGCAGTGGGCCACTTATTATGGAGGGAATGACTTTGATGAAGCTCGCTCAATTACAACAGATGATAATGGTAATGTATTTTTAACAGGAAAGACGAAATCAACTAACTTTCCAACTCAAAATGCTGGTGGATATTTTGATGGAACTTGTGGGACTGACGGAAATTGCAATGGTGGTTATTATGATGCTTTTATTTTAAAGTTTGATAATTCAGGTCAAAGGTTGTGGGCTACTTATTATGGAGGAAGTAGAGATGAAACTGGTTATTCTATTGCAGTAGATGATAGTGGTAAGTTGTTTGTAACAGGAAGAACACTTTCAAATGATTTTCCAACTCAAGATGCTGGTAATGGTGCTTATTATGATAATAGTTGTGGGACTGATGGAAATTGTAATTTTGATGGGATAATGTATTACTCTGATGCCTTTATACTAAGATTCTCTAATTCAGGTGTTCTACAATGGGCTACCTATTATGGAGGCAGTAATCAGGATGATGCTTATA
>JAUQPS010000022.1 GCA_030550205.1 bacterium
TATTTACATTAATTTGAACTTCTTTACTCTCATAACCTATATAATCAATAACAATTTTGTAATTTCCGAAGGGAACATTTTCTATTTTTATATTTCCATTCTCATCACAATAACCACCTGTAATTTTTAAAGTATCTTTATAAAGTGTATAAGCACAATATGGAATTGGTTTTCCTTTCTCGTCAATTACATTTAAATTTATAGTTGAAGTTTGAAGAGAAATTAAGAGAAGCATAGTAATGAAATTTTAAAGCTTTTTAATTTTCTTCACTAATCAACTTCAATTTTCTATTTTCAATTTTATAAATTTTGTCTGCATATTTTAAAATTTCATAATCATGCGTAGAAAAAATAATTGTAGTTTTAAAGTCTTTTCTGATTTTATAAATTAAGTCCATAATGGAAAACTTTAAGTTTGGGTCTAAATTTGCAGTAGGTTCATCTGCTATTATAATTTTTGGAGAATTCATAAGAGCCCTTGCTATTTCAACTCTTCTTCTCTCACCCCCTGAAATTTCAAAAGGGAAATTATCTTTCTTTTGTGCTAATTCCATATATTCAAGTAATTCAATTGCTCTTTTTTTGACATTTCCATTTAAAAATTTATATTTTATTAAACTTGGAATTAAAACATTTTCAAAAATTGTTAGCTCATTTACAAGATGTGGCATTTGAAATATAAATCCAATGTTTTCATTTCTAAAATTTGCTTTTTCATTTTCATTTAAATTCCTTATATCTTTTCCTAAAATTTCAATAGTTCCTTCATCTGGATTATCAATAACTCCAATTAAGTTTAATAATGTTGTTTTTCCACTTCCAGAAGGTCCTATTATAGCAACAATTTCACTTTCAATAATTTTTAAGCATAAATTTTCAAATACAACAAGTTCTTTTGGATCTTTATATGTCTTTTTTATATTTTCAAGATAGATTTGATAAGTTCCCATTCAAATCCCCTACTTCTTAGAAGCTTTATAGCTCTTTCTCTATCTAAATTTTTCCTTGAAATTTCTCTTCTTAATTTCTCTATTACAACATTTTCATCATAATAATTTAATGCTTCCTTAATAATTTCTTTACTATAATTTTTTCTCATTAATCCCATTTGAATTTTTTTCCTTGACCAACCTTTTGAGCATTTAATTTTAACATAATTTATAGCATCTTCTAACTCATTTATATATCCATAATTTTTTAGTTTTTCAACTACTTCTTCAATTTCATTCTCTTCAAATCCCTTACTTTTAAGTTTTTTCTTTATACCATTTATTGAATATGAGCGAAATTTCAATAGTTTTAAAGCATAGTTTAAAGCTTTCACTTTTCAATGATATTACTTAAATTAACTTCATATTCAAAGCCAGCATTATCAAAAGCTTTTATTTTCAAAAGTTTATAAGTATTGGCTTCTAATATAAATTGAATTTTTTGATAAAATAATGTATCCGCACTTAAATCAATTTGAATTTTATTATTAATTTTTTTCAATTCACTTTTATAAAATTTTATTCCATCTGTTAAAAAGTAATATGGATTAAACATTGAATTTTGTGGCAAAGTTCTTTTGAATGTATCTTTTCCAAAAATTGTTATCATAAAGCTATCTTTAAATATTATTTGTTGTTCTTGTGGTTCCTTTATATAAAATTTTAATTCATTTGGAGATTTGTATTCAAGATAACCTTTTTGTGTAATAGTATTTTCACCTTGCTTTATTGTTTGAGTGAAATCCGCTTTTAAATATTTTATTTTTAAGTATTTATTTTGAATTTCAGAAATTTGAGATATTAACAAAAAAATCATTTATTTTTCAACCCTAAAATCTTCTTTTCCTTCATCTGACTTCTGTTGAGAAGAATAGGATTGGTAAATTCTCGTTGTTATAGAGTTCCATACCTTTTGTAATTCATCATAAGCTTTTTGGATTTCTTCCTTATTATCAGTTTTTAATGTCTCTTTTGCTTTATTTATCTTTTCTTCAAGATTCTTCTTTTCATCTTCACTAATTTTATCTGAAAATTCTTTCATAGATTTTTCAACGGAATATATATAAGCATCTACTTGATTTTTAAGTTCAATAAGTTCAGCTCTTCTTCTATCTTCTTCCTCTTTCTCTTGTGCTTCTTTAATCATTCTTTGAATTTCTTCTTCTGTTAATCCAGTTCTTGCATGGATTCTAATATCCGCTTTTTTACCTGTTGCTTTTTCAACCGCACTAACTGTTAAAATTCCATTTACATCAATATCAAATGTAACTTCAATTTGTGGAACACCTCTTGGAGCTGGTGGAATTCCAGTTAATTCAAATTCACCAAGTAATCTATTCTCCTTTGCAATTTTTCTTTCTCCTTGATAAACTTTAATCCAAACACTTGTTTGATTATCTTCAGCAGTTGTATAAATTTTTGTCTTTCTTGTTGGAATTGTAGTATTTTTAGGAATTACAACATCAAACAATCCTCCAAGCACTTCAACACCAAGTGAAAGTGGAGTAACATCTAATAAAACTATATCTTTTGCTTTATATTCACCTGATATAATTGCTGCTTGAATAGCAGCACCTATTGCTACAACTTCATCTGGATTAATACCCTTATGAGGTTCCTTTCCAAAAAATTCTTGAATTTTCCTTTGGACTAATGGCATTCTCGTTTGACCACCAACAAGTATAATTTCATCAATATCTGATGGTCTAAGCTTTACTTCTTCAAGTGCTTCTTTTACTAACTTAATACTCCTTTCAATTAAATCCATAGCCATTGCTTCAAGTCTTGCTCTTGTAAGAACTCTTTCTAAATGCTTTGGACCAGTGCTATCCATTGTAATAAATGGAAGGCTAATTAATGTTTCATTTTGGAAAGATAATTCTTTTTTAGCCTTTTCAGCAGCATCTTTAAGTCTTTGAAGAGCTTGTTTATCATTTGATAAATCTATCCCTGTTTCTTTCCTAAATTCTTCGATTAACCATTCAATTATTCTATTATCAATGTCATCTCCACCAAGATGTGTATCTCCATGTGTTCCAATAACTTCAAATACTCCTCCACTTAATTCTAATATAGAGATATCAAATGTTCCTCCTCCAAGGTCATAAACCGCAACTCTTAATTTCTTATCTGTTTTGTTTAAACCATAAGCAAGAGCGGAAGCGGTAGGTTCAGGAAGCACTCTTACAACTTCAAGACCAGCAATAGTTCCGGCATCTTTTGTTGCTTGTCTTTGAGCATCATTAAAGTAAGCAGGAACTGTAATAACTGCTTTTCTTATTGGTTCTCCAAGATAAGATTCTGCACTTTTCTTTAAATATCTCAAAATCTCAGCAGAAATTTGTTCAGGTGTATAATTTTTATTTTCAGCAGGAATGAAGACTTCCACTCTATCATTCTTTCCTCTTACTACTTTATAAGGGACCCTTCTTATATCATCCAATGCCTCATCATATCTTCTTCCCATAAATCTCTTTATAGAATATATCGTATTTTCTGGATTTAGAATTGCTTGTCTCTTTGCAGAAGAACCTACAATAACCTCCCCATTTCCTTTAAATGCAACAACAGAAGGTGTTATTCTTTCACCTTCCAAGTTATGTATAACGATTGTTTCATCTCCTTGCATTATTGAAATTACTGAATTTGTTGTTCCAAGATCTATTCCCACAATTTTCTCTTGCATAGTTTGAAAATTTTAAAGCACAAAGAGTATTTTATAAATTGTTTTTAAAATCTACTTAAAAATGGGCTTTTTTATATCTTTACTTTTAGCATAATCACAGTGTGTTTTATTAGTTCCCTTTTGAATAAGAAGTTTTACTAAATCCTTCATATTTATAACTACTTCAAAATGTCCAACTTGGGCTGAATAATGTAAAAGTGTAATTTCCTTTAAAAATTTTGCTACTTCAAAGAATTTATTATCAGCAGTAAGGGATAATATCTCTTTTTTGAAAATAATGTAATGGTGTTTTTCCTTCCTCATCTTTCCAATTTACATTAATTCTTTTTTTAAGTGCTATCTCTCCTTTTTTACCGCCTCAATTTAGAATATCAACCTTTAAAATTTTCATATGCTCAGACCATTCTCACCAGAACCCTATATAGATTACACAAAAGAAGAGAACAAAAAAAATTTATTAACTTGGATAGAAAAGCATAAATCATCATTTCCTTTAAGAATACCTCTTTTCATAGATGGTAAAGAGATATACAAGAATGAGACATTTAAAAGTATAAGTCCAAATGACAAGAATATTGTTGTTGCAGAAGTATCTTCTGCAAGCGTAGAAGATGTAGATAAAGCTGTTGAAAGTGCTTATAAAGCATTTAAACATTGGAGTAGATTACCAGCACAGGAAAGGGCAAATATCTTATTAAAAGCTGCTAAAAGAATGCGTGAAAGGAGAGCAGAATTAGTATCACTAATGAGTTATGAAGTTTCAAAGAATTGGTTAGAAGCGGATGCAGATGTTGCGGAGGCTATTGATTTTTGTGAATATTATGCAAGGGAGATGCTTGATATTGAAAGACATATAAGAGGTGGTTTATATCATTTACCAACTGAACATAATACTTATTATTATATCCCACTTGGTGTAGTAGCAGTAATTCCACCTTGGAATTTTCCACTTGCTATCCTTACAGGTATGACAGTTGCAGCGTTAGTAACGGGTAATACAGTGGTTTTAAAACCTGCAAGTGATTCAGCAGCAATTGGATATAAGCTTATTGAAATTTTAAAAGAAGTTGGAATACCAGATGGTGTTATAAATTATATACCAGGTCCTGGTGGTGTAATTGGTGATTATTTAGTTGAGCATCCATTAGTTAGAATGATAGCATTTACTGGTTCAAAAGAAGTTGGTCTTAGAATATATGAGCTTGCTTCCAAAGCAAGAAGTGGACAAAGGTTCTTAAAGAGAGTAATTGCAGAAATGGGTGGGAAGGACCCAATTATTGTTGATAGTTCTGCTAAAATTGATGACTATTTATTTAATCAAATTGTAATAAGTGCATTTGGATTTCAAGGTCAAAAGTGCTCCGCTTGTAGTAGATTAATTATAGTTGAAGATATATATGATGAAGTTATTGAAGGAGTGGTTGAATATACAAAGAAATTAACAATTGGACCTTCCATTGAAAACTATAACTTTAATGCGGTAATAAATGCTGGTGCTGAAAAGAAGATATTAAATTATATTGAGATTGGCAAAAGTGAGGGTAAATTGATATTAGGTGGTGAAAAGGCGGATATAGGAATTGATGGATTTTATATTAAACCTACGATATTTAAGGATGTTTCACCAAAAGCAAAAATAGCACAAGAAGAGATATTTGGACCTGTTTTAGCCATAATAAAAGCAAAGGACTTTGATGAAGCTATTGAGATAGCAAATGATAGTGAATATGGATTAACAGGGGCAGTTTTTGCAAGAGATAGATATAAAATTGAAAAGGCAAAAAGAGAATTAATGATAGGGAATTTATACATAAATAGGAAATGCACAGGAGCTATTGTGGGTGTTCATCCATTTGGTGGATTTAATATGAGTGGAACGGATGCGAAGGCAGGTGGTCCTGATTATTTATTATATTTCTTACAAGGAAAGAGTGTTTCGGAAGTAATTTAAATTTATTCCCAATATTCAATTGCAAAGTTTTTTGTTTCCCAAACTACAACTTTTTCTAAATTTGGATATTTCTTTTTAATTTCTTTATAGAAATATCTAGCAAGATTTTCACAGGTAGGATTAAAATTATACAATTCATTTAAAAATTTTCTATCTGGTATTAAACTTTTTAAAAATTCCTTTACTTCTAAAAAATCATATGTAATTTCTTCATCATTCAAATTTTCCGACTTTATATGAACTTCAAGAACATAATTATGCCCATGAATTTCCTCAGGTTTCCCTTTATAGCTTCTCAAAAAGTGCGCAGCAGAAAACTCAACCTTAACTATTAGTTTATACATTTTGAAATTTTAAAACTTCTTTTGCATTTTTTTGCCCTTTAAAATTTTGGAAGTGGCGGTTGTGAAAGTTAATGGTAGAAGCTAAATTTTCAAAAAAATTTCATGTCATCTCTCTCAGGTATATATTTTTTATGCTTCTATCTGATATCCTTGCTATCATTCTTGCTTTAATACTTGCTTTCCTTTTAAAGTTTGGTTTTAGTAGTCTTGAATTTCATAATCGTTTAAGGGAAATGGCTATAATTTTCTTCTTTATAATAACTATATTCTTCTTAAAAAGGCTATATACTCAAAGGAGATTATTTTATGAGGAAAGTAAGGAGATTATAGAAGGGTTATTTTATGCTTTTATATTGATTTTTAGTATTTATGCTATGACAAAGTCAAAACCTGACTTTTCAAGACTATTTCTTGGACTTTCTATTTCTATTTCTGCTCCTTTAATTCCTATATTTAGGTATTTTTTCAAACGCATTTTAAATGGTTATATAAGGGAAAAAATTTTGATTATTGAAGGTCCTGATAGTGATAAAATTTATGAATTTTTTAAAAAGGAATGGTATTTAGCATATGAACCTCTTGGGGTTGTTAGACTATCGGATGTAGATAAACATTTAGATGTTCCAAATGTTGTAATTCCAAGATTACCATTTTTAAATGAGTTTTATAATGAAATTTCAAGTCTTAGTTTAAAGTTTAAAAGGATTTTTTATGTTCCAGATATTTCTGGACTTTCTTTTACAAATCAAATACTTCATTTTTCAATTGCTCAAAATTTACCAATTTTTGAAACTTCAACCAAATTTGATTCTTATATAAATCGCATTATCAAGAGAACATTTGATATAATATTTTCAACTTTTGTTATAATTATTTTAAGTCCATTATATCTTTTGATTGCTATTTTAATAAAACTAACATCAAAAGGACCTGTCTTTTATAAGCATAAAAGGGTTGGTAAAAATGGAAAGTGTATTGAAATATATAAATTTAGAACAATGTATGAAAATGCAGATAAAATTTTAAAAGATTTACTTGAAAAAGATGAAAATTTAAGGAAAGAGTGGGAAAGAAATTATAAATTAAAAAATGATCCAAGGATTACACCAATTGGAAAAATTTTAAGAAAGTTTTCCTTAGATGAGCTTCCACAATTCTTTAATGTTTTAAAGGGAGATTTATCAGTTGTAGGTCCAAGACCTGTTGTAAAGGAAGAATTGGAAAAGTTTTATGGAGAATATAAAAAATTTTATTTAGCGGTTATGCCTGGCATTACGGGATTATGGCAGGTTAGTGGTAGAAGCAATTTAGATTATGAAAATAGAGTTAAACTTGATACAATATATGTAGTAAATTGGTCACTTTGGCTTGATATTATAATTATTTTAAAGACTTTTAAGGTGATAATAAATAAGGAAGGAGCTTATTGAGTTTTAATTGTATCAATCTCCTTTAATTTTTCGCTTATCTTAAAATTCATATAATTTATAAACTCTTGGTCATTTATACTTGTAATTTTAAGTTTTAATTCATCTAATATGGCTTTTGCTTCTTTAATTTTCTTCATTTTAATTAAATTATCTGCTATTTCTAAATCTACGCTATATATTTGAATATAAAGCATATCACTCTTTTGTGTAATTGCTTCTAAAAACCTTTTCCCAAACTCAAAATATCTATTAGATTTCTCATAATCACCCCTTATTTTAAGAACATTAGCTACTGAAAATGCGACTGTTGCATAATTTCTATAAATTCTTTGATGATTTTCATCTTTATAAACTGTTGGATCAAAAATTGACCTATATCTAAAAATTCCATCTTGTGCTAACTTATACTTTTTAGCAAAATTTTCAATGTAATCAATGGGGTCATAATTTCCACTTAATAAATAAATTGTCCTTTCAAGATTTATAGCACTAAGCTCATCAGTTTCGCCTGTAATTTCATTATTTATTCTCCAAGCAAGTCCTTCAAGTATAAATAGTTTTTTATAATCCTTATAAGCATCAGGATCACAAGTTATTGAAAAATATATTGGGACTTTAAATTCTCTTCCAATTATTACTTCCCTTACAAATTTCTCTCCATCTTCTAAGTAAATTTTTGGAATTTTAACTATTCCTTTTTCAGTTAAAACATTTACATAATCATTTGTTTTATAACCTACGCTTGTTGCAATCATATCCCTAATTGCCAAATCCCTTAATAATAAAAATTTCCCTTCCTTTATAGGAATAAATACTGGAAGCTTTTCAATATCTTCATAAGAAAAGCTTATTGGAGCACCCCAACCTTTTAATTGCTTTATATACCAATTTGTATTTAATAAAGATAAATTAGCATTGAAAATATCCCTTCTATAACCTAAAACCTCTTGCATAAACCAAACAGGAAATGTATCATTATCACCATTTGTAAATAAAACAACTCCATATTTAGAGCTTATAGGGCTTGATAAAATATTATATGGGAAGTCTTCTGCTATATAATTCTTATGTCTATCATTATACTTCCAGTTATTACTTATCATTGCATAAGCAGTCCAAAATGTAAATAAAATTCCAATAGTTGTAGGGATTATTGAAAATTTAAGATATTTCTTTAATACTCTTAAAATTTCAAGAAGTCCAAAACCACTATAAAATACAATTGTTGCATATAAAAGCACATAAAAGTATTCTCTATCTCTAACTTCCATTCTAACTTGTCCAGTAATAGGATCAGGTTGAACATTGTTTGGATTTACTGGTAAGCTTGGAGCATCAGCGGGATTTTGGTATATAAAAAGACCTATAACCGCACCAACCAATCCGAACATATAAAGCCAAAATAATGTTTTATTTTCTGTATAATTTGTAATAACTCCTAATATCATTAAAAGTATTAAAATATACAAAACGGGTAATAATTGTTCTCTTGTAATATAGGGAATTGAAACAAACTGCCAAGATGTATATGTCCATAAAACTTGTAGTTGCTCAATTAAAGGAATTCTTCTTTCAAGGGGACTTGGGGGCCCATATTGTTTTCTTGTTAGCATATCCATAAAAGCAAACCAATTTGAAGGGTCTCCTTCATTTATCCTTACAATTGGATTATTTGTTAAATAATATGCTCTTGCTAATAGCCAAAATTCACATACAATTGCTAATAAAACTAATAGCAATCCAACACCTTTCCAATCTTTATATAACTTAGCATGTATAAAAAACAATAAAAGAGCTAATAAACCACTAAAACTTGCCAATATCAAACTACTTATTGAACCATAAGCAAAGTGTAAAAATGTGCTTAAAGCTATTAAAATGATTATTAACAAAGTATTAAAACTATTTAAATTCAACTTTTTAAATCTATAAAGTGACCAAATAATTCCAATATAACAAAGCAAAAGCACTAGATTGAATTTAAATATATTTCCTCTTAGTTTTGATATTTCATCAGAAATCATGTAAGGATTAACTGCAATTACATCTGCTTGATTTGAAAATTTTTGAAAGTTTAAAAGAGCATTATTATAATAAATATATTGTAGGATATTATAAGAATTAAACCAGATTACAAGAATTGCTATTCCGACTGCTAAAACTGCCCAAAAATAATCATCCCAAATATATTTCCTTTGAAATATCGCAAGAAATAAAAATAACCCAATAAAACCAAATAAAGAAATTGCTTGAATGCCTGTTGCAATTGCCATAACATACGCTGCTAATAAAACCCATTTTATAGAACCGGGTTTTTCTCTATTTTTAAGCCATAAAAGAACAAAATATAATGCCATTACATTTGATAAAAGAGAAGGTGTATAAGTTTCTGCTTCAATTGAATTAAACCATTGAGAATATGTAAATGCTTGTGTTAATGCAACAAATATACCCGCAATATGAACCCAAATATTTTCATAATCTTTATTTTTAAATAAACTAACACTATCTACTAAAATTAAATAGAAGAATCCAGCCATAAGACCGCCAGATAATATTGGGATTAAAGTAACTCTTAAAACATATTGATTTGTTTCAAATCCTTGTAAAGCTTCTTTTAATTCTTTTAGTGGTAATGGTAATAAAGAGAAAAATTTTGCCATTATAACATATAAGGGAGTTCCGGGGGGATGGGGAATTCCAAGATTGTAACTTGCTGCTAAGAATTCACCAACATCCCAAAATACAACAGTAGGTGCGGTTGTAAGAAAATATATAAATGAAACGAAAAGTGTTATTAATGTAAATAAAATCCACTTTAAGGAAAGTTTCATTTTCTTCTTTTTATAACTTCATCTATCATTCCATAATCTTTTGCTTCAAATGCAGACATATAATAATTTCTTTCTGTATCTTTTTGAATTTTTTCATAACTTTGTCCTGTGTGTTCTGCAAGAATTTTTATAAGTAGATCTTTTAATCTTAATATCTCCTTTGCTTCAATTTCAATATCAGTTGCTTGCCCTTGGACCCCACCCCAAGGCTGATGAATCATTATCCTTGCATTTGGCAAGGAATATCTTTTGCCTTTTGCACCTGCTGCCAATAGAACTGCTGCCATAGAAGCAGCCATTCCAATACAAATTGTTACAACATCTGGCTTAATATATTGCATTGTATCATATATAGCTAAGCCTGCGGTTACATATCCACCAGGTGAATGAATATATAAATTTATATCTTTGTCAGGGTCTTCTGCTTCTAAAAATAACAATTGAGCAACTATTAAATTTCCAACATATTCATCAATTGCAGTTCCCAAAAAGACAATCCTATCTTTTAGTAATCTTGAATAAATATCATATGCTCTTTCACCTCTTGATGTTTGTTCAATTACATATGGAACATAGTATTGGTCATAAATTTTTTTATACTTTTCAATTTTATACTTTTTCATTCTTACCTCCTTATAGTTTAACAGGCATTATAAGGTATTTTAAGTTTTCATTATTGGATTTTATTAAAACTGGGCGATTTTCAGAGTAAATATGGATAAATATCTCACTTTCATCAATTTCTTTTATAATTTCTGAAAATCGCTTATAGTGAAAATAAATTTCAATATTATCTCCTTCATATCTTCCAATTAAATTAGATTTAAATTCTTCTCCTTCATCTGAAATAGCAAATATCCAAACTCCTTTGTCAACTTTTATTCCAAATGTTTCAGGACTAAGTGGAGACATTGCTTTTAATTTACTTTCAAGCTCATATTTACTTACAAAAAGCTCATTTGCTATTCCCTCTGGAAATATCGCAGTATAATCTGGGTATGGTCCTGAAATTAAACGAGCATTTATAAATCCCTTATCAAATCCAATAACTAAATAATCTTCATTAAATCCAATATCTAAATTCTCATGCTCAATTTCATCTAATATACTATAAACATCAACTGGAATAATAATTTGAAATTCATCTAGCTCTTCATCCAAAACTTCTGTATATAATCCTAATCTATAACTATCTGATGCTACAAAATTTGCAATATTTCCTTTATTGTCCCATAATATTCCTGATAAAAATAATCTACTTTCATCCTCACCAGCACAAAATTCAACCTTTGAAAATGCTTTTACAAGTTTTCTCCTTGAAAATTTAAATAATTTAACTTTATCTCTTAAATCTTCAACTTCAATATAATCTTCTGGATTTAATACAGGTATTTTATAATATGTTTCATCTGAGCTTATTTTTAAAGAGCTATCAAGCTCAAAACTAATTATAGATGTGTTTGGAATGTTTTTTAAGATAGAAATAAAAGTATTTCCATTTACAAGTACTTTTCCATCCTCACTATCATAAACATCTAAAAAAGCCCTATATTGTATATCTGCATTTGAAGCGGTAATTGAGAGAGTGTTATTTTCTACTTCAAGGAGAACACTTTTTAGAATATCTAATACTTTCCCCTTAGGCAAAACTTTATTTATAATAGGTAAAATTTTATCAATTTCTCTCTTTTCTATGGAGAATTTCATAGTTCGGAAATTTTAAAGCACCTTAATTGATATTATTAATCCATCGCCAATAGGAATAAATGAGCTTATAAAATCTCTATCAGAAAATATCTTTTCATTAAACTCTCTAATAGCTAATGTTTCTTCATCATTTTCGTTTTCATCTAAAACTTTATTATGCCATAAAGTATTATCTGAAATAAAAACTCCTCCAATTTTTAATTTTTTCTTTGCAACTTCTAAAATTTTTGGATATAGTTTCTTTTCAGCATCATTAAATATCAAATCAAACTTTATATCAATTTCTTCTAATATCTTCAAACCATCACCAACATATGTTTCTAATTTATTTTCAATACCAACTACTCTAAAAAATTCCTTTGCCATTTCAAGATTTTGGGATTTATAATCAGTTAAATAAATTTTTTCAAGATATTCATTATATATTGCTATCCACATAGCAGAATAACCAAATCCTGAACCAATTTCAAAAACATATTTTGCTTTGTTAGAAATTGAAATTAAAGACAAAAGACGAGCAGATAATCTATTTAATATAGGAAAATTTAATCTTTTTCCTATGTTTTCCATTTCAAGAATAATAGGATGTATGGGCTGTAAGTTATCAAGTTTGAATAAATAATCTTGAATAAGCATAGTCAAAATTTTAAAGCTTTAAGAGAAAACATAGAAAAACAAGGTTTTAAAAAACTGCAAGAAATAAAATTTATGGAGCAATAGCTGGGATAAGAATTACTGAAAATATAAGAAATTTAGCAGAAAAGAAAGGATTTTTTGTAATTGATACGTTTTAAGCCAAAAGATTATTCAAACAAACCCCTTTAAACTTTCAATATGCTTGAAGTTAAATTTAAACTTTTAGAGCACCCCTTTTATAGAGCTTGGGAAGATGGTAAAGTTTCAATAAACAAGCTTGCAGAGTATGGTTATAGCTATTATGATTTTATAGTCAAAATACCAGTATATTGGAATAAAGTTTTAGAAAGTTTTTCAGTTTCTGATTATTGGATTGTAGAGGAAGAGAAAAATCATATAGAGCTTTGGAAAAAGTGGATTTGTAAATTACCGAAACCAGAAAAATATCCTATACTTTATGAACTTTTAGATTATTTTGATAGTTTAGAACCTTCTGAACTTGCAGGTGCTATTTATTCATTTGAAATTCAACAGCCAGAAGTTGCAGTATTTAAAAAAGAATGCTTAATGAAATATTATAACTTTAAAGAACAAGAATTAGAATACTTTGATGAACATATGAAGGAAGAAAAACATATAAAAATTGGGAAAAAGATATTTGATAACTTTGCAAATAAAGAAGAATTTGAAAAAGCTTTTCATAAAGCAAGTGAAATAATATATAAAAGCCTTGATAATTTCTTATGAAATATATATTTATTACAGGAGGGGTTTTATCTTCACTTGGAAAGGGTATAACTTCTGCTAGTATTGGATTGCTATTAAAAAGGAAAGGTCTTAAAGTTTCAATAGTTAAATGCGACCCTTATTTGAATGTAGATGCAGGAACAATGAATCCATTTCAACATGGAGAAGTTTTTGTAACGGAAGATGGAGGAGAAACTGATTTAGATATTGGGCATTACGAAAGATTCTTGGGTGAGAATTTAAGTAAGGAAAATAATATAACATCTGGACAAGTTTATTTAAGTGTAATTGAAAAGGAGAGAAAGGGTTATTATCTTGGTTCAACAGTTCAAATTATACCCCATCTTATAGATGAAATTAAGAATAGATTAAGGAATTTTGCAAATAAAAACAAATTGGATGTCCTTATATGTGAAATTGGGGGAACAGTTGGGGATATTGAAAGCTTACCATTCTTAGAAGCAATTAGGCAAATGCGACTTGAAGAAGGAGAAGAAAATACATTTTATATTCATGTAGGGATGCTTATTTATCTTAAAAATACTGATGAGCTTAAAACAAAGCCAATCCAACATAGTATTCAAAAATTAAGAGAAATTGGAATTCAACCAGATGCAATTGTTTTAAGAACAGAAAAAATTCCTGATTATGAAACTATTAAAAAGGTTGCTTTATTTTCAACAATTCCTATAAATAGGGTTTTTATAAATCCAGATTTGGATACAGTATATGAGTTACCATTGATTTTAAACAAGCAAGGCATTGTAGAAGTTATATTAGAAAAGTTAAGGATTTTAAAATATGAGAAAATTGATTTAAAAAATTGGGAGGAATTTGTATTTAATATAAAAAATCCAAAGAAAGAAATAAAAATTGGAATAATTGGAAAATATGTAAATGTTAAGGATGCTTATAAAAGCATACTTGAAGCATTAGTTCATGCAGGGGCAAAGCTAAATGTAAAAGTAAATAGTATTTTAGTTGATAGTGAAAGTGAATTTAATTTGAATGATTTTGATGGAATAATCATTCCTGGTGGGTTTGGTAAAAGGGGAATTGAAGGGAAATTAAAAGCAATTGAATTTTGTAGAGAAAATAATATACCTATACTTGGAATTTGTCTTGGTATGCAACTTATGATAATTGAATTTGCAAGAAATGTATTAGGTTTAAAAAATGCAAATTCTACTGAATTTGATAAAGAAACACCTTATCCTGTTATAACATTATTACAAGGACAAGAAAATATAAAATATTATGGAGGAACATTAAGACTTGGTTCAAGTCCTATAAAGATAAAAAAGGATAGTTTAGCATATGAGATTTATAAGTCAGAAATTATATATGAAAGACATAGACACAGATATGAATTTAATTTGGAGTTTAAAGATGTTTTTGAAAGAAATGGATTAATAATAAGTGGTGAGCAATTAGAAAGTAATCTTGCTGAAATTGTAGAGTTAAAAGAAAATAGATTTTTTATTGGAGTTCAATTTCATCCTGAATTTAATTCAAAAGCCCTTAATCCATCCCCTTTATTTTTAGAATTTATAAAAAGGTGTATTAAATGAAAAAATTATATTTTGGGAAAGTTCATATAATTGGTTTTGGATTATCTGGAAAAGCGGTATATAATCTTCTTAAAGAAAATGGTAATAACATAAAAATTTTCGAGCATTCTATATTAAATTCAAAGGAAAATTTGAAAATTTATTATGATGCTTTTAATAGTGATATTTATAATGCGGATTTAATTGTGCCAAGTCCAGGTGTAAATTATAAAATTTTAAGAAAATTCATAGAAAAAAATTTATATATTTTGCCAGAAATTGAAATTGGATATTATAATATAGATGGAA
Organism: bacterium; assembly: GCA_030550205.1. Classification (GTDB taxonomy): domain Bacteria; phylum Hydrothermota; class Hydrothermia; order LBFQ01; family DSFT01; genus DSFT01. The sequence continues at coordinate 15,184 of JAUQPS010000022.1, forward strand.
AGGATAGCTTTTTAATTGGAATTACGGGAACAAATGGAAAAACCACTACAAGCCTTTTAATAGACCATCTTTTAAAGCCATTTAATAGTATGTTATATGGGAATGTAGGGAATGCTTTTTGTAATAATAGAAGAAATTATGGACTTTTTGTATTAGAGCTTTCAAGTTTTCAACTTTCTATTATAAAAAAATTTAAAGTAAATTGCGGTTTGTTTTTAAATATAGAAGAAGACCATCTTGATTGGCATTTAACATTTGAAAATTATTTAACATCAAAATTGAATATCTTTAAAAATCAAGATGAAAACGATTTTAAAATTTTAAATTTAGATGATAAGAAAATCCCAAAAAATATAAATTTAAGTCCTTCTAAAACATTTTATTTTTCAACACTACAAGAAAGTGATTGCTATTTTAAAGATGGAAAAATTTTCCTTTTCTCAAAAGAAATTTTAGAAATTAAAAATTTCCCAAATATCTATGGGATTCATAATGTTTATAATGTTTTAGCAAGTATATTAGCAATTTGGTGTTATTTGAAAGATATTGAAAGGGTTAAAAATTTATTAAATGATAGATTGGGAAGTTTTAAAATTCCTGAGCATAGATTAGAGTTTGTAAGAGAAATAAATGGAATAAAGTTTTATAATGATAGTAAATCTACAAATCCACATTCTGTTAAATATGCTCTTTTGAATTTTGATAAATGTATTTTAATTATGGGGGGACTTACAAAGGATGCTAATTTTGATATATTAAATGATATTGTAAAGCAAAGAGTTAAATTTATTGTTGCATTTGGTAAAAATAAAAAATTCTTTTATGAGAAGTTTAAAGATATTGTAGATGTATTTGAGTTTGATGATTTAGAGAGTGCAGTGAAATTTGCATTTTTAAATTCAAAAGGTGAGCCAATTTTATTTTCACCTGGTGGTTCAAGCTTTGATTTGTTTAAAGATTATAAACATAGAGGAAGGGTATTTAAAGAAATTGTAAATAAATTATGAGAATTTTAGCTATTGATTATGGCAAGAAAAAATGTGGAATTGCTATTAGTGATAAAAATAATAAAATTGCAATACCTTATGGCATTATAAAAAGTGAGAATTTATTTAAAGAATTAAAAAAGATAATTGAAGAAAAGGATATTAAAAAAATTGTATTAGGTCTTCCTTTATCATTAAGTGGAAGAGAAATTGAGCTTACAAAGGAAGTTTATGAGATTAAAAGAAAAATTGAAAGTATGTTTAAAATTGAAGTGATTTTAATAGATGAGAGAATGACAAGTAAATTATATAAGGGTGAAGATGTAGATGATTTATCTGCAATGGCTTTATTAGAAGATTATTTAAAGATGTGCCTTTAAAATTTTAGGCAAATCTAAATGATAATTTTTAAAAATGTAAGTGTTGTTTATCCGAATGGTTTTAAAGCTCTAAAGAATATAAATTTAAAAATTGAAGAGGGGGAATTTGTTATTATAATAGGTCCATCAGGTGCTGGAAAATCAACATTAATTAGAACAATAAATGGATTTGTAAAAATTAGTGATGGAGAATTAATTGTAAATGGTAAAAATATAAAAAATTTAAGTGAAAAGGAGTTAAGATTATTAAGAAGGGAAATAGGAATGATATTTCAGAGTTTTAATCTTGTAAAAAGGATTAGTGTTTTAAGGAATGTTCTTGTTGGAAGGCTTGGATATACCTCAACAATTAAAAGTATTTTTAATTTATTTAGCAAAGAAGATATAAAGTTAGCATTTGAAAATTTAAAAAGAGTTGGTATTGAGGATAAAGCGTATGTTAGAGCGGACCAATTGAGTGGAGGGCAACAACAAAGAGTAGCAATAGCAAGAGCTTTAACCCAAAAACCCAAAATTATATTAGCGGATGAACCTGTTGCAAGTTTAGACCCACCAACTGCCAAAGTTGTAATGGATTATTTAAAGCAATTTAATAAGGAGCTTGGTATTACCACAATTGTAAATTTGCATGATATTGATTTGGTTAAAGAATATGGAAGTAGGGTTGTTGGAATTAGAGGTGGTGAAATTGTTTATGATGGAAATGTTAAAAATTTGGATGAGAAAATGTTAAAGGAAATATATGGAAAGTGGGAGTTTTAATATAAGGATTAAGTAGCAAATTTACAAGTTTTTAAAATTATTTGTAAGTTAAAAAATAGAGGGCGAGTTTTAATATAAATTTTATTATCTTTCTTTTCAATAAAAGGAGGATTTATAACAACCAAATAATATTCACCAGCGGTATGGGGATTAAAAATAAATGTTCCTCTTGAAGTTATATAAACTTTTTTAAATGGTAAGTTAAATCCAGATTTTACAAAACTTTCAAAATTATTAATATTATCAGTTTTATAAAATTTTGAATTTTCAATATAGCTCAAATCCAAGGAATTTATGGCAAGTAAAATTGCTTCTTTACTTCTTAATAATCCCGAAATAACTTCTAAATTTGCTTTTAATGTATCATAACTATTTAGCTTTATAGGACCATATTTATATTTTGGCAGATTTTTATCTTCATTTATTTCAAAACTTATTCCATCAATTTTTAAATTTCTGTAAGTGTAATTATTTTCTTCACAGTTAAGTTTTTCCTCTTTCTTAACTTCTACAATTTCCTCTTTCTTTTCTCCCTTTACTTCTTCTTTCAAATTTTTCTTTTCTTCCTGTATTTTTTGAATTTTTTGTGGTTTTTGGGGAGTAGTTTTAATAGTTTCTACTTTTGATATTTGCTCCTTAGTAGTATCACTTTTAAATGTTAAAAATTCTTGAATTACATTTGGAGCATGCAAAATTTCCACATTTTTATTATTTGTTTTATTAAAAACTAATGCATAAGCTAAGAATGTTCCTATAATAAGAATCAAAAATATGGGTAAAATAAAAACCAATTTACTAAAAGCACTTTTCTTTTCTTGTTTAAATAAATATCCACATTCTTCACAAAACTTTGCATCTGCTGGATTTTCAGCTTTACATCTTGGACATATTTTTACAAAATTATAACCACATTCTGGACAAAATTTCGCATTTTGATGAATAGCACTTGAACAATTTGGGCAAGTTTTTACATTTTTTGTAATTTGTTCAGTATAAAATTTATTTCCACATTTTTCACAAAACTTAGCATTAGGTGGATTTTCAAACCCACAATTTAGACAAACTTTTACATTTCTTACTTGATATCCACATTCTGGACAAAAATTTGTATTTATAGGTATTTCATTTTTACAATTTGGACAAACAAATTTATATTCAATAGTGGGTGAAGCTTTATATTTTTCAATTTCCTTTTGTGTTAATTCTTTTGTTATAACACTTCCCTCCTTCCATATCTCTAATTTTTCCAATTCCTTTGAACCATAACCCCATGTGCTATCTACTTCCTTTATTTTTCCTTCAACAAATACAACCCTTACAACACCACCCTCTGGACCCATAAAAATCAATCTACCTGTAAACTT
>JAUQPS010000149.1 GCA_030550205.1 bacterium
ATTATAACTTCACTGCTATTAAAACAAACGGTTATTCCTGTTAAGAACTTTTTCATTTATTACCTTTAAAAGCTCAAGAGAAACATCCTTCCAGGGTTTAAAAGCTTTTTCAAAAAATAACTTACCTTTTTTTATATCTTCAATAAATTTTAGCATTTTATCTTCTTCTCCCCAAACAAAACCCTTACCTTTTTTATATTTCTCAAGGTAAGAAAAAAGATTTGAAAAATTTTTAAAATAAGCAAGAACAGGAACAGAACTTCCAGAATATTCAAAAAATTTAAGAGGAATATAATTTTTAGTATCACTATCCCTAAAAATTATAAATAAATCTGCAATTTCAAAATAATTTTTTAAATTTTTATATTCCACATAGCCAATGTTTTTAATTCTTTTATCTTTTAATCTTACCTCAGGACCCAAAAGATAAAGATTGTAATTAATAGATTCTGTAAACTTCACAAATCTTACAAAACTTTCCATAGCATTTTTTAGGGTTCCTGTATAAATTATGTTAAATCCCTCATGAGCTCTCCTTTCAAACTCTATTATGCCTCCATGCAAAACATAGCCCTTTATACCAAAACTTTTCAAAACATAAAAATGGGAACCTATAAATAAATCAACTATATTTTCTGAATTTTTAATAAATTTTTTAAATTTCTTTCCGCTCTCAAAATCTGCAGGATCCCTTATCTCACATATAAGGGGTAAATTAAATCTTCTTTTTAGGGATAGAGCAACTTTTAAAAGTTCAAAGGGCGGAATTGTAACAAATATGAATTTAAAATTTTCTTCCTTTAAAAGCATTTTTGCTCTTTTATAAAATGGTCTTAAATATCTTTTTAATTCCCTTCCACCTTTATTTCTGATTCCTAAAGGCATTTTTAAAAAAATTAAGTAATCAAAAACTCTCTCTATTTTTACATTTATCAAATCCTCTATTAAAGAATTATCTTTTAAAATTTTTGAAGGCAATTTTTTTGTTAGAACAACAGGTTCAGTAAAATCTTTTAAATATTTAATATAGTTATATGCTCTTATAGATGCAGCAAATGATTCTGGTGGAAAATAATAAGAAATAAAAAGAAACTTCAATTTAATGAAGGGGGAGGGTAATTTCCTCCCCCTCTCTTTTAACTTTTTCTTCTTATATTTTAGTAATTAAGGAATTTAACAACGCGACTTTCCTTATCGGTTTTCAATCTCAGGAAGAAAACTCCCTTTCCAACTTCTTCTTTCTTCAGATTTACAAAGTATAAACCTGTATTCCTTTCACCCTTCTCAATATTTTTAATTATTCTTCCTGCCACATCAACAATATCAAGAGTAATTTTTGAGTTGTATGGTAAGCTGTAAATTATATTTATACCTTTAGGATTTCTTTCAGCCTTCAAAAAGAGAACCTTTTTTAAATTAACCTTTGTTTCCTTTACAAGTGTAGAATAACAGTTTATGATTGCATCAACATTCTGCTGTAAATTCGTTAGACTGCTTCCTCCCACTATGGCAAAAACAACCCTCTGTGTATCATTAGGATTAAGTGTAAAAGGTCCTGAAGAAGCAACAATTGTCCAGTCATCAGCAGCAGAAGTCTGATCATTCCCAATCTGTCCTGCAAGAAATTGATACTTATCAGTCTCTGTCGGTCTTCCAGTAGGATAAACATATGTTGGATTATGTAAAAACTTACCTATAAAATTAGCCTGAGATTCAAGAAGTGAAACACCAACATAAGTGCTTCCATAATACATATAAATAAGTTTCCTTGTTAAATCTTTATTTCCCTGATTTTGATTATAAGGATTTATATCAAAATCCATAAATAATCCAGCATAAACCCCTGATACCTGATTTGATCCCTTGTTAATTAAATCAAGCTCAACAAGAACACCATTACCACACCCAGGATTCCCTGTCTGAGAAAAAGCAAAAGCATATTGTGTTACATAAATATTTTTAGGACTTGCGTGACTTAAATCATCATAACCTGACCTTGCCATAGTATCTCCCACAAAGGGACTCACCCACCACAAACCATCCCTTGGTGCAAAATCACTATCAAATCCATCACTTGCATTGTAAAAAGCATCAACAACATAAGTGGAACTGTTCCCAATTGCAAAAGAGCCATAATAAAGATGATTAGCACCAGTTTTTGGCCACTTAAAACCTGTCCCTGGACCTATACTCCCCCCTGCATCTGCTGAAGGAAATCCACCTTTATTTGAAACTGTTAAAATAGCATTTCCTGCAGGAATATCAAAAGTGGTAGAACCAAGTTGGCCAATTTGAAGTGAAAAGTAGTATGGCCAGGTTTTAGGATTACCATTATCATCATACCCATAAATATAAAGAACAAAATTCACATTCGTTCCAATAGGTGCCCCAGGATCAGCATAGACAGAAAAATTATCAGTATTAGGAGCACTCTGATTGGGAACCAAATCAGGCCATGCACCAAGAGAATCCACAACTGTAACATAGGGACTCGTAGTTCTTAATTTCCCTGTGAGCGTAAGAGCTGTATCCTGACCAACATTCTTGGCAACAAAATCAATAATAACAGTTTCACCAGGATCCCAAACAGAACCAGTTCCTGAGGTATCCCAGGAAACTATTGTAACAACAGGCTGCCCAAGTTGTGTCTTTATTGCATGCCATACATTAACAATACCCCATCCAACCCTATCATTTGGATAACTGTATCCACAGTTATTAGGTTTTGAAGTTGTATTTACAAGCAGAGAATAAGCACTATCAACAGTAAGTGTAGGATTAGCCTGAAATATAAGTGCAAGGGCTCCTGTAACATGAGGAGTTGCCATTGATGAACCATCCCATGTAGCATAACCACCACCAGGAACAGATGACCTAACCCCTGAACCAGGTGCTGCTATATCAGGCTTTAATAAATTCCATGTTGGATAAAACCAGTTTGCCGGATTATTCCAGGGGGATTGATTAGGAGCAGGTCCCCTCTGACCAACACAATCATGACAGGCTCCTGAACCCACTGTGCCAACACCTATAACAATTGGGTAGTTTCCAGGTGTTCCTGCTGTTCCTGTGGAAGTACAGGAAGTTCCACAATTAGCATTATTTCCAATAGCAAAAACTGGGAATATTTCAAGAGATCTCCATGTCTGAATTGCTGACCAGTAAGCAAGTGAAGTCCGTGTACAGGAACCCCATGAATTATTAACTGCCCTGATATTTAATCCTGAATCTGCCTTTAAAGAAGCAATCCATTGAAATCCACCTGATATATTACCGGCATAACAACTATCATCAAATATCTTTGCCATAACAAAGATTGGAACATTCGGGGCAACACCTATATCATTTGGTCCAAAATTACCTGTCCCTCCTATTGCTGTCCCTGTCGTATGAGTTCCATGCTGACAACCATCAGAAAAGGGATTTCCATCTGATGTAAAATCTCTTCCTTTAAAGGTAACACCAGAAAAAGCAGGATGAGTTCTATCTACACCTGAATCCATACTCCCTATTATAACTCCTTCACCCCTGAAACCATTAGCCCAGGCTGAATCAGCTCCTACCATCTGCATATTCCAAGGAGCAGCTAAAGGTTCAGGATTAAGAGTATTATCCA
>JAUQPS010000023.1 GCA_030550205.1 bacterium
AATATGTCAAAACAATTAATAATTAGTGGTGATTTTTTAAGTATTTTAAAAAGAGCAGTAGATGAAGATTTTACAGGAAGATTAGAGTTTTTAGAGCCAAATGGTTCTGGTATTGTAAGAGTTTCTATGATAAATGGAAATATATATCAAATAGATAGTTCTTGGGGTTTTGGAAGAGTTGAAATAAATAAAATTTTACAATGGAAAAGTGGTAATTGTAGGATAAAAAAATTATCTGAAAAGGAAATAGAAGAATTAAAAGAAAAGAATATAATTATGACACCTGCGGAAGTTTTTATGCTAAAATGATAAATGTAGTTGGAATATGTTATGAAGGAAAGGAGAATTTCTTAAAGGGAACAAGAATTGCTCCAAGTTATATAAGATGGGCAATTGAATCAATTGAAGATTTTTCTATATATCAAAATGAAACCTATAAACCATATAATGATTTAGGAGATATTCATATTCCTTGGGAATTTAATACTTTTGAAGTTATTGAATTTATTCAAAGTAAAGTTGAAAATTTTATAAGAGAATATAAATTGCCATTTGTTTTTATTGGTGGAGACCACTTTATAACTTATCCAATTGTAAAATCATTATCAAAATTTTATAATTTTACTATTATTCACATAGATGCCCATTTGGATAGAAGAGATATTTTTGAAAATAGTAAATATAATCATGCCACATTTATTAGAAGACTTGAAGAAGAAGGATTTGTTGTTTTTAGTCTTGGTTATAGAAGTTATGCTAAAAATTTAGAATATATTAATGAGAATTGTTTTGCTTTTGAAGTTTTAAAACCTCTTAAAGAGATTATAAATAAACATAATAGTTTCTATCTTACATTTGATTTTGATGTCCTTGACCCATCTATATTTCCATCTGTTAGTAATCCAGAACCGAATGGTATAAGTGTTATGGAGGCAATAGAAGTAATAAAATTATTAAAAGGTAAGTTAATTGGTGCAGATATTGTGGAATTCTCTCCTATTATTGGAGATCATTATAAAAGTGGTGTTATAGCAAGTTTAATTTTAAGAGAATTGCTCATTGCACTCAAATGCTCTAAATTTTAAATAATTTATATAATCTTCAAATTCAATTTTTAAATTATCATCAATAGCCTTTTCAAATTCATTTAAATAATACAAAGCTAAATTTATTGTTTTTTCCACCGCTTTACTTTCTCTTATTGTGCGCTTAATATATTCAATATCGTTTAATTTATTTAAAACATTACTTTTATAGTGATAAGTGTAAATAAGTGGAAGGGTTATTTTGTTTTTATTTATATCGTTAATTAAGTCCTCGCAATCATCAATTATTTGATAAGCAATTCCAAGCATTTTCCCTGCATTTTTTAAATTATAAGAATTTCCTTTTATTACAATTTCCGAACAAGCAAGAGCATATTCAAATAAAGAACCTGTTTTATTATATATTATATCCAAATAAACATTTTCATTTAATTTTTCTTCAATTGATAAAAATTCCTCTAAAAATTCACCCTTTACCATTTTTTTAGCAGTGCTTATAAATTCCTCTAAAATTAAAAAATTTTGATAATTTTTAGCAAATTCAAGAGATTTTATAAATACATAATCTCCACTTAATACTGCAATTGTATTACCATAAGATTTATTTAATGTTAGACTTTCCCTTCTAAATTCGTCATTATCAATAATATCATCATGTATAAGTGAAGATGCATGTAGTAGTTCAATAGAAATAGCAAGATTTAGTGTTATTTCGTTTAATAAATTGTGATTTTTTAAGGCTATTATAAATGCTAATGCTCTTAATCGTTTTCCTTGGGTAATAAATTGTGGAATTAAAATTTTTTCATTTACTATACTTTTAATTTTTTCCTCTAAAAAATTTAAGTAATTTTTATATTTTTCTCTAATTTTTTTAAGTAATAATTCACTCTTCAAGTTCTGTAAGCTCTTTAAGTTTTGAAAGCTCTTTATTTAATAGATCACCAAGATTTATACGAGCAGGTTCTTGTAATTCCTTTATTCTTTTCTTTGCTTCTTCTTCTTTTTGTTTCTCCAATATCCTATAATATTGTCTTTCAGAAAGAAGAATACGCTTTTTCTCTGGTTCAACCTTTACGACAGCCAGATTCAATTCTTCACCAATCTTGTAAGCTTCTTTTAAATTTCCTTTTCTTTGTAAATTACTTATTGGAATAAAACCTTCAATTCCATCATAAACATCTACAACAATACCCTTATCTAATATCTTTACAATAGGTGCTTTTAAAATTGTATCGGGTTTTAATGTTTCTGAAATTTGAACCCAAGGATTTGGTGTTAAATCTTTTAAACTTAATTCAATTAATCTCTGTTTTTTATCAATTTCCTTAACTAAGGCTTTAATTTTTTGTCCTTTCTTTAAAAATTCGGATGGATCTTTTATTTTTCTTGTCCAAGACATATTTGATACGTGAATATAGCCTTGAACCTCATCTTCCAATTCAACAAATGCTCCATTTAAGTCAAAATCAATTACTTTACCTTTTACAATGGAATTTATAGGATATTTCTCTTCAATAATAGCCCAAGGATCTGGTTGAGTTTGCTTCATACCAAGTGATATTCTTTCTCTTTCAACATCTACATTAAGAACAACTAATTCTACTTCTTGCCCAACTTTTACCATTTCTGATGGGTGATGTGGTGGTTTTCCCCACCTCATTTCAGATATATGAACAAGTCCTTCTATACCAGGTTCAAGCTCTACAAAGAATCCAAAATCAACAATTTTCTTAACTTTACCTTTTACCTTACTTCCAATAGGATATTTTTGAGCAACAACTTGCCAAGGATGGGGTTGAAGTCGCTTTATAGATAATGTAATTTTGCGATTTTCTCTATCAATATCAATAACTTGAACTTTTACCTTATCTCCTATTTTATAAAGCTCTTCAATTTTAGAAACTCTATGCCAAGAAATTTCAGATATATGAACTAATCCATCAATACCCCCTATATTTACAAATAATCCAAATTCAGTAATATTACTTACAACACCCTCAAGAACATCTCCAACTTTAATCTCACTTAACTTTTTCTTTGCAAGCTCTTCCTCTTCTTCTAAGACTTCAAGTCTTGAAACTATAATATTTTTTCTTTGTGGATTTACTTTTATAATTTTAACAGGTATAACTTTACCTACAAATGTATTTAAATTTCTTATCTTTTTTCTATCTATTTGACTTGATGGAAGGAATGCTTCTGTTCCAAATACATCTACCATTAACCCACCCTTAACAACTCTTAAAACTTTTGCATAAACTGTTTCGTTATTTTCATATGCGTTCTTTATTTTATCCCAGCTTAGAACAAAATCTGCTTTGTGCTTTGATACTTTAATACCTTCTTTACTATCAACTTTTTCTATATAAACAGTAATTTCATCACCTATATTTATATTACCATCTTTTAATTCTTCTGCCTTGAGAATACCTTCCGCTTTTCCACCAATATCTACAAAAATCTCCCTTGGAGTAATTTTTATGATTTTACCTTTTACAACCTCCCCCTCCTTTAAGGCTTTTTCACTCGTTTGTTTGTTTATTAACTCTAAGAACTCATTATCGTTTACCTCAAACATATACTCACCTCCTCTTATAAAGTTTGAAATTTTAAAGCTTGTATTTCTTCCTTATGATAAGATAGTCTTCAATAGCAAGGGCATCAAGTTGAGAATTATTTAAAGTATATATAGCATCTTTGGGGGACATTACAATAGGTTCTCCATGTAAATTGAATGATGTATTTAAAATTCCACCTATTCCTGTTTTTTCTTTAAATTTTTTAATTAATTTATAATATCGTGGATTATGCTCTTCTTTTAAAATTTGAGGTCTTGCTGATAAGTCATATTGATGTAATGCTGCTCTTAGGTGTTTATGAGCTTCTTCTTTTGTAAAAAATGCCATTATCATATAATAACCTTCATGATTTTTGGGATTTATTATATATTTTTCTTGCTCTTCATATAAAATTGTTGGTGCGAATGGCATCCAAAAATCTCTCTGTTTAATTGCTTTATTTATTTTTGTAATTACTTCTAAATTCTTAGGATTTGCTAATATACTTCTATTTCCTAAGGCTCTTGCTCCAAATTCCATTCTTCCACTAAACCTTGCTATAATATAATTTTGTGCAATTAACTCTCCTACTAATTCATCAATATCCTTTCCAATATATTTAATTTCAAACTCATTTTCATTTAACTCTTCAAAAGCTTTTTCAATTTCTTGCTTATCATAACTACTTCCCCAATAAATATCTTGTAGAAATTGAACATTATTAAAATAAAATCCATCATCAATAGCACATTTAATAGCACAACCAATAGCCAAAGATTCATCTGAACAACTTGGCATTATAAATAATTTTTCAACTTCATTTAACATTAAAATTTTATTATTTAATTTAACATTCATAAATACTCCACCACCAAGCACAACATTTCTTATATTCGTTTTCCTGATTGCATTTTTTACAAGTTCAACAACAATCTCTTCAATTAACTTTTGAGCCCCAAATGCAATATAATCAAATCTCTTATTTGCTAATTTTCTTTCAAATAATTTTAAGTATAAACTTTTATAAGCACCCGTTTTATTTATTATATTCAAATCCTTAACTTCAAAAAATGTCTTAAATATCTCATAAATTTCTTTTGCATATTTATCATTTTCATCTACATATGCAGAAAGTCCCATTACTTTATATTCATGTGAAAGTGGTTTCATACCCAAAAATTGAGTAATTCTCATATAAAATTCACCAAGTGAATCATAATTTGAAATTTCAGAAATTCTTTCTATTTTATCATTTCTACCAATTGAAATTGTTCCAGATAATAAATCACCTGAACCATCTAAGGTAATTATTAAATTTTCTTCTCTTGTTTTAGATAATATATGACTTGTGAAAGCATGGATATAGTGGTGCTCATATATATTTAATTTTGCTTTAATTCCAATACTTTCAAGTTCCCTTTTTAAATACTCTTTTCTATTTGAAAACTTTTCGTAAACTTCCAAAAATAAATGTCTTACATTTTTGTTTCTTATTATTGATTTTGGAATAAAGTTTATAGAATGCTTTATTAACCTTTTTAATATATGTTTTTCAAGTTCTTGTAAATTTCTAATTGGTGGGAAAATGGAACTTACTCCAACCGCTTTAATATCACTTGGTTTTATATTAGCAATTTTTAAAATTTCAAGAATAGCAAGTTTTGGAAATCCACCCCATTCTTTAATTCTATTTATCCTTTCTTCTGATATACAAGCTATAATTTTTCCATCTTTAAATAAGCAAGCGGTTGCAGTATGTCCATCATGAATTCCTAAATAATACATAAGTTTGAAAATTTTAAAAGATAGTTTAAATACTTTTTATTAAAACCTTTTAAGCTTTAAACTTTTAGCAGTTATGGATATTAAAAATATATTGAACTTAATAAAGGCAAGGCGTGAGCAAATTATATTTGTTTTAGGCATAATTATTGTTGCTATTATTATATTTCTTTATAATTCACTTTCTTCAAAAAGGGCAAATGCTGATAGTCAAGTTAATTTTATTCAAGGATTTTATGCTATTCAATTTGGTGATACCCTTAATGCTCCAAAGATATTAACAGAATTATATTCAAGAAATAAGTCCAATTTCGTAGGATTTTGGGCTGGTTTAACCCTTGCTGATTATTACTATAAACTTGAAAGAAAGGATAATACAAGAAGCATTTTGAAAAATATAAAACCATCTGATAAAATTGGTGAAATAGCTTTAAATGTTCTAAATGCAAATATAAAAGCTGATTTAGGAAATATAAAGGGAGCAATTTCAGACTTGAATAAAAAGACAGGATTTAACTCCATTGATAATTACATTGCTTATAAAAAAGCTAAATTACTACTAATATCAGGTAATAAGAATGAAGCAATTAAAATTTTAAAAGAGCTTTCAAAAGGAGAAGGAGCATTTTCTGAGATTGCTAAGCAAGAGCTTAAAGCATTAGGAGAAAAGCTATGATATTTAATGCAACAAAGGTTAAAATAATTTCAATGTTATCCTATATATTTCCATTTGGTTTTATAATTCCTTTATTATTTCAAGAGTTTGATAATGAATATCTTAGATTTAATACCATTCAAGGTTTTATTGTAAATATTCTTTATGTGTGCTTTATAATTTTTTACTTTATGTTAGTGCTTTTAATTGGTCCAATTCCATATATAGGTTATTTGAAGAATATTGTTGGCTTTTTATTTTTAAGTATATCTCTTTTTATAACAATAAGGGTTTTCTTTGCTATTATAGAAGAGGAGATTTATAAAATTCCTTTTATAAGCTTTTTTGTAGAAAACTTTGAAAAATAGGAGAGGCTTATGTTTTTAAATAATGAACGATTTACAGAAAGAGCAAAAAGGGCACTTTTGAGTGCAAGGGAAGAGGCTCTGAGATTTGGAAATGAATATATAGGAACAGAACATCTTTTGCTTGGAATTCTTAATGTAAATGAGGGGATAGCTATTGCAGCTCTTACAAATTTGGGAGTTGATTTGGAAGAGTTGAGAACCGCAGTAGAGCATTCTATACATAGAGGTGAAATATCTAGAAGAAATATCCCCTCAGAATTGCCATTGAATACCTCATCAAAAAGAGCAATAAATAATGCTATTGAAGAAGCTAGAAGAATGGGTCAATCACTTGTTGGTCCAGAGCATTTATTATTAGGTCTTTTAAGAGATAGAAGGTCTTTGGCAGCACAAATTTTAGAAAGTATGGGAATAGATTATGATAGTATAAGACAAGAGATATTAAAATTGTTAAGTCAAGGGAAAGGTGAAGAATCTTATTCATCAGGTTTTGGATACTTTCAGAGTTATGAACCAAGAAGACCAACTTCCAGTCCAGTTCAAAGACAATCTAATACCAAGGTTTTAGATAGTTTTTCAATAGATTTAACACAATTGGCAAGAGAAGGAAAATTAGACCCTGTAATTGGTAGAGAAGAAGAAATAGAAAGAGTAATACAGGTTCTCTCTAGAAGAAAGAAAAATAATCCAGTTTTAATAGGTGAGCCCGGTGTTGGGAAAACTGCTATCGTTGAAGGACTTGCTCAAAGAATAGCAAATGACGATGTGCCACCACCACTTAGAAATAAAAGAATTGTAGCATTAGACTTAGCAGCAATTGTGGCAGGAACAAAATATAGAGGACAGTTTGAAGAAAGAATAAAAGCAATTTTAAATGAAGTAATAAATGCTCCTGATGTTATATTATTTATAGATGAATTACACACAATGATAGGAGCAGGTGCGGCAGAAGGAGCGCTTGATGCTGCAAATATATTAAAGCCCGCTTTGGCGAGGGGACAAATTAGATTAATAGGAGCTACTACACTTGAAGAATATAAAAAATACATTGAAAGAGATGGGGCATTAGAAAGAAGATTTCAACCAATTATTGTGGAACCTCCAACTGTTGAGGAAACTATTAGAATTCTTGAAGGGCTTAAAAGGGAATATGAGGAATTTCATGGTGTAATTTATACGGATGAAGCAATTGAGGCAGCAGCAAAATTATCAGATAGATATATTCAAGATAGATATTTACCAGATAAAGCAATTGATGTACTTGATGAAGCAGGAGCAATGGTTAAACTTACAAAACAAATAGATGACCCAGAATTAAATAGACTTCAAAGAGAGCTTGAACAAATTAGAAAAAGAAAGGCTTTTGCGGTTAGAAAGGAAGAATATGCATTAGCGGAAAAACTAAAACAAAAAGAAGATGAAATACTTGAAAAAATTAAAAAGAGAAGAATAGAGATTAAAAAGGAAGTTGCAGAGGTTACGAAAGAAGATATAGCAAAAGTAATATCAAGATGGACTGGAATTCCTCTAACTCAAATAAGTGCTTATGAAGAAGAAAAGTTATTACATCTTGAAGAGGAGCTTAAAAAATATGTAATAGGACAAGACCAAGCTATTAGTGTATTAGCAAAAGCTATAAGAAGAAGTAGAGCGGGTATAAAAGATCCGAAGAGACCAATTGGTTCATTTGTATTCTTAGGTCCAACAGGTGTGGGTAAAACTGAATTAGCGAAAAGTTTAGCAAGATTTTTATTTGGAAGTGAAGATGCTTTAATTAGAATTGATATGTCTGAATATATGGAAAAGCATAATGTTTCAAGACTTATTGGTTCTCCTCCTGGTTATGTTGGATATGAAGAAGGAGGACAATTAACAGAAAGAGTTAGAAGAAGACCTTATAGTGTTGTTTTATTTGATGAAATTGAAAAAGCTCATCCCGATGTGTTCAATATATTACTTCAAATACTTGAAGATGGAATTTTAACAGATGGTCTTGGAAGAACAGTAAGTTTTAGAAATACAATAATTATTATGACTTCAAATGTAGGAACAAGACAGTTAGTAGAAACAAAACATTTGGGCTTTTCTATAAAAGAGGAAAAGGAGATTGACTTTCAAGAGCTTGAAAAATTATTAAAAGATGAATTTAAGAAACTTGTTGCTCCTGAATTGTTAAATAGAATTGATGAAATAATTGTTTTTAGGCCTTTAAATAAAGAAGATTTAAAGCAAATTGTAGAAGTTATGTTAAGAGAATTAAGAGAAAGATTAGCTGAAAAGCATATAACTATTAAAGTTTCTGATAACTTAAAACAATTTTTAGTAGATGAGAGTTATAATCCAGATTTTGGAGCAAGACCATTGAGAAAAGCTATTAGAAAATATATAGAAGAGCCAATAAGTGAAGCGATAATAAGGGGTGAAATTAAAGAAAATTCAAATGTATTGATAGATATAAATGAAAATAAGGAGGTAATATTTAGAACTGATGTTTTAAGTGAAGTTTAATGGTAATTGATATAATAACAAGTGTAGAGAAGATATTTGATAGTTTTCTGGAATTTGGTCCTGTTAAAAAGGCAATAGAAAATAATAGTTTGAAAATTAGAATTTTCAATTTAGCAAACTTTGCAAAACATCCAAAAGATATTGATGACTATCCTTATGGTGGTGGAAGTGGAATGGTAATAAAAATTGAACCTGTTTATAAAGCACTTTTAAAAGCAAAGGAAGGGTTTGATAAAAATTATGTAATTTTATTATCACCACAAGGGAAATTATTAAATCAAAAGAAGGTTAGAGAACTTGCTAAAATTGAGCATTTGATTTTAATTTGTGGAAGATATAAAGGAATTGATGCAAGAATAGAGTATTTTATAGATGAAGAAATTTCCATAGGTGATTATATATTATCAGGCGGTGAAATTGCAGCAATGGTTTTAATAGATGCTATTGCAAGATTGCTTCCAGGTTCTGTAAATGATCCAAGTTCAGTAGAAACAGATTCTTTTGAAGATGGATTATTAGATGCACCATATTATACAAGACCTGTTGAATTTATGGGTTATAGAGTTCCAGATGTTTTATTAAGCGGAGATCATAAAAAAATTGAAGAATGGAGAAAGCAAGAGAGAATAAGAAGAACTTTACAAAAGAGACCAGATTTATTAAATAAATGAGAATTCCTGTTCTATGTTATCATAATATAAGTAGAGCTCCATATTTTAATGTAAAAAGAAGAAGTTTGCATACAACTCCATTAAATTTTTATTTACAAATGAAATTATTACATATTCTTGGATATAAAGGACTTTCAGTATCTGACGCTTGGGATTATTTAATGGGTAAGAAATTTGGGAAAGTTGTAGTTTTAACATTTGATGATGGTTATTATGATAACTTTAAAAATGCTCTACCTATATTAAAAAAGTTTAATTTTAGTGCAACATTGTTTGTAGTTAGTGATTTAATTGGTAGTTATAATAAGTGGTATTATAAGGAAGCAAATATGATAAAACCTTTAATGAATGAAGATGAAATTAAAATTTGGATTGATAGTGGAATGGAGATAGGAAGTCATACAAGAACTCATCCTATTTTAACTAACTTAAAGGAAAAAGAGCTTGAAGATGAAATAATTAATAGTAAGGAGATACTTGAAAGAAAATTTAAAGTTGAGATTAAACATTTTTGTTATCCTTATGGTAAGTATAATGATTTAGTTGTAAGTGTTGTTAAGAAAGCAAATTATTTAAGTGCTTGGACCTTAGATAGAGGTAGATTTAAAGTTGGGGATGATATTCTTAGAGGAAAAAGGATTAATATCCCAAAGGATGCTAATATAATTAGATTTTATATTAAGCTTTTTACATCCTATGAAGAGAAAAGAGCTTTAAGCATTGTTCAAACTATCCTTTAATATAAATTCTACCAATTCTTCATAACTCATATTTATAGCACTTGCAGCTTTTGGTAATAGTGATGTTTCAGTCATACCTGGAATTGTATTTATTTCCAATATATAAGCCTTATTATCTTTTAGTATTGCATCTACTCTTGAAAATGCTCTTGCATTTATAATTCTATGAATTTTTAAAGCAATTTCTTGAATTTCCTTACTTATATTTTTATCAATATCAGCTGGAACAATATATTCACTTCCTCCCTTTGTATATTTTGCCTTATAATCATAAAATTCACTTATAATAGGCTTAATTTCTATAATTGGTAAGGCAAATGCTTTTTTGCCTGTTCCAAGTATTCCTATGGTAATTTCTCTACCTTTTATAAACTCTTCAACAATTCCATAATTATATTTATTTACAATAAGCTCAACAGCTTCTTTTAAATTTTTTTCATCCTTTAATATATGCACATCAACACTTGAACCTTCATAGCGTGGCTTTATAACAATTGGAAAATCAAAATTCTTTAATATATTTTCAACTATTTCTTCTATTTCTTCTTCTTTTGAAAAACTTATAAATTTTGGAGTTAAAATGTTATTTTGAATAAGCAAGTTTTTAAAAATAACTTTATCAATTCCTATAAATGAAGCAAAAGGACCACTTCCTGTATATTTTTTATTTTTTAATTCTAAATAACTTTGAATTGTTCCATCCTCACCAGGTCTTCCATGTAGCATAATATAAATTACATCAAAATTTTCAATTTGACTTTCAAAATTCTTATTCATATCTACTAAATAAGCATCATATCCTAATTTCTTCAAAGCATTATAAACACCATTTCCACTTCTTAAAGAAACTTCCCTTTCACTTGACCATCCTCCACAAAGAACACAAATTCTCATAATAAAGAATTAAACTCCTTTAAAGATATAATCTCATAACTAAAAAATGGCTCCGCATATTCAACATTACTTAAATGTCCATAATATCTTGCCTTCAATTTTATGATTTCCTTAACTTGTTCAATTCTATGTAAAAATTGGCTTTCATAAATTTCAATAAGTTTAAGTTTTTTCTCTATGTAATTACTAATATCTATTGTGAAACTAATAGGATATTGAAATTTTAAATGATTTGAAAAATAGTATATAATACGCTTTGGATAATGTGGCTCACCTTCCCAATCAACCTTTGTTAGTTTAGCATAAAACCTACTTGCTAAACCTATATTACTTGCAGAAATATGGTCTGGATGTGCATCTAAATGATATGGAATAAATAAAATTGTTGGTTTTAATTTTCTAATTCTTTTAGCTACTTCAATTCTTACTTCTATACTATCCATCAAAAATCTATTTGGAAAATTCAAAATTTCCATATAATCAACATTTAAAAATTTTGCTGAATTTTCTGCTTCTTTTAATCTTTTTTCTACACTACCATAGGGGGTAGGTTCTCCATTTGTTAAATTTAATATTCCTACTTTTAAATTTTTATCTTTAAATGCAAATATACTTCCTCCCATTCCCATTTCTGCATCATCTGGATGTGGTGATATTATTAATATATCAAGCATTTTCTAAAAATTTCTTTAAAAATTCATATGTTAATTTAATATCATTTTTATGAGCCATTTGAATAGGAGTATGAATATAACGAGCGGGAACAGAAATTATAATACTTGGTGCTTTTGTATTTAACATACCTGCATCAGTAGAGCTTATTAAAGGTCTTTTTATCTGGTAAGGAATATCATACTTTTTAAATGATGAAAGAATTTCTTTTAATAAGCTTGGTTTTACAATAACACTTTTATCTGCTAATGTAATAACTGGTCCCTTTGAAATGTAAGATGATTGCTCTTCCTTTGATAAATAAGGACTTTCTCCACTTGTTGTCTCAATGATAATAGCAATATCAAAATTTAAATGCTCTATTAATGCTCTTGCCCCCCTAAGTCCAACTTCTTCTTCTACACAAAATACAAAATATGTATCATAATAATTATTTACATTTTTTGCAAGCTCTATTAATATATATGTTCCAACTCTATTATCAAAAGCCTTACCTATGATAATATTATCAGAAATTTCTCTAAAACCATAATCTATAACTCCAACATCTCCAATTTCAACTTTATCATAATTATCTCCAACATCTACTATAAGTTTTTCAACTTCATTTATTTCAAAGTTTGATTTTCCAAGATGGGGTGGAACAGTTGAAAATACGCCATATACAAAACCATAATTTGTTTTTATTTTTACAAGATGAGAAAGTAAAATTCTTGCATCCCAGCCCCCAAGTGGTGCTAATTTAATATATCCATTATTTTTAGCATATACCATAAATCCAATTTCATCAATATGAGCTTCAATCAAAATTTTCTTTGAATTGTTTTTTCCAGATTTGTAAAATATCAAATTTCCATAGTTATCTTCAAAAAATTCCAATCCTTTAAGTTCATATTTTATTATATCCTTTACCTCATCTTCAAAACCTGATGGTCCAAATGCTTCACTTAACTTTTTAAGTAATTGATAATTCATCTGAAAATTTTAAAGCAATTTATAATTTCCTTATACTCTTCAATGTTATCAAGCAATATATTTATATGTCCCATTTTCCTTCTTGTTTTTCTTTCTTTAAAATACCAATAAAAATAAGCATTCTTAATTTTTAAAATTTCTTCAAGTTTTGGTTTTTGAATATCTATTAAGTTAATCATTAAAGTTGGTTTTATAAGCTGTGTTTCTCCAAGTGGTATATTTAAAATTGCTCTTAAAAATTGTTCAAATTGAGAAGTTATACATCCATCAAGTGTCCAATGTCCAGTATTATGGGGTCTTGGTGCAATCTCATTTATTAAAACATCATCATTATATACAAAAAATTCAATTGCTAAAATTCCAATTAAATTCATAGCTTTTGAAAGCTCTATAGCAATTTCTTCAACTTTCCTTTTTAATTTTTCTGATATATTTGCAGGAGTTATATTGTAAATTAAAATTCCATCCTTATGAAAATTTTCAGATATTGGAAATACCTTAATATCTTTTTCATTTCTTGCTACAATAGTAGAAATTTCCATTTGAAAATCTATAAACTCTTCAATTATTAATTTTTCATTTAAATTTTCAACTTCCTTTAAATCTTCAAAACTTTTAATATAAAATTGTCCCTTTCCATCATATCCAAGTCTTGAAGTTTTTATAACACAAGGAATAAAATTATTCTCTTTAATAATTTCAATAGCTTGATTTCCATTATCTGCCTTATAAAATTTTGCAACAGGAAAATTATTCTTCTTTAAAAAATCCTTTTCTCTAATTCTTTCTTGCTTTAAATAAAATACTTCAAATGATGGTCTTAATTTATCTTTTACATATTCTACAATTTCTAATGGAATATGTTCAAATTCAAATGTTATAATATCACTTTCATTATAAAATTGTTTATAATTCTCAAATGTAAATATTTTAGCTCCTGTTTTACTTGCAGAAATATCAAAACTTTTATCTAATACATTAAATTCAAGCCCCATATAGGTTCCTCTTAAAATTGTCATAAATCCAAGTTGTCCTCCTCCAAGAATGCCAATTTTCATTTAACTAAAAACTTCCACAAGTGTTGCAATGCCTTGACCTACACCAATGCATAAACTTGCTATTCCAAGTCCTCCCCCTCTTCTTCTAAGCTCATATATAAGAGTAGTTAAAATTCTTGCTCCTGAGCATCCTAAGGGATGACCAAGAGCAATAGCCCCACCATTTACATTTAATTTTTCTTCTTCTATTGGAATTTCTCTTAAAACTGCTAATATCTGAGCTGCAAATGCTTCATTTATTTCAAATAATTTTATATCTTCAAGCTTTAAATTAAATCTCTTTAATAATTTCCTTATAGCATAAACGGGACCTATACCCATAATATCTGGATTTACTCCCACTACACTTGTCCCAATAATTCTTGCTAACGGTTTTAAATTTAACTCCTTTAATTTTCTTTCTGACACTAAAACCATAGCACAAGCCCCATCATTTAATGATGAGGAATTTCCAGCAGTTACAGTGCCATTTTCTCTAAAAGCGGGTTTTAATTTTGATAATTTTTCAAGGCTTGTATCTCTTCTTGGACCTTCATCAACTTCAAATAATTTTCCATCTGGTAATAAAACTGGAACAATTTCTTCTTTAAATTTTCCCTCATCTATTGCTTTTATTGCCTTCATGTGACTTTTATAAGCAAATAAGTCTTGCTCTTCTCTTGATATTTTATAAAGGCTTGCCAAATTTTCAGCAGTTTCTCCCATAGAATATGGATAATATGGAAATTTAGGATTTATAAAACGCCAACCAAGTGAAGTATCGTAAACTTCAAAATTACCTCTTTTAAATGCTTGATCAGGCTTTGGCATTACATATGGAGCCCTTGTCATGCTTTCAACTCCACCAGCTACTATAATATCTGCCTCTCCTGATATAATACTTTTAAAACCTATATTTACTGCTTCAAGACCAGAACCACAAAGCCTATTAACTGTGCAAGCGGGAATAGTATAAGGAAATCCTGCTAATAAAACTGCCATCCTTGCAACATTTCTATTATCCTCACCTGCTTGATTAGCACAACCAATATAAACATCATCTATTAATTCAGGCTCTAAATTTATTCTTTTAACTACTTCTTTTATAACAAGCGCACAAAGGTCATCTGGCCTTACATCTTTTAATGCCCCACCATACTTTCCAATAGGAGTTCTAACTGCTGAAACGATATATACCATACTTTAAAATTTTAAAGCTTTAAAATTTAGTTCTGCGGGAGTGGCGGAATTGGCAGACGCGCCAGATTTAGGATCTGGTCCTGAAAAGGGTGTGGGTTCAAGTCCCACCTCCCGCATTATGAAACTTCTTATTTTTGATTTTGATGGAACATTATTTGATACATCTATTGGTCTTACACAAGCCATAAATGAATTGTTAAAAAAACAAAATAAAGAGCCTTTAAGTAGAGAACAAGTTAAAAAAATTGTTGGGGGAGGTATTGAAGCAACATTAAGAGAAATTTTTAAAGAAGACTTTAAAAGTGAATTGATTGAAGAATTTAATGAAATTTATAGAAAATATATGTTTGAAGGACTTGTTGTTTATACAAATGTAATTGAAACATTAAAGAAAATTAAGGAGGAGTTAAATTGCAAATTAGTTATTTATAGCAATAAGTCTAAATTTTTTATAATTGAAATTTTAAGGAGATTTGATATTTATAATATGTTTGATGAAATTATTACAATTGATGATGGCTTTAAAAAGCCTGATAGAAAGCCAATTGATTATTTAATTGAAAAATATAACATAAGTAGAGAAAATGTTTATATAATTGGTGATAGTTGTTATGATGTTGAGACTGCAAGAATTTCTAATGTTAAAAGTATATTTGTGAAATGGGGATTTGGTGAAAATTGTAATGCGGATTTTGTAGTTAATGAGCCTTCTGAAATATATAATATAATAATTTCAAAATAGCTAAACTATCTCTATGAAATGTCTTATATGCTCTATCAGTTTTAAGTGATAAGTGTATTAAATTTAAAATGTCTGATTTTTCAAAACTTTGGGATATTTTCTTAAATTTATTTGTCATAAACGATGGCTTTATAAATTCATCCAAATTTAATTTAGCATATAGCAAATTTAACAATGTTCTTAAAATATATGCATTAATTTCTATATACTTTTTGGAGTTTTCAATAAGCTTTATAGATGATAATATATCACCTTTTTGAAGATAATTTAAAAATTCAAAAATTTCTACATTTTCATTTTTTGTAATAATAAGTTCAAAGTTTTCTAATCCACTTAAATAAATTTTTTCAATTTCATTTGTTGCACTATTTAAACTTGGTGGTAATGATTGAAATAGAATTTCAAATTGTTCAGCACTTAAATTTAAGTTTAATTTATTGAGCTTTTGTTTTAGCCATTTTCTTTTTTCATCTGGATTTAAATATCGCATTAAAACTATTACATAATTTTCTGGATTTGATATATTTTTTCTTATAAATTCATTTGCTTCACTTTCAAGCTTTTTGGGATTATCTTCATAAAAATCCAAACTTGAATATAAAATTATTTTATTTTCATTTTCTTTTAAAAGTTTTTTCCAATTCTTCATTTCATCAAAATTTCTAACAAGTGCAAGCTTTTTCTTTGAATTAAAAATTTCACCTGATTTTAAAAAACTTAAAATTTCTTCAATGTTTGTTTCATCACCAAAAAATGTTTTCTTTTCATAATTCTCAAATTTTTCTAAAATTGAATTTAATGGATAATCTTCTGGTCCTAATAATATAAAAATGTTTTTATCTTTATAGTTATTGAAATTTTTTAAAAAATCAATATGCGTTACCATAAATTATTAAGCCATTTCTTGAAGCGGTAAGTATGTATTTATTATAAACAACAATATCAAACAAAACATCCCCTGCATATTCAGGAGCTCTATATCTTGCAACTTCCCCCTCTACTATTGTTTTTCTTCCAAGTTTAAATTCATTTTCAACTCTATCTAAATCAAAAATTCTTACACCACCTTTTCCCGCTGCTAAATATAAATAATTCCCTCTTAAAAAAAGTCCAAGTGCTTCACCAAGTCCTATGTATCTTATAATTGGCTTAATATCCTTTGGATTGCTAACATCAAATACATATAAACCGTGCTTTGCAAATCCTACATATGCTCTATTATTATAATATCTAACAGTTATTGCAAAAGTAGTATCTCCAATTGAATATGAACCTACTAATTTTATGTTATTTATGTTTGAAATATCTAAAATTACAAGTCCTCCTGGTCCATCCGCAACATAAGCATAATTTCCAACTATATGAATTCCTCTTGCAAATCCTAATGTCTTAAAAGAACTTACAATTTTAGGTTGTTTTGGATTTGAGATATCAAAAACTGTTATCCCAGCTTGGGCATCTGCCATAAATAAATAATTTCCCTTAATATCTAAATATAAAGCAGAATCTTTTGATGGCGTTTGAGAAACAAGCTGGGCGGTATAAGGGTCTGTAATATCTATAATAACAAGTCCAGATCTTCCACATGCAGTATATAAATAATTTCCTTTTACTTTAAGACCAATAGGCATACAATCAAGTTTAATCTCAGGTGCTACTCCAAGCTGTTTTACATCTGAAAAATCAATTATATATATACTTCTTAAAGAGCTTAAATAAGCATAATTGTCCTTTACTTCAATTCCAACAATAGGTTTGTTTGATTTCCAACGCGATATAAGGTTTAAATTCAAACTATCTCCATATTTCAAACTATCTGCTTGTGTTAAGATAAGAAAGAGCATAGTTTAAATTTTAAAGTTGAATAATATATTATCTAAAAATTAACTTATCTTTATATATTTTTCCCTCTTTGTCTCTAAACTCAATTATATAAATACCTTTATTTAGCTTTAATTCATACCCCTCACTTATAAGCATTTTATTATAAATTGAACCATCAGCTTTAATAATTTTTAATTCTCCTGATTTTAAAAACTTTATTTTGTTTCCATCTTTATAAAAGTAATCATTTCTTACTTCTGGGGAACTTATAGGGGTTATTGTAGTATCAAATATAAATCTAACTTCATCTACAACTGGCGTTTTTTCATTGTTATTTAAACTATTCATAATAATCATATATTGAATAAATTTAACCATTTGATTTGGATTTGGAGTATAAGGAAATGTTGTAATTGGTCCTATCCAGTTTTGATTATATATATCTTGATAATTTGGACTTGATGTATATCTATAATAAAATTGAGCATTTGGAATAACTTGGCTACAATTTGCAGGATCAAAACCTAAAACTTCTATTCTCAAAAGTTTCCAGGTTTGATTTTGACCATTAATATCTACAATATTTGAAATTAAAATTCCTCTATCTACATAAAGTAATTCCGTAGAATACCAATATAAACCTTCTGGACCACTACCAGTTCCCGCTCTTACTACCAAATCAGGATCTGCATCTCCATCAACATCTCCTACACCAAGTCCAAAATAGCTTCTATTTGGAACACCAAATGGTGTAATTTTATTAAATATAATGTTTTGATTATCTAAAACATTTCCACTTGTATTTTCAAATATATAAATTATTTTATCATTTGG
>JAUQPS010000150.1 GCA_030550205.1 bacterium
CCATTGTCTTTAATTCATTAACTCTTGATTCAAGATCAGAAACTTTACTCTCAAGTTCCTGAACTTTTGTTTCCAGAGCACTCACCTTATCAGGTAGTGCCTTTATATTTTCAGGGACCTGGCAGGATATAAATAAAAGTCCTGCTATTGGTAGTATGTATAAGAGCTTCTTCATTAAATTACTCCTTATTTTTAAAAGGGGATTCGGACCCCACAATTATTTGTATTTATATATTTTTATTATAAGACTTCCTTTAAAAATTTTCAACTTATTCTTCCTTATGGTGTTTTATAACTTTCCCTTCAACCATAAAGATTACATCTTCACTTATATTTGTTGAAAGGTCTGCTATTCTTTCTATATTATTTGAAATTCTTATTATATGGATTCCCCTTTCCACTGTGGAAGGGTCTTTGGTCATATAATCTATAAGTTCTCCAAAAATTTTTTTATTAAGGTCATCAACTATATAATCCCTCTCACATACACTTTTAGCTTTTTTTGGATTTTCCTCAATAAAAGAATCTACGCTATCTTTAAGCATAGTTATGGATTCTTTTGCTATTTTAGGTAAGTCAATATAGGGTTTTACCTGAGGTCTTTCTATAAGAAAAAGAGCACTTTCACATATATTAACAGCATGGTCAGCCATTCTTTCAAGATCATTATTTATTTTTAAAATCATTAATACCATTCTTAAATCTTTTCCCTTAGGTTCATATTTTGCAATTATTGTGACAACAAGTTCATCTATTTTAATTTCAAGTTCATTGGCAGAGATTTCATCCTTTTCTATTACCTCTTTTAAAAGTTCCTCCCTCTTTTCAAGCAAACCTGTTATACTTTTTTCTATCATTTTTTCTACAAGGAAAGCATAATTTATTATTTCTTTTTTTAGTTCTTCTAATTTCTGTTCAAACATTTTAAATTACCTCCTTCTTTTATCCAAACTTTCCACTTAAATACTCCTGAGTTTTTGGATGTTTTGGAACTGTGAAAATTTTATCTGTTTCATTAAATTCTATTAATTCACCAATATAAAGAAAAGCAGTGTAATCTGAAATTCTTGAAGCCTGAGATGGGTTATGAGTCACAATTACAATTGTTAAAAATTTTTTTAACTCCTCAAGTAATTCCTCTATTTTATTTGCAGCAACAGGGTCAAGAGCTGAAGTCGGTTCATCAAGAAGCAAAACCTCAGGATTCACAGCAAGTGCCCTTGCAATACATAATCTCTGCTGCTGTCCACCTGAGAGATTTAAAGCATTTTCCTTTAATTTATCCTTAACTTCGTCCCATAAATATGCTTTTTTCAATGACTCTTCCACAATAAAGTCAAGTTTCGATTTGTCCCTTATTCCTAAAATCTTTGGGCCATAAGCAACATTTTCATAAATTGATTTTGGAAAAGGATTCGGCTTTTGAAAGACCATTCCAATTTTTGTTCTTATTTCTGAAGGTTCAACCCCATTATCATAAATATTTAAACCCTTAAACAAAACTTTACCTTTTAATACAAAACCATCAATTAAATCGTTCATTCTATTAAAACACCTTAAAAGGGTCGTTTTTCCACATCCTGAAGGACCCATTATTGCTGTTATTTTATTCTTCTTTATTTCAAGATTGATATTTTTTAGAACAATTCTATCACCAAAAGAAACCGTTAAATTTTCTGTTTTTAAAACTATCATTTTATAACTTATATTTTTTTCTATAATAATTTCTTAAAATTATGCTCGTTAAGTTTAACAAAAAAGTTAAAAAAAGTAAAACTATAATTGCACCTGCTGCATTATGATGAAAAGCTTTCTGAGGTCTTGAAACCCAGTTAAATATTTGAATGGGTAAAACTGTAAAGGGTGAAAGAGGAGTTGTCGGCAAAAAGGCAATGTATGTCAAGGCTCCAATTGTTATAAGAGGTGCTGTTTCACCAATTGCTCTTGAAACAGCAAGAATAATTCCTGTTAAAATTCCAGGCATTGCAAGAGGCAAAACCTGATTTTTAATTGTCTGCCATTTAGTTGCACCAAGAGCTAAACTTGCTTCCCTTATAGAAGATGGCACAAGTCTTATTGATTCTCTTGTAGCCATTATTACTATCGGTAAAACAAGAAGAGAAAGGGTTAAAGAACCAGCTAAGATAGACCTACCAAGTTTAAAAAATCTAACAAAGATTTCAAGTCCAAGAAGTCCATAGATAATTGATGGAACACCAGCAAGATTCGCTATATTAATTTCAATTAGATTTGTTAAAAAGTTTTTTGGAGCAAATTCTTCAAGATAAATAGCTGCTCCTATTCCAACAGGAACAATAAAAATTATCATAACTGCCATAACATATAGTGAACCTACAAGAGGTGATAAAATACCTGCTTCTTCAGGTTTCCTTGACGGATAACTTAAAAGAAATTTAAGACTTAAAACCGGGAAACCATCTATAAAAATATCTGTAAGTAAAAGAATGAGAGTTAAAAGTGCAAAGGATAAAAATAAAATAGAAATTAATATAAAGATTTTTTCATTAAACTTTTTTTGTAATATTAATTTTTTTAAATCATTCATATTCTGAAAGATTTTATAAATTTCATTCTTAAATTATGACTCAAAATATTAAATATTAATGTGATTACAAATAATACCATACCAACAGCAAAGATTGTTCTATACTCCAATGAACCTGCTGGTGTATCACCAAGTGAAACTTGAACAATATAAGCAGTAATCGTCTCAATTGGAACAAGAGGATTGAGTGTTAAAATAGGTCTCTGTCCAGCCGCAATTGTTACTATCATGGTTTCACCAATTGCCCTTGAAAAGCCAAGAATAACTGAAGATATAACTCCAGAAGATGCAGCAGGTAAAATAACCTTCAAACTTGTTTCCAGCTTAGAGGCACCCAAAGCATAGGAAGCTTCTCTTAAACTCATCGGAACAAGGGAAAAAGCATCTTCACTCATTGATGCAATAGTTGGTATTATCATTATACCAAGAACTATCCCTGGTGAAAGGGAATTAAAACCAGAAATTTGAGGTATTATCTTTTTTAAAAGGGGGGTAACATATAAAAGAGCAAAGTATCCATAAACAACTGTCGGGATTCCTGCAAGAATTTCAAGAAGTGGCTTAATAATTCCTTTCAATTTAGGATGTAAATATTCACTTATAAGTATTGAAATAAAAATTCCCATAGGGAAAGCTATTAAAAGAGCTATAAAGGAGGTTAAAAATGTACCTGAGAGCAAAGGCCAGATTCCAAATTT
Organism: bacterium; assembly: GCA_030550205.1. Lineage (GTDB taxonomy): Bacteria > Hydrothermota > Hydrothermia > LBFQ01 > DSFT01 > DSFT01. Next base: position 3,265 of record JAUQPS010000150.1, read on the forward strand.
TTTAATAGCAAAAAGTGGAGTCCATTCCCTTTCTGTAAAAAATCTAATTATTGATACTTCTTTGAAAAAAGAAATTGTCTCAAAAATAAGTATAAATATGATTCCAAAAGTTGTTATTACTGAAAGAAAAGCAAATAAAAAAAATATTCTTTTTATTAATTTTTCTTCAAATTTTTTTCTTTTAAAGTTCATTTTTTATTTTTATACTTTAACTGTTAAAAAGTCCTTAAATT
>JAUQPS010000151.1 GCA_030550205.1 bacterium
TCAATAATTTTATCAACACCAATTGGGAAGATAAAGGACGGGAATTTAATAGGGTATCAAGGAAATAATATAGTAGAAGTGAGTTATAAGCTTATAGATAATAATTTAATAACTTTTGATGTTAAGAGTTTTGATAAAGATAAACCACTTTTAATAGACCCTTATGCTCGCTATGCTCTTTTATGGAGCACTTATTATGGAGGAAGCGGAAATGATATTGCATCTTCTATTACAATAGATAATTATGGTAATATATTTATAACAGGAAATACAATTTCAATTGATTTTCCACTATTAAATTTTGGTTGGGGTGCTTATTTTGATGGGACTTGTGGAACTGATGGAAATTGTAATAATAATGGACTTGATGCTTTTATTTTAAAATTCAATAATTTAGGGCTAAGATTATGGGCTACATATTATGGTGGAAGTGGTCATGATGTTGGCGAGTCTATTACGACAGATGCACAAGGTAATGTTTTTGTAGTTGGAGAAACATTTTCTCCTGATTTTCCTTTATATAAGCATGTTGGTGATCCTTACATCCAAAAGTGTATATTGACATTTAATTGGGATATTTTCATTTTAAAATTTAATAATTGGGGAGTTAGACTATGGTCTACGTGTTATGGAGGAAAAAGGCATGATTTTGTCTCTTCAATTGTAAGTGATTATAAAAGTGGAGATATATTTATAACAGGAACAACAGGTTCAGATGATTTTCCAACATATGATCCTGGCGGTGGTGCATATTATCAAGTATGTAATGATACTATTTCTAGTGCTTATATTTTAAGATTTGATAATTTGGGGACATTAAAGTGGGCTACGTGTTATGGAGGAAGTAGGATTGATGATGGTATTTCTATTACAATTGATATAAATAGTAATATATTTTTGACAGGGAAGACAAATTCAATTGATTTTCCGCTATATAATCCTGGTGGAGGTGCTTATTTTGATAGCACGTGTGGATGTGATTATAGTGGAACATATTATTATTATGATGTTTTTATTGTAAAGTTTAATAGTTTGGGTCAGAGGTTGTGGGCTACTTATTATGGGGGAAGTAGAGAGGAATGGGGTCTTTCTATGGTAAGTGATGCCTAGGGAAATATATTTATATCTGGTAGGACTTTTTCAAATGATTTTCCAACTTATAATCCTGGTGGAGGAGCTTATTATGATAGCACTTGTGGAACTGATGGGGATTGTAATTATAATGGAAATAAATATTTTGAAGATATATTTATTTTAAAATTTTCTAATTCAGGTCAAAGGTTATGGGCTACGTATTATGGGGGGAGTAGTTGGGATTATGGTTTTTCTATAACCATAGATAATAGAGAGGGTAGTATATTTGTAACTGGGAAGACTTGGTCATGTGATTTTCCTTTACAAGCCTATAAATTTAGTTATTTTCAAGATGTTATGATACCATGTCTATATAATTATGATTCTTACATTTTAAAATTTACCAACTCAGGAGTTAGGAAATGGGCTACGTATTTTGGTGGGATATATTTTGATATTGGAAATTCCATTAAAGCGGATGCTTATGGTAATGTATTTGTAGTAGGAAAAACGGAATCACCTAATTTTCCAATTAAAAATCCTGGTAATGGTGCTTATTTTCAAGAGATATGTAATAATTGTAGTCCATATCCGGGCCCTGGTGATGCTTTTATATCCAAATTTGGTCTTGCTTATATTCGTAGTGAAGAAGAGATTCCACTTAGAGTTGTTAAAGATAAAATAATTTTAAATTTCAGTAATTTAAGTTCCTTATCTTATCAAAATCCAATTATTATTAAAATATATTCCCTTGATGGCAAATTAATTTATTCAAACATTTTCAAAACTAACAACATAGAAATTAACCTTAAATCCTTAAAACCTGGGATATACATATTAAAAGCATATAGCAAAGATAATAAACAGCTGACTTATAAATTTATCAAAAACTAAGGGGCGCTTGCCCCTATTTATTTATTAATTCAACTATTTTCTTTGCAACTTCAAACTTATCTAAATTTTTAAATTCAAAAACTTTATTTAAATTTTTATCCATTATAAAGCCCGTTATGTTTTCACTATTCATACTCTCTAAGGTATTTGCTACAATAAAATCTAAATTTTTTTCTTTTAATTTTTCTTTTGTATTTTCTTCAATTTTGCTTTCATCTTCAAGGGCAAAGCCTATGAAAATTTTATTTTCTTTTAATTTTGAAATTTCTTTTAATACATCTATGTTTGGTTTAAGAGTGATTTTAACATTTCCATATTTTCTATGTAATTTCCCCTCTATTTTATCGCTTATAAAATCTGAAATTGCAACGGGCATTATTAAAACATCATAATTTTTAATATTTTTCTTTAATGTTTCCAAAAGCTCTTGTGTATTATAAACTTTTATAAAATTTTTATCTGGCAAAAAATCAACACTTCCACAAACAATAATATCATGATTTATTCCATTGCTTTCAAGTGCCTTATGAATTAAATAACCCATTCTTCCACTTGACCTATTTGTAATTACTCTCACATCATCAATTTTCTCTTCTGTTCTTCCATAAACTAATAATACATTTTTCTTCTTTGAAAATAAATAATTTAAAATATCTTCTACTTCAACCATTCTTCCCTCTCCTAATTCTCCACTTGCTAATTGACCATATACAGGATTTAAAATCTCTATACCATTTCTTCTCAATTTTTCAACATTTTCTTTAATAAATGTATTTTTCCACATTTCATCATGCATTGCAGGAGCCAATATAATTCTTCCTTTAAATGATATTGCTATTGCTAATAATAAATTATCAGCTATGCCATTTGCAAATTTTGAAATAAAATTAGCACTTGCAGGTGAAACTAATAAAATATCCCCCCATCTTGCTATTTCAATATGTAAATTTGATTTAAAAAAGTGTTTTGGAGTATAAACTTCTGCATCTGTAATGGCTTTAAATGATAATGGTCTTATAAATTTAAGTGCAGAATGTGTTAAAATAACTTTTTGCTTTATTCCCCTTTTAAAAAGCTCTCTTGAAAGTAAAAGCCCCTTATAACTTGCAATACTACCTGTAATTCCAAGAATTATTTTCACTTCTTATATTGAATTTTCTTTTTTAGGAGTAAATCCATAGCAATAAAAATTGGTTTTGTAGGTAATTTTAAATTTTGCTCCTTTGCTTTCTCAAATAAATATCTTGCATATTTTGAACCTATGAGAACCGCTTCATATTTATCAAATCCCGCTTCATTTAATTTCTTCCAATCAAAGCGTTTCTCCAAGAATTTGAAGTTCTTATCCATAGGCCTATAATTTTAAAGCTTAATAATCCTTTTATTGCTAGCAGGAGGCGAAGGTTATTTCATGATTGGAACTAACATCATAGATATAAAAAGCCTAAATGCGAGATTAGAAAATATGGGTTACCCTAAATTCTCTGATAATTTTGTTTCTCTTGGTGGTGGA
>JAUQPS010000152.1 GCA_030550205.1 bacterium
ATATTTCCATTCCTTGAATAGAATATAACATTTTCAGCTATCTTTCCATCCATAGTAGCAAGCTGACCTTTATTTGGTGTGAAACCTTTATAGAGATAGGGATAGGAATTGAGCCATTCTTTTACAATAGAGGGATCATAAACGTTCTCGCCTGAAAGAAAAGATATGATTAAGTTTAAGTTTATCATATCGCACCTCCTTACCAAAAGTTTAATTTATAATAAGAGAAAAAATCAAGCTTTTAAAATTATAGTAAAATCAATGTTTTCAGGAAAGTTTTTTAAATTTTACATAATGTTGGAAAAAATCTTATAAACATCCACAAATCTTAAATTTTTATAACCTTTGGAATTTAAATAATTTAACAAAGCTTTTAAATTGTTTATTAAAAATTTGCTATCATAAGGACTTAAATTCTCTATTACTTCAACATTATGAAACATAACATTTATAAAAATTTTTTTGTTTTTATATTTTTTCTCGTATTTTTCAATTGCAAATTTCATCTCTTCAAAGCTAAAATTTGAAGGTCTTATCCATATATTTCCAAAAAATTTATTAAAAATTTTTCTAATTCGCCTTAAATTGTAAAGCTTTGAATTTCTAAAAAATTTATAAAGTTTTGGATTTCTTGAATAAACAGTTATTGGAACTTCAAGAATATCATTTACAAAATAGGGATAATCTGGTTTATCTGTATGGTCAACATCAGAAATTTTTGAAAATGGAACAACTGAACTATCTACTCTATAATTTAAAACTTTTAAAAATTTATAAGTTCTTTGACTTATTGAAAATCTGCCAGCTCTGTAACTTATAGGATTAAAGGAAAATTTCTCAATAAATAAATTTGTTAAATTTTTTAATTTTTCAAATTCCACTTCATCGCTATAATTAAAGTTATAATCATTTGCAAATTCTATATTTTTTTTCTCATAAGGTTCTATAAATTCACCATGTAGATGTGTCCCAAGTTCTACTCCTTTTTTTATTAAGTCTCTAAAAATTAAAACTGATTTCTCATCCTTTATAACTTCTGGACTTAAAAGATATACCGCTTTTATATTATACTTTTCAAAAATTTTTTCAAGTATTTCAACACCTTCATAAACTCCAATAAAGCTTAAAGGTTTTATTATTCTCCAATGTTTATCCTTATCGCATTCCGTATCTATGGAAATTATAAAATATCTTTCCATTAGAATTTCATAACATATTCTATTGCTTCAATTAACTTTTCAAGACTTGGTAAATATTCCTCTTCAAGTATAGATGGTGGATATGGTATATCTAAGGAACAAACTTTTAGAATTGGAGCATATAAGTATTCTATTAAATTTTCACTTATTCTTGAAGATATTTCACTTGCTACTGACATTGTTTTATGAGTTTCAGAGATTATAATAACTCTTCCTGTTTTTTTAACACTTTCAAAAATTGTTTCATCATCAATAGGACTTAATGTTCTTAAATCTATAATTTCAATATCATAATTTGTAATTTTTAAAACTTCTTTTGCCAAAACTACACCCCATCCATATGTAATAATTGAAATATCTTTTCCCTCTTTTATGATATTTGCTTTACCAATTGGAACCTTATAATAACCTTCTGGAACTTCAACTTTCTCATATCTATATAGTTTGATATGCTCTAAAAAAATTATAGGATTTCCATCTTCAATAGCACTTATTAAAAGACCTTTTGCATCATAAGGATTAGATGGATATAAAATTTTTAAGCCAGGTGTTGCCATTAAATAACTTTCTATACTTTCAGAGTGTAATTCAGGTGTTTTAACGCCTCCACCATTTGGCATTCTAATTATAACATTCATCCTAAATCTATTATGGCTTCTAAATTGCCATCTACTTAAATGTGATATAATTTGATTGAATGCTAAATATGAAAATCCAGAAAATTGTATTTCACATATTGGTTTAAATCCACCCATAGCAAGACCTATTGCCATTCCTACAATTCCAGCCTCACTAATAGGAGTATCAAAAACCCTTTCTTTCCCAAATTCATCTATTAAACCTTCTGTTACTAAGAAAACTCCTCCTGCCCTTGCTACATCCTCGCCAAAAACCAAAACTTTATCATCATTTCTCATAATAACTCTCAAAGCATCATTTATTGCCTGAACCATATTCATCTTTGCCATTAGTATTCCTCCCTTTTAATTAAATATAGTGCAATAATAAAGAAAAATATGTTTGGGAACCACATAGCAAGAGCTCCATTTATTAAATTTTTCTTTGCAAGTTCTTCTCCCCCAATTAAAAATATATAATAAATTGTAAAAATTATAAATGATATTCCAAGAGCAGGACCAAATCCTCCTCTTTTTATCATTGAGGATATTGGTGCTGAAAGAATTACAAAAACAATAGCAGCAAATGGCATAGAAATTTTTTTATGAATTTCTACCATAATTTGATTCATTCTCTTTTTTTGATATTTCTTTAATTCACTATCATTCGTTTTTTCATATTCTTCCTTTTTCTTCTTATACTCTTCTAATAATTGAGCTATGCTCATTTCTCTATCTCCTCTAAATTCTCTTTCTCTCAATTGCATACTAATATCAAGTTTTACTATAACTTGATAATTATCAAAACTTACAATTCTATATTTATCTACAAATCCATCTAAAAATTGATGTATTTGACCATTTCTTAAATCAAAAATCAATACGCTATCTTGAAGACTTTTAATATATCCATACTTTGCTGTTATAAAAGTTTTACCATAATCTGAAATATCATAAATTCTAACATCTTCAATATAGCCACTTCTATCCTCTTTATTTCCAATATAAAGCTTGTAATTTCCAACCTCATTAAATAATCCAGCCTTTATTTGGGCAATAGGTCGCTTTATATAAATATCAATTAGTAAATTTTTAAATCTATGGTTTGATTCTGGAAGAACTTTATCATTAAACCAAACCATAAATGAAAAAACAATAATCGCAAATATAATTGGCCCAAGAAGTAATCTTTTTAAACTAATACCACAAGATTTAGCAGCAATAATTTCAAAATTTTGTGATATATTTCCAAAGGCTATTAAACTTCCAACTAACATTGCCATAGGAACTGATAATGATAAAATAAATGGTAAAGCGTATATAAATAGTTTTAATACAATATCAATAGGAACCCCTTTTCTAATAAGCAAATCCATAAGTTCAAAAATTTTATCAAGCAAAAGAACAGTTGTTATTACAAGAATTGAACCTAAGAAAGGTAAAATTTGTAATTTTATAATATAAAAATCTATCTTTTTTAGCATTAACCTCCACTCATAATTTTCATTATCCCTTTCCTTGCCCACTTATTATTTGGGTCAATGGATTGCATTTGATAAAAATAATTTAATGCACTTTGACGATC
>JAUQPS010000153.1 GCA_030550205.1 bacterium
AAGAAAATAGAATGAGTGCTTTAAATTCTATTGAGAAATATAAGTATATAGTAAATAAAGGAGAATTAATTGTTAAAAAAGGAGAAAGGGTTGATGAAGAAACTTATGAGAAAATTAAAGCGATATATCAAAATAAGAATTTAATTTTTAAAGGGCTTTTGATTGTTATATTGTTTATCCTATGGGGTAGTATTAATTTATCAAGGAAAAGTATTTCAATTTCAAATAATCTTATAATAAACTCCGCTATTGTTTTATTTTCACTAATTCATAGTTTTATTATAAATGCGGGTTATTCATATTTATTGAATTTTTCAATGTTTTTTAATATAGTTTTAGTCTTCTTAATTCCTAAGCACATTTCTATAAATTATGCTACCACTTCATCAATACTTCTTGGCATATACTTTAATATGGATTTTCACGCTTTTGTTTGGACACTTGCCATTTCTTTGAGTTCCATTTTATTATCTAACATTATAAAAAAGAGGTATGAAATTCTTCTTTTTGGAATTTTTCTTATTCCACTTGGCATCTTATTACAATCAATTTTAAAGTATGAAATTACTTCAAGTAGGGAAATTCTCTTAATTTCTATTTCTGTTATTATATCCTTATTTTTAGCATTTATTGTTCTTTTAGTTATAGAGAAAACTACAAGATTAACAACAAAATTTAATTTATTAGATATATCTGACCTTGAGCATCCTTTAATTCAGATGTTAAGAGATAAAGCACCTGGAACTTATAATCATTCTATAAATGTGTCAATTTTGGCCCAAGAAGCAGCGGAAGAAATTGGTGCAAATGCTTTGCTTTGTAAAGTAGGCTCCTATTTTCATGATATTGGGAAAATTAAAAATCCTGAATACTTTATAGAAAATCAGACAGGTTATAATCCCCATGATGAATTAGACCCCGTTGAAAGTGCTAAAATTGTAATAGGACATGTAATAGAAGGAGTTAAAATTGCCAAAAAGTTTGGTCTTCCTAATGCTGTTATTGATATTATAAGAACACATCATGGAACATCAATTTTAGAACCATTTTATAAAAAAGCTATTTTAAAAAATCCTGATATTGATAAAAAATTATTTCAATATCCAGGACCAAATCCAAGAACAAGAGAAGAAGCAATTGTAATGCTTGCAGATTCAGTAGAAGCAGCAGTTAGAAGTTTAAAGGAAAAGGATAAGGATTCCATTAAAAAGCTTGTTAGAGAAATTTTGAATAATAAATGGGAAAGTGGATATTTAGAAAATACAGATTTAAAGAAAAGAGATATTGAAAAAATTGAAGAAGTATTTATAAGGGTTTTAGAAAGTATTTATCATCCAAGGATAGCATATGATTGAAATTATTGGTAGTGTTAAGATAAAAGGTTATAAAAAAGCTTTAAAACAATTTTTAAAAAATATCTTAAAACTTGAAAGGAAAAAACATCCTAAAAAAATTTATATTTTGCTAACAAATGACCAAAAAATGAGAAAATTAAATAAACAATTTCTTAAAAAAGATAAAACTACTGATGTAATATCATTTAATTTTGGAAAAATCGCAGAAATATATGTGAATACTGATTATGCTAAAAGATTGGGGGATTTTTCATATTTTATAGCATTTTATTGTCTTCATGGATTGTTGCACATTTTAGGTTATGATCATAAAACAAAAGAAGAAAGAAAAGAGATGTTTAAAAAACAAGAGAAGTATATAAATTTATGGAAATTTTAATAATTATTTTAGCACTTATTATTTCATTTATTAGTTCTGGATTTGAAGCAGGATATTTAAGGTCTGAAAGAGATGCAACATTTGAAAAGGATAGTGCTTTTATAAGCACAACTTTATTTGTAAATACACTTGCAAATAACTTTGGAGCCATATTCTTTGCAATTTTTTTAAACAGATTTGGAATTGAAGAAAATTTAAAACCAATTTTTGAAGTTGTTTTATTTACTGCTATTATTCTTATTTTTTGTGAAACGCTACCAAAAAGTATTGCATTTTATTATCCACACGTTTTTTATAATTCCCTTTTAAAATTTATTTATTGGAATATAAGCTATTTGTTTATCCCCATTTTTAGAATTTTAAATAAAATTTTTCCACAATATGTTATATCTCAAGAAGTTGTAAGCTTAAAAGATATATTACTTCCTTTAAAAATTGTGATTGAAAAGGAATTTTGGAGAGAACACAAATCACTTATAATTCAAGAAATTATAAGCTTTATAAGAGCGGATATTGGGACATTTTTAAAGCCTTCTAGTGAGGTTGAAATTATAAGTTATGAAAGTAAAGTAAGTGATGTTATTAAATTGTTTAAGAGCACAAATTATAGACATTTTCCAGTTTATAAAAATTCAATAAATAATATTATTGGTGTTATTGATGTTTCTGATTTATTGAATAAACATCCAGAGGATAAAATTTCAAATTATATTAAAGAAGCAATAGTTTTAATGGATAGTTATAGTGCATTTGAATTTTTGAAAAATAATTATGAGTTTGCTATGGTATATGATGAATTTGGAAATTTTTTGGGGATTGTAACAAGGAAGGAAATTTTAAGAAATATCTTTAATATATATACTCCGAATGTTAGAAAAATTTCAAAAAATGTATATATTATTGATTCACCGATAGATTTAGGATTAATTGAGGAGCTTACAGGGGTCCATCTTGGGGAGCCAAATAAGAATTTAAATGAATTTTTAATGGAAAAGCAAGAAGTAATTGAAGAAGGAGATGAATTTTTATTTGAAAATATAAAAATTACAATTTTAAGTAAGGAGGGAAATTATATAAGCAGAATAAGACTTCAAGTGCTTTAAAATTTTCTATTCTATGTCACTAAATGAGCTTATTGAGAAATTTAAGAATAAAAATAGATTAGCACTTTCAAAAATTATTACACTTGTTGAAAATGAAATAAATACGGAAATAATTATATCTGAAATTTATAAATTTATTGGGAAAGCGCATAGAATTGGAATTACAGGACCACCAGGAGCTGGTAAATCAACATTATTAAATAAATTGTCAATATATTTTAAAAAGAAAGGATTTAATCCTTCTATAATAGCAGTTGATCCATCTTCTCCATTTTCTGGTGGAGCATTACTTGGAGATAGATTTAGAATGATGGATGCTTTAAATGAAGGGATATATATAAGAAGTATGGCAAGCAGGGGAAGTCTTGGAGGAATTGCAAAGAATACTATATTTGTAGCGGATGTTATGGATGCATTTGGATTTGACCCTATATTTATTGAAACAGTTGGTGTTGGTCAAATTGAACTTGATATTATGAAAGCTTCTGATACTGTTATTGTAGTATTAGTTCCAGAGTCTGGTGATAGTATTCAAGCTATGAAGGCAGGACTTATGGAGATTG
>JAUQPS010000024.1:0-16023 GCA_030550205.1 bacterium
GATATTTTTGGTGTTGAAAATTTTTCAGCAGAAATAAATAACTTTTTAGGATTTAATACTAAAAGAGAAATTAAACCAAGTAAATTCATTGAACAGACCGAGGTTATTCTTTGTTATACAAAGAGTGGGCAACACAAGTTTAATAAAATAGTTTGTATTAAGCCTAAATACCTTATAGGTTTAAAGAACCCAAAATTTAAAAATAATTATCTGAAATATTTCAAAAGTCTATTAATTGAGCCCTCTTATTTAAAGTATTTTGATGAAGGAATATTTCCTGCTTTTAATCCTAATTTGGTAGCAGAAATTTCAGTAGAAGGTGGCAAAACAAAAATTAAAGATGTTCTTCTTCCAATTTGGGAAAATGGAAAATTTGTTTTAAAAAAAATATTTAAAAAGGTGGAAATTAATGGTGATGATAAGATGGAAGATAAGTATTTTATTAATATCGTTGGAAATATTTGGAACGATATTTATAGTTTGAGATATTCTAAAATTAACTACAATGAGGGCTTACGCTTTCCTACGCAGAAGTTAGAAAAATTATTGGCACGTGTTATTCTTTCAAGTTCTGATCCTGGGGATATAATTTTGGATTTCTTTTTGGGTAGTGGTACAACGATTGCTGTTGCTCAAAAATTGGGACGGAAGTGGATAGGTATTGAAATGGAGAATTACTTTCAAGAATTTTACTACGCAAATGGTAAAAAATTAATAGGAATATTAGGAAGAATGAAAAGAGTTTTGGCTGGTGAGCAATCTGGGATTTCAAGAATAATAAATTGGAAAGGTGGAGGATTTTTTAAATACTACGAACTTGAACAGTATGAAGATACATTAAGGAAACTTAAATATGAAAATTTTTTAAAGATAACTTATGATGTTGATATTAAACATGAAAATGGTAAAATTAAGGTAGATTTATCTGAAATTTACTCAAAAGAAAAGGATGGTAAGGAAATAGATATTGCTGAAACGCTTTCAAATTTTCTTGGTAAATGGATAAAGAAAATTACAGAATATGAAGTTGAATTTGAAGATGGGGAAAGGATAAATATCAAGGATTTGGATTATAATTTTCTTAAACCCCTAATTTTATGGTGAGTTATGAAGGAAAGAAAAGTAAAATCTAATAGAGCGCAGGCAGATTATTTCGAGTTACTAGTTTGTAGATATATTTGTCAGAAATATAATATTAGTTTTGCTTATAGTGGGGATCTGGATGAATTATATAAAAAGATATTGCGCCTTCCTAATGGGAAAGAGAGACTTGAGTTACAAAATAATAATCTTAGTAAATTAGTGCCTAAATTAGATGAAATTTTAGATTTTGAAGTATCTATGAAGGGAAAAATTATAGAAGTAATGTGGGTTGGTAGAAAGCTTGTAATTAAAACAACTTCTGACATAAATGTTAAACATCCTAAACAAAAATATACTAAATTTTCAGTTAAATCTATTTTTAAAAGTGGCTTGGGTACAATTAAAAATTTAGGTATGCGTTCTCTTAAAAAATACTTAAACGTTGAATTTAATAAAGAATACAATGAGATGTGGCAGAAATTAAAAGCATATCTAAAAAGAAGCTCACTCAGTAAAAGCGAAATAAAGAAGTTGGTCTTAAATAACCAAAAATTACTTAATTGGGCTACTAAAAATGGCCAAGTTTATCAGAGGAAGCTTAATAACTTATGTTATGAAGCATTTAATAAACTATCAAATTTGAAAAAAGTAGAATTCCTTAACTTTATATTAGATGCTTATGATCCCGATCTTTATGTAATTATTGTTAATATGAAGGGTGTTGTTATTTATAAGCCAATACAAAGAAAGTTGAGTTATCAACAAAAGATAGAAGCAAAAGATAATACTGGTGTAGGATACACAATTTATATAGATGGGGTGCCTGTTTATAGAGTTCAAACAAATGCTACAAATGGGATAGGAATAAGTCCATTTTGCCAAAGGGTATTTTGGGCTTTAAAGCTTTAAAATTTTCAAAATTGGAATTACCGCATTATATTAGAAAAATTTTAATTGAAAAGCTTAAACCTCTTGAAGGAATTGATATTGTTATTGTTTCAAGTTTAAGTGAAAATATATTTGTTATTGTTCCTTCGGAAGAAAATGAAGTTTTAATATCAGGAGAAAGGATAAGTTATTTGATTTATAGAATTTGGAGATTATTGAAAAATTCAAAATGGGATGAGATGAGAGAAATTTACATAAGAGGAGATAATAAGGGTATTATTGCTATTCCATTTGGTAATAATGAGTTTTTTGTAGCGGTTATATTTAATTATCCTACTAATTTATCCCTTATAAATAGAAGTATAAAAGAGACTTTAAAAGAGCTTGAAAATGCAATAGTAGGATGAAAGTTGGAATTATAATGGGAAGTATATCTGATTTTGAATATATGAAGGAAGCGATAGAAGTTTTAAAAGAATTTAATGTTGAGTATGAAGTTGAAATAATTTCTGCCCATAGAACACCTGAAAGAATGTATGAGTATGCAAAGACTGCAAGAGAAAGGGGAATTGAAGTTATAATAGCGGGGGCAGGTGGAGCTGCACATTTGCCCGGTATGACTGCGAGTTTAACTGATTTGCCTGTTATTGGTGTTCCTATTCCCTCAAAACATTTAAATGGTGTAGATTCTTTATATTCTATTGTTCAAATGCCAAAAGGTATTCCTGTTGCTACTGTTGCTATTGGAAATTCTTATAATGCTGGTATTTTAGCAATAAGGATTTTATCTATAAAATATAAAGAGCTTGAAGAAAAGCTTAAAAATTATGCAGAAAAATTGAAAAAGCAAGTTGAAGAGATGAATAAAAATGTTCCTAATATCTGAATCATTTAGATTTTTATTTACAAGGAAAAACCTCTCTCTTTTTGTAATTATTTCTAACTTTTTACTTTTTTCAATTCTTGGAATTACTACACTTATAACTTATCAGATATTTCAATATCTTCAAGCGGTAAGAAATGATATTGAAATTCAAGCATTTTTAAAACCTAATTTAAGCTCCACTGATAGTATAAGAATTTTTACAATTTTAAGCTCATTAAGTGGTATTGAGAATATTAAGTATAAGTCAAGTAAGCAAGCTTATGAAGAATTGCTTAATAGTTATAAGGATTATAGAGATGTTTTTGCTGATATTGATATAAATCAATTACCGAGTGCTTATATTATAAAACCAAAAATGCATTGGACAAAGGGGGAGCTTCTTGATGAACTTTCAAATAAAATTAAAATGTTAGATGGAATTGAAGATGTTTATTATGGTAAGAATTGGATTTATGCTCTTGAAAAACTTTCAGGTATATTTATAATTGTTAGTATATTTGTGCTTATTTTGATTTTCTTTACTTTCATTTTTATTTCAAGTTATGCTATTAAAATTGCTATAAATGATCATAAACTTGCTATGGAAATTTTAAAGCTTTCTGGAATAGAGTATTTTAGAATTTATGCACCATTTAGAATAATGGGTATATTCTATGGTTTTATTCCTTCGCTTTTAACATTTTTATTTTTAAATGGTTTGATTTATTTGCTTAAAAATTTCGGTTTTAAATTATTTTCATTTCCAAGTTTATTTCTTATAACTATTATTCTGTTTGGAACAATTATGGGTATTTTGTCTGCTGAAAATGCATTAAGAGAGAATTCTTAAAATTTTTGAAATTGTTTGCTTTAATAAATTTCTTGGAACTACTAAATCTAATTGTCCCTTTTCTAATAAAAATTCACTTCTTTGAAAACCTTCTGGTAATTTTTGTTTTATAGTTTGTTCAATGACTCTTGGACCTGCAAATCCTAATAAAGCTCCTGGTTCTGCTATTAATATATCTCCAAGTGCTGCAAATGAAGCCATAACTCCTCCCATAGTAGGGTCTGTTAAGATATTTAAGTATAAAATTGAATGTTTTCTTAGTTCTATAACTGCTAATGTTGTTTTTGCCATTTGCATTAAAGATATAATACCTTCATGCATTCTTGCTCCTCCACCAGATGAAGTTAATGCAATATATGGAATTTTCTTTTCAATAGCTTTTTGAGCACCATAAAAGAATTTTTCACCAAGAACCGCTCCCATTGAACCTGCCAAAAATCTAAAATCGGTTATAAAAAATATTACATCAAAGCCGTCAATTTTTGCATAGCCAACTCTTGAAGATTCATTTAATTTTAATTTCTCTTTTAATTCTTTTACTTTGCTCATATAACCTGGAAAATTCAAAAAATCCTTTGTTTCTAAATCATAGAGATATTCTTCTATGAAATTTCCACCATCTAATAAATAATTCATATAAAGTTCTGAGCTAATGCGAAAGTGATAATTACAATTTGGACAAATCCAAAAATTTTTATCTAAGTGCTTTTTATATAAAATTTCTGAACAATTCTCACATTTAATCCATAAATTATCTGGTGTTTCTCTTCTTTGGGTAGTTTCAGGAATTTTAGCCTCTTTTTTATGGAAAAACATATAGGAAATTTTAAAGCTTTCAGAGTTTTGTATAAATCAAAATAAATAAAAAGTCCCTTACTTCACTTCTATTATGTTTGCGAGCTAAATTATATGGAGTATAACCATATTTATTTTTAGCATTTATATCAGCCCCATTTGAAAGTAAGAATTTTACAATTTTTAAATTACCCTCCTTTGCAGTATTATGTAATGGAGTATCAGAATCATTATTTTTTGCATTTATATTACAACCACTTTCAACTAGGAATTTTATCATATCTAAATTATTTCTTTTTGTTGCTATATGTAATGGAGTATCTCCTTTTATATCGCCATTATTCGCTTCAGCTCCATTTTCAAATAAAAGTTTTACAATTTCTAAGTTATTCCGACTAATTGCAATATGTAAAGGAGTGCTTCCAAATATATTCCTAACATTTATCTTGGCTCCATTTTCAAGTAAAAACTTTACCATATTAAGGTTATCTTCCTTAACTGCAATATGTAGTGGAGTTTCATTCATCTTATTTTCGGTATTTACATTAGCACCTCTTTCAACTAGGAACTTTGCAACTTCTAAATTACCTTCTTTAACATCATAAGTTAATGGAGTATCACCATACCCATTTTTATCATTAACATCTTCTCCTTTTTTAATCAGGTATTTTACCTCTTCCCATTTACCTTCAAATGCAAGCCATACCAATTTCCCCATTATATTGCCATCCTATGTTAATAGCTAATTTTAAACCTTATTTGTAAAACTGGCTTAAAAATTCCTTTACTTTGCTATTATCCCTATATTCTACTAAATCATATGGAGTTTGACCTTTCTTATTTATAATGTATATATCAGCACCATTTAGGATTAAAAATTTTACAATTTGTAGATCATCTTCTAGAGCAGCGTAATGTAGTGGAGTATTTCCTAATAAACATCTAGCATTTACATCAGCTCTATTTTGAACTAAAATTTTTACTACTTCTAGATGACCATTTTCAGCAGCATAATGTAAAGGAGTTTTACCAAAAACATTTTTACTATTCACTTTGGCTCCCTTTTCAATTAGAAGCTTTACAATATTTGATCTTTCGGTTCGAGCAGCATAAGGTAGTAGCCTATTCATAAGAGTCACATCACCCTTGTCAATTATTTTAGCAATCTTTTCAGCTAAAACCCCCATTACATCTGAATAATCTTTCTCCTCGGCATAGTCTAAAGGAGTTTTACCTTTATCATCTTTTACATTTAAATCAGCGCCATTTTCAACTAAAAATTTTACTACATCTAAATAGCCTTCCCAAGCAGCATAGTGTAAGGGAGTTTTACCTTCATTATCCTTATAATTTATTTCAGCTCTATTTTCAATTAAAAATTTTACTACATCTAAGCGACCTTCCCAAGCAGCATAATGTAAAGGAGTTCTACCATATTTATCCTTGGCATTTACATCGGCTCCATTTTCAATTAAAATTTTTACCGTTTCAAAATGTTCTGACTTAAAAGGAAATGCAGCAGCTTCGTGTAAAGGAGTTTTACCATCTTTATTTTTAGCATTTACATCAGCTCCCCTTTCAACTAAAAACTTTACCATTTTTGAATTTCCTTGGCGGGCAGCATAATGAAGTGGAGTATTAAACTCAGTATCCCTATCGTTCACATCCTCTCCTATTATCATAATTAGCTCCCTTACCTCTGCCCATCTGCCTTCCCTTGCGGCATCAGCTAACTTTCCCATATTTTCCCCCCTTTTATGTCTCTATAATAGCTAAAACTTCCTTCATATTAACACTTTTACCTTTTTGAACTTTTATATTTTTAACTATTCCATCTACTGGTGATTTAATTTGATTTCTCATTTTCATAGCTTCAATAATAAATAATATCTCATCCTTTTTAACTTTTTGATTTTCAGATACTAAAACATCAACTACTAATCCTGGAATAGGTGATAAAATTTCAACTTTCCTATGGATTTGTTGAACACTAACTTCTCTTAATCCATGATGGATTTTTATAAAATACTTGTTTAATCCATCATCAATGAGCTTACCATTTTGAAAATCTTTTAGACTAAAAAGATAAGGCTTATTATTTAATATCACCAAATATAAATTGTTTGAGATTTCCTTAATATCAATATCTTTTAATTTTTCTATTTCATAAAACTTTCCTTCAAATTCTACAAAAATTTTCATTCACCTTTAAACATCGGTTTTCTCTTTTCTAAGAATGCTGATACTCCTTCATTTGCATCCTTCGTTGAAAATAAATAATAAAACATTCTTCTTTCATATTCAAGCCCTTCTTGTAAATTTGTTTCATAACTCATCTTAATACAATCTTTTGCTATATTCATAGAAATTGGAGGTTTATTTAAAAATTGTTTTGCAAACTTTATAGTCATTTCTAAATATATTTCAGTAGGCACAATTTTATTTACAATTCCCCATTTATAAGCGGTCCAAGCATCAATATATTTCCCACTTAATATATATTCCATAGCTCTATGTTTTTGAATAAGTTTTGTTAGTCTTTGAGTTCCACCAGCACCAGGCATAAGTCCTACATTTATTTCAGGTTGTCCAAATATGGCACTATCAGAAGCTATTATCATATCACATATCATAGCTAGCTCAAATCCACCTCCTAATGCATATCCACTAACACTTGCTATTAATGGTTTATAACACTTATATACTCTTTCCCATTCAAGAAATCTATAACCTTCAAACATTTCATTTGGCGTTTTATTGTGAAACTCTTGCAAATCCGCTCCTGCTGCAAAAGCCCTCTCATTTCCTGTAATTATTATAATTTTTATATCTTTGTCATTTTCAAATTCCTCAATAGCTATACTAAGCTCTTTCATAAGTTCTCTATTTAGAGCATTTAGAAATTTTGGTCTATTTAGTCTTATAACCCCTATACTCTCTTCTTTAAAAATTATTAAATTCTTCATATTCAATCACATTTTGAAAATCCACAATTTAAGCAATATACAGAACAATCAGCAAATTCCTTTGCATCTGCTCCTTTAATTAAAGTTCTATTTGAACAATTGGGACAAATTTCCGCTTTTTGAAGAATTTCCATACCCAATTTTGGAATTACATTTCCTTTTTCATCTACAAATGTAAGTGTTGGGCTTGTAATTTCTCCCCTTGCTTCTAATTCTCCATTCTTTACACCTTCTAAAAATAGTTTTAATGCAAGTCCTAAAACTGCTGGTTCAGAAGGCATATAAAAGCCTTTATACATATAACCTTGTCCTTGAATTTCTTTAACTTTAAATAAGTTTTCTACAATAAATCTTGGATCATCATTTTCAGAAAGCTTTCTTAATACTGCTGAAATCATCATAGAAAGTGCGGTGCTCCATTCAAGACCCACCATATCAGAGCTATGGGCGAATATCTCAATGGGCATACCTTTTTCATCTGAATTAACTGTAACATACCATTTCCTTCCTTTATATTTAATTTTATAAGTTACACCACTTACTGCAAATGGCCTTTCCTTTTTCGTTGGTTTTAAAATACTTTCTTTTTGTTTCTTTTCTTCTTGGGTAATTAAAACCCCTTCTCTACTTCCTTCTCTATAAATTGTAATTCCTTTGCATCCCTCTTTCCAAGCCATAAAATACAATTTCTTAACAGTTTCAATATCTATGTCATGTGGTAAGTTTATAGTTGAGCTTATTGCACTATCTACATATTTTTGAATTAAACCTTGTAATTTCACTCTATATTCCCAATTTATTTGATGTGCGGTTCTGAAATAATCTGGAAGTTTATTTAAGTCTTCATCTGTTATTTCTTCATCCTTCTTTTTAAGATATTCCTTAACAAGTGGATGATAAACATAATAGAAATTTCCAAGTGAATAGCGCATATATTTTAATGAAAATATAGGTTCAATACCAGAAGAAACATTTCCTGCTAATATAGAAATTGAACCTGTTGGAGCTATTGATAATATCTCAACATTTCTTATACCATATTTTTTGGCATTTTCCTTTATATCTTCTGGCAATCTTTTTACAAATTCACTTTTAGACCATTCTTCAAAATTAAATTTTTCAAATGCTCCTTTTTCTTTTGCAAGTTCAATAGATGCTCTATAACTTTCATCTCTTATAAATTTCATTAAACTTTCAACTCTTTCAAGAGCTTTATTAGAATCATATCTAATTTTCATCATTGCAAGAGCATCTGCTAAACCAAGTATTCCTAAGCCTAATCTTCTTGCTTCTTTACTTGCTTTCTCTTGCTCCTTTAATGGATAACCAGAAACATCTATTACATTATCTAAAAATCTTACTGCAATTGGTATAACTTCTTTTAATAATTCATAATTCCAATCATCGTCTTTTACAAATTTTGTAAGATTTAAAGAACCTAAATCACAATTTCCATAAGCAGGAAGTGGTTTTTCTGCACAAGGATTAGTTGATAAAACAGGTTGAAAGTATTGGGCATTATGATTTTTTATAATGTTATCCCAAAATATAAGTCCTGGTTCTGCACTTTCCCAAACACTTCTTACAATTTTATCCCATAATTCTCTTGCTTTTACAATTTTATAAACCCTCTTCTTTCTTAACTCAAATTTTCTATTATTATAAACAATTTCCCCATTTGTTGATTCAAATAATATATATTCTCCCTTATATAAATTCACATCATATGGACTTAAAATTTTATCAAATGTAATAGCACAACCACTTTTTAGCATTTCTTCAATCTCACTTTCAGATATTTTTGGATTTCTTACAATATCTGGATACCAAAGCTCCCAAACATCATCATTTTCAACTGCTTTCATAAAATTATCTCTAATTTTGATTGATATATTAGCATATTTTACTTGCTGTCTAACTAAAACATCTTCAATAATTTTAAGTTGTTCCTCATTGAATTTATAAGAATTTTGCTTAATTACTTCAAGTGTAAAGAAATCTGGTTTTGATTTTGCATATATAAAGCTTTCAACATCTGGATGATTTATATCAATTGTTATCATTAATGCCCCTCTTCTACCTTCTTGTCCAATTAATCCCGTTGTTAAAGAGAATAAATGCATAAATGATACAGAACCTGTTGAGAACCTTGCACTATTTAGGACTGGTGAATTTATTGGTCTTAAAATTGAAATATCTGTTCCAACTCCTCCACCCCAACTATATGTTCTTGCCATTTCTTTTGCACAATCATATATTCCTTCTATTGTATCTTCTTTAATTGGAATAACATAACAATTCAATAAAGTATTTTTGGGAATAATGTAGTTTCCAGCTCCAAATAAAATTCTCCCCCCAGGCACAAATTTAAAATCATCCAAAATATAATAGAATTTTTCTTCCCAATATTCTTTATCCTTTTCTACTTGTGCTATTGCCTTTGCTATTCTTCTAAAAAACTGCTCTATACTCGTTTCAAGCAGATTTCCTTTTTCATCTTTTAAAGCATATTTTTTAATAAAAACATCTGCTCTTAGGGTGTCATTTTGAAAGTAATTTAAAATTTCCCTTTCCATAGTTCTAAAATGTTAAGGCATTAAAATAATTTGATAATTTAAAAATTAGGTTTGTTTATTAAGTAATTGATTTTGAATGTTAGTTTTTATAGTGTTAAATAAAATAATTGAAAATAAGTTTGTTGTTATTTTGGCAAAATCAAAAATTTCTAATATCCAAGTTTTTTAAGTTCTTCAAATAATTTCTTTGCTTTATTGTTGATATTTTTGGGAATTTGAAGTGAAATTTTAATTTTTAAATCTCCTCTTTTTCCATAACTATTTGGCATACCTCTATTTTTAATTGTAATAATTTCTTCTGATTGTATACCTTGTGGAATTTTTACTTTTAATTTTTGACCAAGAATATCTTCAATCTCAATTTCATCGCCAAGGACCGCTTGTGAAATTTTAATTGGCAATTCCATAATTAAATCATCATTAATTCTCTTAAACACTTTATGTGGTTTTTCTACAATTTCAATATATAAATCTCCATAATCTCCACCTCTTTTTCCAGCATCACCCATATTTTTATAAACTAATCTTTGTCCATTTCTTGCACCTACTGGAATTTCAATAGTTAATTTTTCTTGTTTTTTAACTATTCCTGTTCCATCGCAAAATGCACATTTTTCAACAATTTCATAACCTGTTCCATTACAATCTGGACAAATTGTTTGGCTTTGAAATATAAAGCCAAATGACCTACTTGTCCTTAAAACAACACCCCTTCCATTACAAGTTCTACAAACTTCTTCCTTTCCACCTTTTCCATTACAATGCTCACATTTTACATATCTATTATATACAATTTCCTTCTTTACCCCTCTTGCTATTTCTTCTAAGCTAAGTTCAAGTCTATATAATATACTTTTTCCTTTTTCTCTATATTGCTTTTTAGTTGTTTTAAATCCAAAAAAGTTTTCAAATATATCTGAAAAGAAATCTCCAAATACATCTCTCAAATCTTCATAATGTCTTGAAAAGAAATCTTCAACATTGAAATTATAATTAGTATAATCTGAAAAGTCTGCAGTTCCGTAAGTATCGTATAATTTTCTTTTTTCGGGGTCTGAAAGAACTTCATATGCTTCTGATATTTCTTTAAATTTTTCTTCTGCTTCTTTTTTCTTTTCTGGTGGCACTTTATCAGGATGATATTTTAAAACTAATTTTCTATATGCTTCTTTAATTTCTTCTTGTGTAGCATTTCTACTTACTCCAAGAATTTCATAATAATCTTTCTTCTTTGTAGCCATAGAAAGATTTAAATTTTAAAGCTTAGAGATTGAAAATTTTCTTTAACTCCTCAATTCTTTCATATTCTCTTTGAGCAATTTGTTCAATATCTTCATTGCTTAAACTTATCTCTTGGGATTTTGTATAAATACCATCTAGAATATTTTGATATACAATATCAAAAAACTCACTTATTTGATTTTTTAAAATATCAACAAACTCCTCTATTTCTAAATAACCCCTTTCTGATAAAATTTCCAAATACATCTTATAGATATAATTCATCTTGAAACCTCAAAACTTCCATTACTTTGCTCTACATATAAAACTTTATCAGAAGAGCCCATTTCACCTTGACATGCAAAGCACTTTATATTTTTCCCATAAACTTTAAAATCTCCAAGGTCTTTTGAATATACAACTTTTAATGAGCCATTTGTTCTTAATTTAATATATCCATCTCTATTTATAATTTTTCCAGAGCCAAAATAATTTCTAAAATCACCATTTGCATTCATAAATGTCCAATTAAAATTATTATTTGCTTTAAAATCACCTCTTACTATTCCATTATCAATTAAAGCCCTTCCTTCATTTACTGTTAAATTAAACTCAATTAAACATAATTTACATTCAATATCAAGACTATCAATTACACCATAAATTTTAATTTTTGGAAAATCTCCCTCACACTTATTTAAAACAACAGCACTATATGTGCAAGTTATATTTCCAATTACTTTTATTCTTAATTTTGATGTTTGTGGGATTGTAAATTTTGTATTTTCCGTTATTTTGTATTTATAATATTCTTTTGCATTTTCTTCATAACCATAAGTTTTTGCATCTACTTTTACTTTATCAGAACCTTGACCTACAATTTCAACTTCCACTCTACTTTGCTCAATTCTTAAATCAAAAACTTGACTTAATATAAACAAAAGCATAGTTTTTAAATTTTAAAGCCTTTTAAAACCTAATTTTTTCTTTAAGCTCAATTTGACTCCTTTTTGCATTTATGATATTAGCATCAATATAGGCATCAAGCATAGAAAACATTTTAATCCCAAGAAAAGTTATAAAATAGCCAATAGTAGCCCAATAGTAATTTTCTGTTTTGTATTTTTGATATTGATAAGCATTATAAACAAGTAAAGAAGTTGAAAAAACTTCAATAGATGAAATTATAAATCCTTTTGTTTTCTTTTCATTATAAAATTGTCCTCCAGCGGGAATTGTTAAGGATAAAATTATAGCCTTAGTTGGTGATTTATAAAAAAATGTTGTATCTTGTAAAATTAAAAAAAATAGCATTAAGGCTTAATAAGTTTATTCAGGTCAAAAACCTTCTCAGCTTCCTCCTTACTTAAATAACCCATTTCTACAACAATTTCTTTAACACTTCTCTTTTCTTTTAATGCTCTTTTTACAACTTCTGCTGCCTTATCATAACCAATAATTGGATTTAAAACTGTTGCTAAAATTGGATTTCTATAAAGCAATTCTTGAACATGCTCTTTATTTACAACAAGTCCTTTTATACATTTTTCAGCAAGCAAATTGCAAGCATTCGTTAAAATTTGAATAGAATTTAATATGTTATATACAATAAGTGGAAGCATTACATTTAATTGAAATTCACCTAAGCTATTGCTTATACTAATTGCTACATCATTTGCAATAACTTGCACTCCTACCATTCTAACCGCTTCTGGTACAACAGGATTAACTTTTCCTGGCATTATAGAAGAGCCTGGATGCAATTCAGGTAATACTACTTCACCAAAACCAGCAATTGGACCACTATTCATCAATCTTAAATCATTTGATATTTTAATTAAAGCGGATGCCAAAACTTTTAAACTACTTGAAAGCTCTAATATACTATCTCTACTTGATTGAGCTTCAAAATGATTTTTTGCTTCAACAAAATCTAAATTTAAAAGCTCTGATAGTTTTTGGGCAACTCTTTTACCAAATTCTGGATGGGTATTTATTCCTGTTCCAACCGCTGTTCCACCAATTGCAAGTTCTCTTAATCTAACAAATGTTCCTTCAATTCTATTTTTTGCATATAATATCTGTGTAGCCCAACCACTAAATTCTTGTTCAAAACTAACAGGCATAGCATCCATTAGGTGCGTTCTACCAGTTTTAATAACATCCTTATATTCTTTTGACTTTTCAATAATTACATTATATAAATTTTCAAGAGCAGGTATAAGCTTATATTTTACTTCATAATATGCTGCAACATTCATTGCAGTTGGAATTACATCATTTGTAGATTGTCCCATATTTACATGGTCATTTGGATGAATAGGCTCTTTTGTATTTCTTTTATTTGTAAGAATTTCATTTGCTCTTGTAGATATTACTTCATTTATGTTCATATTTGTTGATGTTGCAGAACCTGTTTGAAAGACATCTAATGGAAATTGATCATTAAACTTTCCTTCTATAATTTCATTTATTGCTTGCTTTATAGCGTTATAATATTGATTTGGAATTTTACCAAGCTCATAATTTACTTCAAGACAAGCTAACTTAACATATGCTAAAGCCTTGATGAAGTTTTCTGGAAATCTCCAATTGCTAATTTGATAAGCTTCTAAAGCTCTTTGGGTTTGTGCTCCCCAATAAGCATTTTCTGGAACTTTTATTTCTCCGAAAGTATCTCTTTCTATCCTATACATCGCCAATCTCCTTTTTCATTTCATCTTGGTTATTTGCAAGATAAAGTGCATAACCTTTTAAAATCTCTAAGTCAATTTTTGTAGGAATTTGATTTATTACTTTCCTTGAATACTTAATATAACCTAAACCAACAGCTTCGATTTCTTTTATTTCTATTCTTATAGGTCTTTTTAAGGTAAGAAGCTTATTTAAAATTCTTCTTACTAATATCGCATTCATAATTTCTTTTAAGGGGTCAAAATCCTTTGGATCAGACATATAGAAAATTTTAAAGTTTTCTTTTAAACTCTTCCAAATTTCCTTTTCCTTTTTGAGAAATCTTCAATTGCTTTTATAAATTCTTCCCTTCTAAAATCAGGCCATAAGATAGGAGTAAAATAAAGTTCTGTATAACTTATTTGCCATAATAGAAAGTTTGAGATTCTATATTCTCCTCCTGTTCTAATAAGCAAATCAGGATCTGGAACATTTGGCTCATATAAAAAGCTTCTAAAAATTTCTTCATTCACAATTTTAATTTTCCCATTACTTAAAATTTTATTTATAGCATCTATAATTTCCTGCCTTCCACCATAAGATAATGCTAAATATAATTTTAATTTCTTATTTTCTTTCGTTTTTTCTATTGCTTTTGAAAGCTCATCTTTAACCTCCTTTGGAAGATATTCTAATTTTCCTATTGCTTTTATACAAACACCATTTCTGTTAAGCTCATCAACTTCTGTTTTTAATAAAAACATCAATAAATTCATCAATCCTTCTACTTCTTCCTTTGGTCTTTGCCAATTTTCAGTAGAAAATGAATATAATGTTAAATACTCTATTTTTAATTCTACACAAGTTTTAATAATTTCCCTAACTGATTCAGAACCTACTTTATGCCCTATAATTCTTGGAAGATTTCTCTCCTCCGCCCACCGACCATTACCATCCATTATAATAGCAACATGCGTAGGAACTTTCAATCTACATCTGAATGCTCAATTTTTTTCGCTTCTTTGCCTTTTAATTTAGAGATTATCATAGGTAATGTTGTATATTCAAGTTCTTCCTCAGGCAATCTTGAAGGTTCAAATATTCCTTGTCTTCTCATAATGTTAGCTATTTCATGAGCTATTCTTCTTGGTTCATCAAATGCAGGGTCATCAAATAAATCCCTTGGACCAATAAGCTTTCCATTTGATATTTGAAATCCAAGGGCTACAACTCTTGGTGGTCCATCAAATCTTGAGACATTGCTTTGATGCATAGCAACAGGCATTAGTGGTCCCATATGTGAGCCTCTCATCCAACCTTCTACTATGAATGGTTTTGCAAATGGTTCTAAAATTTCACCGACCGCTGGAAATCCACTTTGTGCTCTAACAATCATTACAGGGTCATCTTTTCCAACATATTTACCAGCTATTAAAGATAGTTTTTGTGATGAAGCAACTGCCGCAATTTCTCCATCTTTCTTTCTAAAAACTTTTGTTATAACATATCTTGAAACACTTCCAATAAGAGCAAGTAAGTCATATAAACCTTCTGGTGTAGGTATTCTATAACTTTCGCCTTCCTTTACATCCAAAACTTCAAATATAAATCCTTCATGCATAGATGGGTCTATTACAAGTCCTGATGTATTCATAGGATCTGCAAACATTTCATATAATGGGATATTCCAAGCGCTTGGAGATGTTTTATCTGCCATAAATACTATTATTGGTTCAGATGGCCTTTCATTTATTTCCATTTCTGCTACACCAGGACCCATTCCCTTTACATTTCCACTAAATGCATCAGACAATAAATCTTGTCCAGCACCATATAATTTCAATTCTTTTGCAACATTTGTAGCATTTTTAAATGCATCCCAAGCAAGTTTATGAATTTCTGGATTATCAACTCCATAATTGTGAGTCATTATAAGATTTATATCATCCCCTACCCTTCCTACAAAATAATCAATAATTTTTCCACTATCCTTTGCATTTTGAAGTGTCTCTTCACAAGCTTCAATAAGTTTTGGATGTGTTGATGAATGTCCTACATAACCTCCAACATCTGCCTTTATTACACTTATCGTCACTTTCATTTTTT
>JAUQPS010000024.1:16123-17665 GCA_030550205.1 bacterium
ATGCTTTGGATTGTGATTTTACAATCAGAGCAAGTTCGAATTTTGACTGGTCCTAAGGGAGAGATAAAGGAGGAGCCTGTAAATGTATGGAGATATCCTCAAAACAGGAATTATGAAGTTGAGAATATAGAATGGTCATATACTCCAAATGCATCTGAGATTGTTTTTGGTATTCCTCAACATGTAAAAGGAATTTGTCCATCTGCATATAAGTATGTTAATAATATTCTTCTTCGCCCTGATGAAATTTGTGGTTTTGCTTATGTTTCAGATATAAGAGATTTTCCTCAGAATAATTTAAGGTTTTATGTAAAAGGGAAAGGTAGATTTAGGATATGTGCGGATTCTAGAAAAGGTTTTGTGGGTTGTAAGGAGATTGAGCTAACAGATGATTGGCAAGAAGTCATATTTGATTTTCAAAAAGCTGTTATTGTTGCACAGTATCCAAGGGGGAAATTAGGTATATCATTTACTCCTTATACAACTGATTTTGAAATTTATATATCAAAGTTTATTTTGTATTAAAACAAAACAGACACTTTAAACTTTTCATACTTATGAACATTTCCTTTTGGATAAAAGCTCTAAAAATAATACCAAGAATTGAAAAAGAGGAGTGGGAAAAACTTGACTTTATATCAAAATGGTTAGTTCTTACAAGGGCAGCAGTTTTTGTAATTACTTTAATTCCAGCTTTTATAGTTGGAATTTTTGCATATATTAATAATAAATTTGACTTTTTAAATTGGTTATTATTGACAATAGGTATAGTCTTAGCACATGCAGTAAATAATATGCTAAATGATTTTACAGATTATATAAAAGGTGTTGATAAGGACAATTATTTCAGAGCGCAATATGGACCTCATGCTCTTGAGCATGGTTTGTTATCAAAGGATGAATTTTTTAAATATGTATTAATCACTGGAATTTTAGCCCTCTTAATAGGAATTTATTTTGTATATCTTAGAGGTATTCCTGCCCTTTTGTTGCTTTTAATAGGTTCATTTTTCGTTTTGTTTTATACATTTCCATTAAAGTATGTTGGACTTGGGGAATTAAGTGTTCTAATAGTATGGGGACCACTTATGATTGGTGGGGGATATTATGTTGTTACAGGTGAATGGAACTTAAATATTGTTTTAATGAGTTTTATATATAGTCTTGGAGCTACAAGTGTTTTATTTGGTAAGCATATTGATAAATATGAGCAAGATAAGTCAAAGGGTATAAGAACATTTCCAGTTATAATAGGCAAGAAAAATGCGAAAATATTAAATTTAGTAATAATGGCTTTACAATATATTTTGACAATTTATTTGGTAATTACCGGATTTTTCAAAATTACAATGCTTGTTGTTTTAATAGGTCTTTATTGGTTTTTTAATAGAGTTTTAAAAGTTTATTTAAGTGAGAAACCACAAAATCCCCCAGAAAATTATCCTAAGGAAGCATGGCCTTTATGGTATGTTGCCTTTGCCTTTGATCATAATAAAAAGTTTGGTTATCTTTTTATATTGGGTTTATTTTTTGAGTTATTAT
>JAUQPS010000154.1 GCA_030550205.1 bacterium
ATAATTCCGTACGGAACTATTTGTTAAGCTGGAATAAAAAATTTATGGGGTTTATATAACCATAGTTTTCAGGATTATCAGGAGTATATCCATAGCAATTTTTATAAGATCCATTAACAAAACAAGAGGCAGGAAGTGGTGATTCAAGTACAGGTGAAGTTTTAATTTCTAAATGAAGATGGGTATCTAAAGGAGATGTTTTATTGCAACCATCATCTCCAATACGCCAATAGTTACAGCCATAACCGGTAGCTCCTACTTTGCCAATAATTTCTCCTTTTTTAATAAATAAATTTTCTTTTAAATCAGGGTTTATAGATTCTAAATGAGCATACAAAGCATAGATTTTGTTAAATTTTTTGCATAAATCTTTTTCAAAATCACATAATTTATTATCAAACTCAATTATCACAGAATTTCCTAAGCCATGATCTTCTTCTCCATTTTTAATAATTTTTACAATTTTACCGTCGAAAATACTATATGCATTTAAATCTTTAGCATCTGGATTAGGTGTTAAATCTACTCCTGCATGTTGAATATAATCATGTTTTCTGTTTTCTGTATTTTTTGCATTTTCCCATTTAACTCTTATAGGATTATTAAACCTTTGCCTAATGAAAAATTGACTTAAATCAACAGGGGGGTGAAAATATTTTTTAAATTTATTTGTATTCAATTCCTTATAAGAAATAACTAAATCACCGGGTTGAGCTAATTTAAAAAATTTTTTAGCATTTTCTGTTTCCAATCTTATACAACCTCCAGAAAAATTACTTGTTACTCTTGCTCCATTTAAATATATTGGAATTTCATGAATAAAAAAATCTTCGTACATTTGAACAGCATAATTCATATAAACAGGAAATAAAGAAGAGATATGTTTTTCTTTTTTAATGCCAATCCTAAAATAACCAGTTGGGGTTTGGTACCATTTCCCCTCAGGTGCTTGATAGGCTATTGATATTATTTCTTTTAACTTACAATTCTCGAAAAAATATATTAAATTTCTTGATAGATTAATTTCAAACACTCTTCTTTCACAAATTTTAGGAAAAATTTTATTAATGTTTTTTTCTAAAGATTCATTAAAATTCTCTCTGTTTAAAATAGTAATTTTCTTTTCAAATTTTAAAATAGCATAACTAAATGAAAATAAAAAAATGCTTAATGTGATAAGCAAAATTTTAAATTTTTTCATATTTATTCAATTATTATAGCCAAAGTTTCTACTAGTTTTGTATTATCTATGATTCTATAATTATACTTCCATCCTCCTTCTGAGCCTATAAAATACCAAAATTTATTTCCATCATCTTTTCTATCGGTATCCTTTAAAGAAAAATAAAAACTTTCTTCACCCCAATTATATCTTTTAAATACAAAAAAGTAAGAACCAGGAAGCAATTCAATTTCTTTATCAAACTCAAAATTCATCCATTCAGCGGAGTCAAAACTTTTAGGAATTAAAATCTCATCTACCTCTTTTGATTTGGATATTAATTCTCCTGTGTCAGGTTCACCTTCTCCATAATTTTGAATTTCAACATAAACTTTATCTCCTGGGCTTTCATTTATTTTGCTTATTTTTAAGCTGACTTTTCTTATTTTTACTACTTTTTCAACTTTTAATTCTTGTGCTATAGCCCTTATTGTATACGGAGAATTTCTGCCCCAATTGAACTTAACATATCCTTCTGATTTATAAACATAACAATTTTCATTAATTTTTGGAAGCGGATATATATATTTTTCTTCTTCGTTTATTTTTAATATAAATACTAATGAGTCGAATTTATTTAATTTATTTTCACAAATATTTATTTTTATAGATGTTAGCTCTGCAAATGGTTTAACTTCTGGAAGCTGAATATCTAAAACCTCATTTGTAGAAGTATTTTTTATCAAGTATTTTGCACTTAGGGAAGATCTATAAGGAGAATTAAAAGTAATGATTAAATCTTTCTCTTCAAGAGAATAATCGAATTTTGTCAAAAATTCTGGAGGAATTTCTTGTGTAGAATTTGAATTTTGTGGTTCAGGAATATATATAATCAAAAATTCATCTTTATGTTCATCATTATAATAACTATGACCAAATTCTTTTTCCTCACTTAATACTGATTCTTTTGTACTACTAACTCCAGCTTTTCTTATTAATATTAATTCTTTATCAAAATTAGGAATTTCTAATAAATCAACAACTTCTCCTTTTGGATTAATTAACTTAATCCTGTTATTTTTTGCAATATCTTTGGATTTAGAATATGTTGTATCTGGTTCAATTGAAAAAGTTTCTTTTAAATTATTGTTCATATTAGCTATTAAATAAAATCCAAAAGGCTTGATAGTTCCTTTTAATTTATATTTAGCTCGTGTAGAAGTTGAAAACATATATTCTTCTTTTCCTTCTTTTTCTATTATTAAATTCCAGCCATTCAAACTAATCTCAAAATCATTTGGATTATATAGCTCAATATATTCATTAGTCGATGTTCCTTCCTTTACATAAATTTCTGAGATTAAAATTTTCCCTAATTTTCCTTCTTGTTCTTCTTGAAAAGAACAGAAGTCTTCAAAAAGAGTGGTTGAGGCAATACTAATTTGAGATTTATTTTCACTATCTAAAATATCTTCAATAATTAAGCCAAAGTAATAAGAATTAAAGTTTGTTGGGCATTTATTAGGAGAAAATTGAATTAAAGTTGTCGAACCGTCAAATTTAGGCTTTGGTAAGTTTATTGAAATTCCAAAATCTTCCAATTTAAATGGCCAATCATTAGATGATGTTGAAATTAGGATTTTATAAGAATAGTTATCAGAGGCAATGTTTAATTGTGGTTCTTCATAAGAAATATTTAAAACTACCTCTTCATCAGCTTGTGTTACTTCAATTTGAAAATTTTTGATTTGAATTTTTGTTAAATCAATAAAATCTTCTCTTGGTTTTCTTGGGGTGGCATTTGAATTTTCAGGGTTAGGATTATGGAGCCAAAAATCTTCACTGTTATTATTAGAATCCTGAAGGTTTTTTCTTTGTATCGATTTATTTTTAAAATCTTTAGCTAAAAATGGTGATTTTTCAAATTGATAAATTTTTTCTTGATTATCTCCGTAACCAACCACATCAGAGATTTCTCCATTTGGCTTTCTTAAGATTATTGAATTATTTTTTGCTATTGAATAACTTTCTGCATAAGATAAGTCTCCTTTATATTTTTCTTTTGTTGAAGATGAGGTTATTAAAAAGAAAGAAAACGGCTTAATAACTC
>JAUQPS010000155.1 GCA_030550205.1 bacterium
ACTCAAAAGGCAACTGAAATTTTAAAAACAGGTGATGAAGTAACAATTGATTGCTCAACCGGAATTACAGGATACGTTTATAAAGGATTATTAGATTATGAGGTTACCCCGCATGATTTAGGAAAATTACCTGAAACTAAAACGAAAATTTATGTAAATATCGGACTTCCAGATGAAGCATGGGAAAGATGGTATTTACCAGTACAAGGAGTTGGGCTTGCAAGAGAAGAATTTATTATTGCTGAAGAGATTAAAATTCATCCAAATGCTTTAATTGATTATCCTAATTTACCTGAAGAAATTAAAAGAAAAATTGAAGAAATCACAACTGGCTATGATGATAAAAAGCAATATTTTGTTGACAAATTAGCTGAAGGAATAGCTAAAATTTGTACTGCCTATTATCCAAATGAAGTTATTGTAAGATTTTCTGACTTTAAAACTAATGAGTATAGAAATTTAATTGGCGGAGAGCTTTATGAACCCCATGAAGAAAACCCAATGATAGGTTGGAGAGGTGCGAGTAGATATTATCATACTAAATTTAAAGAAGCTTTCAAGTTAGAAGTGTTAGCTATGAAAAAAGTAAAAGAAGAATTTGGGTTAGATAATTTAGCAGTTATGGTTCCATTTTGCAGAACCCCAGAAGAAGGCAGAAAAGTTGTTGAAATTATCGAATCAATAATAGGCAAAAGAGCAGAAAAAGATTACAAAATTTATGTAATGTGTGAAATTCCTTCTAATATTTTGCAAGCTGAGGAGTTTTTAGAAATTTTTGATGGAATGTCAATTGGTTCCAATGACTTAACTCAACTTGTTTTAGGAATTGATAGAGATAATGAAATTTTGCAAGGTTTAGCCGATGAAAGAAATGAATCAGTTAAAAAAATGATTGCCCAAGTGATAAAACTATGTAGAGAAAAAAATAAATATATTGGAATCTGTGGACAAGCACCAAGTGACTTTCCAGAGATAGTTGAATTTTTAGTAAAAGAAGGAATTGAAAGTATTAGTGTAAATAGCGATGTTGTGATCAAAACAATAGAAATGGTCAAGAAATTTGAAGATGAATTAAGATAAGTTTATTTAGGGGTTTATTTATTAATTAATTCATTTAGTTTAAATTTTTAATTAATATTCGTAAAAACTTTTTAAAAAATTGATAACTTCGAGGATATTCTTTTTTAAATTTATCTACAGTTAAGGGTGGTTTTCTGAAAGCTGTTACCGGAATTTCTGATACTTGAGGGAAGTATAGAGCTAAAATAGTTGCAGCTAATCTAGATGCCCACTCTTCTTTTCTTTCACCAAAAAAATATACTTCGTCTCTGTCTATTCCTTCTAGTGGTTCTGGTTCTTTTATGACAATTTCTTTATCAAATTTATCTAAAAATTCCCAGGCCCATTTAGGTGTATACATAGGCGAGTATGTATTAAAATCCAAACAATGTCCTAGTTCGTGCAGTAAGGTTATCAATATTCCACGTTCAGCAGTTTTAGCATTAACTACAATAATTGCTTTATCATCATGATAACGATCAACAATTGTTAATCCAGAGAAATTACATCTATAGGGCAAATAGTATATAGCTGATGTTTTATATCTAAATAATCGTTTGACTAAATCTGGAAAGCCCGCGTAAACAGTAGTAATATTTCTTAAAATTTCTCTGTTTTGTTCCTCTGGAATATATTCTAGTATCTTTATATCTTCAAGAGATGAATATACTCTTTTATTAAGTTCCTCTAAAGTAATTAAAGAAATTTCCGGATCGCATTCTGTTTTTATTTCTTGGGTTCTATCTCTTTTTTCTTCTTTTGCTCCCTCTTTTGTTTTCTGCTTTCTAAAAAATTCAGGAAGCCTCATATTACCAGTTTTAACCAAAATGTATTTGGTTCTCAAAGCTAATTACTAATACGACTAATAATTTATAAATGCATCACTGAATTTCGGGTTATCATCTTAAAAATAAAATCCTACTTGGATTCTATCAATAAATATCTTTATTCTATTTCTTCAATAACTAACTCTTTACCCTTAATATATCCTATAAATATTCTATTGTCTTTTGTAAAAGTAAAGTCAGCTTTATCATAAGGTCCATAAATTTTATCATTGATTTGGATATATTCTTTATTACCTTCTTCATACCAAAAACCACATTTGGAAATATCTAAAGAGCAGTCTAGATTCAAAAGAACAGTATAATTATAAGGTCCATATGTTTTATCATTTATTTGAATATAATATTTATTATCTTTTATATACACAAATCCATATTTAGAACTACCTGGAGAGAAGAGTAACTCCCAAACCATGTCATAAGGTCCATAAGTTTTATCATTTATTTGAATATAGTGTTTATTATTTTTCATATACCAAAACCCATATTTAGAACTATCAGGAGAGAAATCTAAATAAAATATCTGATCATAAGGCCCATATATTTTATCATTTATTTGAATATAGTGATTATTATCTTTTTTATACCAAAATCCATATTTAGAACTATCAGGAGAGAAAACTGGATCCCATGTTTTATCATACGGTCCATAAGTTTTATCATTTATTTGAATATAATATTTATTATCTTTTTTATACCAAAATCCATATTTAGAACTATCGGGGGAGAAAACTGGATTCCATGCTCCATCATAAGGCCCATAAGTTTTATCATTTATTTGAATATAATATTTATTATCTTTTTTATACCAAAACCCATATTTAGAACTATCTAGAGAGAAAAGTGACTCCCAAATCCTGGCATAAGCATAAGGTCCATATGTTTTATCATTTTTTTGAATATAATATTTATCATCTTTTTTATACCAAAATCCATATTTAAAACTATCTGGAAAGAAATCTAGATTTTCAGCTCCATCATAAGGTCCATATGTTTTATCATTTATTTGAATATAATATTTATCATCTTTTATATACCAAAATCCATATTTAGAACTATCTAGAGAGAAATCTAGATAAAATATCTGATCATAAGGCCCATATATTTTATCATTTATTTGAATATAATGGTTATCATCTTTTTTATACCAAAATCCATATTTAGAACTATCAGGAGAAAAAAGTAGACCCCCCAACCAATCATAAGGCCCATATATTTTATCATTTATTTGAATATAGTGTTTATTATCCTTTTTATATACTGCACTAATATTATAAAATTTATCCGATATATAAAGCCCAATAAGCCAGATATCATCATAATCTCCTAATTTATATTTCCTAATCTTAGTTGTTATTTGTTGTTGTT
>JAUQPS010000156.1 GCA_030550205.1 bacterium
GCCTATATATTGATCACCAATTTCTCCTTCAAGTTCAGCTCGAGGTACTAAAGCAGCAACTGAATCAACAACAATAACATCAAAAATCCCTGATTTAACTAATTTTTCAACAATATTTAAAGCATCCTCTCCACTATCTGGCTGAGATAAAACCATTTTTTCAATTTTAACTCCCAACTTTTTAGCGTATTCAGGATCTAAAGCATGTTCAGTATCAATAAAAGCAACATTACCGCCTCTTTTTTGAGCTTGAGCAATAACTGAAAGAGCTATAGTTGTTTTTCCGCTACTTTCAGGACCATAAATTTCGATAATTCTTCCTCGAGGTAAACCACCTATACCCAAAGCTAAATCTAAAGATGGAGAACCAGTTGGTAAAACTTCAACATCAACTCTTGGAGCTTCGTCTAAAGTCATGATACTTTCCTCACCAAATTCTTTTTTGAGCTCGTTTAAAATCCGTTTTATTTCGTTTTGCTCTTCTTTTTTATTTTTTTTCATCTTAAAACTCTGTTTATTTGAACTTTTAAAATTTTTTCTTGTCCCCAAAACTTTCTAGCTTTAATTATAAAAGTATTTATTCCTTCTTTCAAATAATATTCTTTTTCAAAATAACCATTTTTTGTTGGTAAAAATTCATCGTTTATATATAAAAAAGCTCTTTTATCAACAAAACCACGAAAAGTTATTTTAGAATCAGAAACAGATAGATTTGGAGGCGGAAAGATGAGATTTAATTTTGGAGGCAAAAGAAGATCTGCATAAAAATAAGAATTCAGAAGAAAAATAAAAAAAAGAAGATAAAGCATTTATTAAAATTTTTAATTCAAATTTTATGTTAAAATTTTACTAAATTTAAAGAAAGCGGCGGTAGTTCAGCGGTAGAACGCCTGCTTGCCATGCAGGAGGTCGCGGGTTCAAATCCCGTCCGCCGCTCATAGATTGATTAATTAATCTTAATTGATTTCAAAGCAAAAAGCCGATTAAAAGTTGCAAACCATTATAAATTAAAATCTACGTTTAAAAAGCTTTATAAATGAGAGTTGCTATTTGTAAATAAATTCATCGTGTTTGATAGTGTATGTTTTTTAATTTAAGATAAATTTATACATGTAAGCTAAACGAAAAAACTTGACATTATTATAAATTAAGAATAAAATAAATCTATGAAAAGAGAAAAAATGAAAAATTTTTTAATAAAGATAATAAGATTTACTTTTGTATTCACTATTATTTTCTATTTCTTGATTGGAGATATTGTTTTTCCTAAAGAACTTACTGAAAAGAAGATAAAAATTAAAGAAGTATATGGAAAACTACCAATTTATTTTATTGAAAACTATGGACAAATTGATGAAAAAGTAAAATTTTATGCAAAAAGCTCCAATCATAACATATATTTTACAAACGAAGGATTACATCTTGTTTTAATAAGAAAAGATGATCAGAAAATTAAAATAAATAGGTTAAAAAACATAAATCTTGAAAATAATTTAACTAATAAAGTATTAGTAGAAACTTTAACCATTAAGCCTCTTAACATAAGTTCAACAACAAAGATAATAGGTGAAGAAAAACTACTAAGTACGGTAAATTATTTTGTAGGAAATGACTTAAAAACATGGAAAAAAGATATACCAACCTATAGAAAGATAAGATACAAAGAAATCTATGATGGAATAGATCTTGTTTTTTATGTAAACCAAAATCAAATCGAATATGATATAGTTGTAAAACCTGAAAAAGATTACAGAGAAGTAGCTTTTAGAATTGAGGGTGCAAAAGAAGTAAAGAAAACAAACGATGGTTCTTTAGAGATAATTTTACCTTCTGGATCAAGAGTTATTCAAAAAAAACCTTATGTATATCAGGAGATAGAAGGTAAGAGAAAGAAAATAAATGGAGAGTTTGAATTAAAGAAAGACGAATTTGGTTATCTTTATACTTTTAATATAAAGAATTATAATAAAGAGTATGCTTTAATAATAGATCCTTTAGTTTTGAGTTATTCTACATATCTTGGGGGGCGTACAGTAGATTATGGCCAAGATATAACAGTGGATAAACAAGGAAATTTTTATGTAATCGGCGTTACCCATTCATCTGACTTTCCTATAAAGAACGCTTATCAGCAAACAAATGCAGGCGATTCTGATGTTTTTGTTGCCAAGTTTTCAAAAAATGGCAATCTTATTTACTCTACGTACCTTGGAGGTGATAGATATGATAGGGGTTCTGGTATAGCCGTAGATGATCAGGGTAATGTTTATATAAGTGGGCATACTTTATCAACAAATTTTCCAACTACACAAAATGCATATCAAAAAAGCAACGCAGGTGGATACGATGTTTTTGTCGCAAAGCTTTCATCAAATGGAAATCTTATTTACTCTACATATATTGGTGGAAGTCTTCATGATTATAGTTCTGGTATAGCAATAGATAAAGAAGGGAATGTCTATGTTACTGGAAATACAAAATCAAATGATTTTCCTACAAAAAATGCCTATCAAGAAAAGTATAGTATACTCCAAAGTGATGTATTCGTTACAAAACTTTCATCTGACGGAAGTAGTCTTGTATACTCTACATATCTTGGTGGCAGTAGCGATGATTATTCTTCTGGTATAGCAGTAGATGAAGAAGGCAATGCTTATGTAACTGGAGATACGTTATCTAGCGACTTTCCAACCACACAAAACGCGTATCAAAAAAATAAAGTAAATAGTTGGGAAGTATTTGTTACAAAACTTTCGCCAAGTGGCGATGAACTTATATACTCTACCTACCTTGGTGGAGATGGTTATGATTATTCTTCTGGTATAGCAGTAGATGAAGAAGGCAATGCTTATGTAACTGGAGATACTGATAAGTCAAATAACTTTCCTACAAAAAATGCTTATCAGACAAATAATGCAGGAAA
The DNA here is from genome assembly GCA_030550205.1 of bacterium. Classification (GTDB taxonomy): domain Bacteria; phylum Hydrothermota; class Hydrothermia; order LBFQ01; family DSFT01; genus DSFT01. Next base: position 2,924 of record JAUQPS010000156.1, read on the forward strand.
GCGTGATATTTTTATTGCAAAACTTTCACCAGACGGTGAAAGTCTTGTATATTCCACATATTTCGGCGGAAGTAATATGGAATGGGCTTATGACATAACAATTGATAAAGAGGGGAATGCTTATGTGACTGGAAGAACATTGTCAAATGACTTTCCTATAAAAGACGCTTATCAAAAAAATCTAAAAGGTGTTGCTGATACGTTTATTGTTAAGGTTTCACCAGTCGGTGAACTTATATATTCCACATACTTTGGTGGAAACACAGATGATACAGGTTCTGGTATCGCAGTAGATGAAGAAGAAAATATTTATTTGATTGGGTCGGCGGGAGGAATAATTCCTTGGGC
>JAUQPS010000157.1 GCA_030550205.1 bacterium
GATCTTTTTGCAAATGCAAACTATGACTTTATGGGGAAAAGGAAATTTTTCTATTTTATTTATATTGTTCTTGTTATTATTTTTCTTGGAATTATCTTTATAAAGGGAATTAATTGGGGTATTGATTTTACAGGAGGAAATTTAGTTCAAATAACTACTAAAAATTCTGATATTTCAAAGGTTAGAAGTGCTCTTTCAGAATTAAAATTAAAAGATGTTTCAGTTCAAAATTTTGGTCAAGAAAAGGAATTTATAATTAGATATAGTTCAAATGAAGATCCGAATTTTATTGTTAAGAAATTAAGTGAAATTTTGAAAGATGAAGTTAAATTACAAAGGGCGGAAAATGTTGGACCTACTATTGGTTCAGAATTAAGAAGGCAAGCTTGGATTTTATCAATCATTGCAATTATTTTAATTCTTATATATATTTGGATAAGATTTGATTTTTACTTTGGACTTGGAACAATTTTAGCACTTATTATAGATGTAATTTTAGTTCTTGGACTATATTCTTTCTTTCAAATAGAATTTAGCACTATAACTGTTGCTGCAATTCTTACAATTCTTGGTTATGATGTAAATGACTCAGTTATAATAGCTGATAGGATAAGGGAGAATCTTAGAAAATATGAGGGAATTAAGCTTGATACCCAAAAACTCATAGAAATTTATAATAAAGGTATAAACTCAACATTAAGCAGGACTATTATTACATCCCTCTCAACTTTAATTATTGTTATTGCACTTTTACTTTTTGGTGGACCTGTATTATATGGGTTTTCATTTATTCTATTTTGGGGTATTATATTTGGAACACTTTCTTCAATTTTCATTGTTTCAGCTATTGCTCTTGATTTAAGGATGAGAAAGAAGGTTTGAAAGTAGGAGTTTTTGGAAATAGTAGTTATAATTTAAGTAGTGCTATTGAAAGAATAAAATCTGTTTTTAAAGAAGTTTATATTTCAGAAAGTATTGGAGGAATATATTCGGATAAGGAATTAAATGAAATATGTGATGTTATTATTTCACTTGGGGGTGATGGAACATTATTAAGATGTGCCAAAAAATTCAAAAAGCCCATAATTGGTATAAAATTTGGTAAATTGGGATTTTTAACATTTTTTGATATAGATGATATTGAATTAATAAAAGATGCACTTTTAAGTGGAAATTACTATTTAGATAGAAGAGATAGATTAAAGTTGTATATAGATGGAATTGAAGTTGATAGTGCTTTAAACGATTTTAGTGTAAATACAATATCTGGAAGAGTTGTTGAAATTATTATAAAAACAAGAAATTCAATTATAACATCTTTTTATGGAGATGGCGTAATTATTTCTTCTCCTTCTGGTTCAACCGCTTATAATTTATCTGCTGGTGGTCCAATTTTGCATCCATCTGTAAAAGCTTATATAATAACTCCTATTTGTCCCCATAATTTATCTGCAAGACCTATTGTTTTGCCAAAAGAAATTATTATAAACATTACAGTAAAACCTAAACTTGGTAAATGGCGTATTAATTCAGATGGAGAATTATTAAAGGAATGTGAAGGAACTTTAAGTTTTGATGTTGAGCTTTCAGATGAAAAAACTTCCTTAATTAAACTAAATAAAACAGAAGATTTCTTTGATATTTTAAGAAAAAAATTAAATTGGCGTTAAATTAAAACTCTTTTCACTCTATTTCCTAAGGATGTTAATAAAACATAAGGAATTTTCCCTATTCTTTGAGATATGTCTAAAATATTAATATTTTCACCCCAAATTTCTACTAAATCTCCTTCTTCTAAATCATCACCTTCAATTACACTCATATCCATAGATATTCTTCCAAGCACTTTCCTATATTTATTCTTTGCAAATACTTCAGTTATATTAGAGCATTCAATATGAAATCCATCTGCATAACCAAATGAAATAATAGCAATTTTCATATCTTTATTTGCTATAAATGTTCTTCCATATCCAACACTTTCACCTTTTTTTAAAAACTTTACTTGTATAACTTCTGCTTTTAAACTCATAACAGGTTTTAAATTTAAAAATTTTTTTAAAAATATCGCTGGATAAATTCCATAAATTCCAATCCCAACTCTTATAAAGTCTAAATAATAATTGTATCTTAAACTTGAAGCAGTATTTGAGATATGTTTTTTTACACTTATATCTTTTGAAACTTTTAAAAATCTTTCATATTGAATACTACTAAAATTATCTTCTTCTATATCAGCATTTGCAAAATGTGAATAAATACCTTCAACCTTAACATCATTTTTAGCCTCATTATAAAAATTTTCAAATTCTTCATACCATATTCCAGTTCTATTCATTCCTGTATCTATTTCAATTTCAACACGGGGTTTAATTTTAAGTTTTTTTATAATTTCTAATTGCTTATGTGAGCATAAGTTGAATATAAAATTATTTTGATAAGCTTGAAGAATTTCATCCTTATTATATAAAGGTTTTAAAATTAATGTATTTTCAAAGTTTAATGTCAAAGCTTCGTCTAAATCAAAAACTGCTATTTTTTTAACTTTATCTTTTAAAACACTAAAAACTTCTTTAATACCATGACCATATGCATTTGATTTTAAAACAGGAATTATTTCTGTTTTTGTATAGTTTTTAAATTGCTCAAAATTATATAATAAATTTTTTGAATTTATATAAGCAATTGCCAAAAGCTTTAAAATTTTAAACTATAAATGCTTAATATAAGAAAGCTCATTGAATATGCAATTTTAGAAGATAGTTTTTATGGAGATTTAACAACAGAAATTCTTGAAATAAAAGGAAATGGAAAATTTATAGCAATTTCAAAGGAAAATCTAATTTTATGTGGTATTGATATCTTTAAGGAAGTTTTTAAGTATGTAAATCCTTCAATTGAAGTAGAATTATTTTTTAAGGATGGAGATTTTGTAAAGAAAGGTGAAATTATTGCAGAAGTTAAGGGAAATATAAAAGATATATTAAGATGTGAGAGAATTGCTTTAAATTTTCTTCAAAAACTTTCTGGTATTTCTACAAATACTTATAATTTTGTAAAAGCTATTGAAGGCACAAATTGTAAAATTCTTGACACAAGAAAAACAACACCAATTTATAGGAATCTTGAAAAATATGCAGTTAGAATAGGGGGTGGATATAATCATAGATTTAGTTTATTTGATGGAATTTTAATTAAGGATAATCATATTAGAGCGGTTGGGGGAATTGAAAACGCTATAAAATTAGCTCTTAAAAATAAACCATTTGG
>JAUQPS010000158.1 GCA_030550205.1 bacterium
ACCAAAGCTTTCTTGAATTTTCAAATCCTAACAGAATTGAAAAAGCCATTTTTATAACTCTTTTATTGATGGTAGGCTTTTATCTCTTTCTGATAATATGGGATTTTCAATAGGCCAAGGGATATTTAAAGTTTTATCATTATAGATAATGCCCGATTCATAATTTGGGTCATAGTATTCATCTACAAGGTAAATTAAATGGGTATCTTCAAGAGCTAAGAATCCGTGGGCATAACCCTTTGGTATAAAAATAGCTTTATTTTCATCCAATTCAATCATTATATATTTTAAGCTTTTTAAATCTACTATAACATCTAAAATTTTTCCACTAATTACTTTTATAAATTTTGATTGCTCTTTTGGTTTTTTTTGAAAATGAAGTCCTCTTATTACATTTTTTTTAGAAAATGAATGATTTAACTGAACAAAATGAACATTTAAATTTACTTCTCTTAAAACTTCTATAAAAAATCCTCTATTATCAATATTCTTTTTTAGCTCAAATAAAATAACACCTTCAAGAGAAAGCTCTTTTATATTCACTTTATATTTAAAATTTTCATCGTTTCTCTTACAACATTATAATCTTCATCCTTTGCTATTACTATACCATCCCAACTATAAACCTCTTTTAAAATTTTCATAGCTTGTTCATCGTTATTTAAATCCAAAAATGCTTGTTTGATTTTCTCTTTTAAGTTATTATCTAAGTTTGCTCTTACAACTATCCCATCATTTGGAATATTATCAGTAAAAGCTATTATTTCAATTTTATCTAAAATATCTTTATATTCTTTCAATAATCTTTTTTCCGCTCCTTCAAATGTTGTTGCTAAATCTGCTTCCTTATTATAAACCGCTAAAATTGCATTATCATGAGATCCGGTTTGAATTCTATCTTTAAAGAACTTATCAGGGTCTATATTATTTTTAATCATATAAGCTTTTGGAAATATATAACCACTTGCCGATGCAGCATCTGGATATGCCCAAATTTTACCCTTTAAATCATTTAAGTTCTTTGCCTCTCCTTTTCTAACAACAAATTGCGATCTATAAAAATCTTTACCATCTCTAACCGCTTTTACCAAAACTTCTACGTTATATTTTTGATGTGCTAAGACATATCCAAAAGGTGGTAAAAATGCAATATCAATTTTATTACTTCCAAGTGCTTCTATAAGGGCAGTATAATCCGTAGCTAAGTAAGATTTTACTTTTATTCCGAGTTTTTTTGAGAGAATATCTACAAGAGGCTTTGTAGTAGTTGCTATTTTTTCAGTTTCAGCAGATGGTGTAAATCCAAGAACTAAAACTTCTTCCTTCTTACAGCTTATTAAAAAAATCCCCCCGATAAGGGAGGATAAAATGAATTTTTTCATTAGTTTTTATTTTTTAAACCCTTATAACTATATCCAGCTTTTTCAATAGCAGTTTTTATTTTCACTTCATCAAAGCTATAACCATCTTTCATAACTACATAAAATACATTCTCTTTTGTATCATATGATACATCTTTTACACCCTCAACAGATTTAATAGCATTTTTAACCTCTTCAACACAATGGGAACAACTTATTCCACCTACAACAATAGGATTACCATTAGCCTGAGATACACTTGCTGCATCAACTTTTCCAACTTTATCACTTTTTGCATGCTCTTCACCTGGACAAGCAAGAGCAAAAGAAACAAAAATTAACATCATTGAAAATAATCTCATAGGCTTAAAGATAGTTTGCTTTTTAACTCACTTTCATCTACAATACCTTCTAATACAATTTTTCCATCAATAACAAGTGTTGGAACACATCTAATTCCATAACTTTGGGCTAATTTACAACAACTTCCATCTGTGCATTCACTTGCTCTATGAACTTTTAGGTTTACAAATGGAAAATTTTTTCTTATCATTTCTTCCATTCTATCGCATAATTTACAATTCGCTCTAAAAAGTTCCCACTTCATACTTCTTTAATATCTTTTACTTCATAACCCTTTTTATTTATAGCTTCTTCAATTTCCTTTATATTTGCATTTTCAATTTCAAATTCTGCAAACTTTTCTTCAAGAGATACATTTACATTTTTTGCTCCAAAGCTTTCTATTGTCTTTTTTACAGTTCTTACACATCCTTCACAATCCATCCCCTCAATGAGCATTTTATATTTTCTCATAGTTTTAAAATTTTAAAGGACATTCAAATCAATCCTTTTATTTCTCCCGTTTCTACATCTACATCAATTCTCCTATAAGCTGGATCAGATGCAGTTCCAGGCATAAGACTAATTTCTCCTGCAACAGGGACTAAAAGCCCAGCGCCTCTAAAAATTAATATATCTCTAACTTTTAAATTCCAATTCTTAGGAACACCTTTTTTATTTGGATCATCTGATATAGATAAATGTGTTTTGGCAATACATATGGGTAAGTTTCTTAATTCATCATCTGATTCAATTATTTTGATTTTTTCTTCTGATTGTGGGGAATATTCTACATTATTTGCAGCATAAATCTCTTTTGCAATTTTTTCAATTTTTGTCTTTACGGGCTCGTTTAATTCATACAGGAATTTAAAGTTAACATTTTCTTTACAAGCATCTAAAACCGCTTCTGCAAGTTCTATTGCACCTTCCCCTCCTTTTGACCAATGTTCAGAAATAGCAACTCTTACTCCTATTTCTTTACATAATTTTTGTATAAGTTTTATTTCATTTTCACTATCACTTTCAAACTTATTTATGCATACAACTGGAATAACACCACTTTTTTTGATTATATTTATATGATGAAGAAGATTTTCAAATCCTCTTTCAACCCATTCCAAATTTTCCTCAAAATACTCTTTTGGTATTGGTTGGCCAGGTTTTATATTGGGAGCTCCTCCGTGGTATTTTAAACCTCTTACTGTTGCAACTATTACAGAAACATTTGGTATAAGTCCTGATATTCTACATTTTATATTCCAAAATTTTTCAAATCCAATATCTGCAGCAAAACCGGATTCTGTTATGACATAATCAGCAAGCTTTAATGCTATATAGTCAGCAATAATAGAATTTTGTCCAATGGCAATATTAGCAAAGGGACCCGCATGAACAATAATGAGTTGTCCTTCTAATGTTTGCACTAAATTAGGGTTGATAGCATCTACTAACCAGGCGGTCATAGCCCCTGCTACTTCTAAATCTTCTGTTGTAATGGGGTTTCCGTATTTATCAAAAGCAACAACAAT
>JAUQPS010000159.1 GCA_030550205.1 bacterium
TATTCTTCGCTGGTCAGATAACAGGGGTTGAAGGTTATATGCCTTCTTGTGCAACAGGTTTAATTGCAGGTATAAATGCTTATAGGTTATTAAAAAATAAAAAAACCATTTACCCAAGCAGACATACGATGATTGGAGCATTATTATATTATATAACTCATGAAAATCCAAAATACTTCCAACCTATGAATGCAAACTTTGGATTATTTGTAGATATACCAAAGCATTTAAAGGGAAAAAATAAGAAGGAGTTTATTATTCAAAGAGCAAAAATGGAATTTGAAAAATTTTTAAAAGAACTATCTGAATAAACTATTTTCTTCTAACCTTTCTTATATTTTCTAAATGCTCAGAATATGTTCTTGCAAATAAATGTCTTCTATTATTGTCCGCTACAAAATATAGAAATTTTGTATTTTCAGGTTTTAAAACCGCTAAAATTGAACTTAAAGATGGGGAACAAATGGGGGTAGGTGGAAGTCCAGGATATAAATAAGTATTGTATGGAGAATCAAATTTTAAGGCATTTTGGTTCAGCCAATAACTATTTACATTCAAAGCATAAGCAATTGTAGGATTCGCTTGAAGGGGCATATTTATTTTTAATCTATTTAAAAATACACTTGCTATAATAGGTTTTTCATCTTCATAAAATGCTTCCTTTTCTACAATAGATGCCAATTTAATAACATCATAAAAATGCAAATTTGATATATTAAACAAACTATCAAAAGGCTTAATTTTCTCAAAAAATGTCTCAACAAGTTTTTCAATAACAAATTCTTCCCTTTCACCTTCAAAAAATGTATAAGTTTCTGGGAATAAAAAACCTTCAAGATGTTTAATATCCTTTAATTTTTCATACTTTTGAGAAAGCCTTAATATAAAAATACTATCACTTAAAAGTCTTATGAAATTTTCATAATTTATTTTTAATTTTTCTTGAAGTAATTTAGCAATTTGAAAGCTGTTCATACCCTCATATATTGTAATTTTTACTTCAATAGGTTTTGGCTTTTGATTTATTAACCTAAGGAATGTTAAAATTTCACCTTCATTAAAAACAAACTTATAAATCCCACTTTTGATATTCTTATCTTTTTTTGAAATTTTTAATAGTAATTTAAAAAATCCTTCAAATCTTATAATTCCTTTCTCTTTTAATTTTTTTGAAAATTCAGAAATTGTTTCACCTTTTCTAAAAGGAATTTCAATGGTATTATTTTTATTTGAAAGGGGAAATAGAAATGCAAGAATTAAAAGAATAACAAAAAAAACAATATAAAATTTCTTCAATTTCCAAAATTTTAAAACCTAGGCTTTAAAATTTTGAGTTATGACAAAAAATGACATTACAATAAGAGTGGCTGGAAGAGCTGGTGATGGAAGCCTAACAACCGCTGATGTGCTTTCAAAAGTTTTTAAAGATATAGGTTTATGGTTAGTAACATATAAGGATTTCCCATCAAATATAAGAGGTTTGCCCACAAATATCACATTGAGAGTAAATGAAAAGAGAATATATTATGGAAGAAAAGATAAGTTAGATTACTTACTTGCTTTTGATAAAAAGAATGTTGAAATTCATATTAGTGATGTTACAGAAGGTGGAGTTATTATATATGATAATTCAAATGAAAGTTTAAGCGAAGAATTATTAAAAGAAAATATTCACTATTATTTTGTTCCAATGCAAAGTATAGCAAAAAATCAACTTGGTCTTGAAGTTATTAAAAACCTTATAGCGGTTGGTGTTATAGCTTATCTTTTAAAAATGGATTATGAAAGAACTAAGGAAATTATATATAATTATTTCTTAAAGTCAAAGGGTGAAAAAATTGCATCTAAGAATGTAGAAGCATTCGATGCAGGTTATAATTATGCAAAGGAGAATATTGAAAAGAAAGATGATTACATAATTGAAGAAGTAAAAAATCCTCAAAAAACTTATTTTATAATGGGTAATGAAGCTCTTGCATTTGGAGCTATTGTTGGTGGTTGTAGATTTTATTCAAGTTATCCTATAACGCCAGCAAGTGAAGTATTAGAAATTTTATCAAGGGAACTTCCAAAGTATGGTGGGGTTGTAATTCAAGCAGAAGATGAAATTGCAGCAGTAAATTTTGCAGTAGGAGCGGGTTATGCCGGTATAAGGGCAATGACAGGAACAAGTGGTCCAGGAGTTTCACTAAAAACTGAAACAATTGGCCTTGCAGTTATGAATGAAACGCCTGTTGTAATATATCTTTCACAAAGAGCAGGTCCCTCAACAGGACTTCCTACAAAAGTAGAACAAGCAGATATCTATCATGCTATATTTGGTGGTCATGGAGATGCTCCAAGGATTGTAATAACTCCCGGAAATGTGAAAGAAATGTTTGAATTTACAATTTTGGCATTTAATTTAGCAGAGAAATATCAAACACCTGTAATTTTATTAGCAGACCAAGTTTTAGCCCAAAATAAATATACTATACCTATTGAAGAAATTGATTTAAGTAAAGTAAAAATTGAAAGGGGTAAATTATTAAGTCAAGAGCAATTAAATGAATTAATATCAAAGGGTGAAAAATATTTAAGATATAAAATAACAGAAGATGGAATATCTCCAAGGGTAATTCCTGGCATGGAAGGCGGAATTTTTACAGCAAATTCAAATGAGCATGAAGAAGATGGTTATACAACAGAAGAACCAAATAAGAGAAAAGCAATGCTTGAAAAAAGATTAAGAAAAATCTATGAAACTGCAAGAAAGAGTGGAGATTTACCAGAGGATTTAATTTTTGGAGAAGGAGATATTGGATTAATAGGTTTTGGATTTACATATGGACCAATAATGGAAGCTATGGAAAGATTATTAGAAAAACGAATAAAAGTTAAATTCCTACAAATTAGAACATTATGGCCCTTAGATAAAGAAAAAATTAAAAGTTTTATAGATAGTTGTAAAAAAGTTATAGTAGTAGAACAGAATGCCCAAGGACAACTTTCAAATATTATAAAAATGTTTTATCCAGAGCATAGTAAAATAGAAAGTCTAACAAGATATGATGGAAGAGGATTTACACCAGGAGATATTGTAAATAAAGTAATTTCTATAATTTCATAGGGGCAAGAGCGCCCCTATCTTATGATAATTTTATCTTCAAAATTATTTGACTTTATAAAATAAATTCCAGATTTTAAGTTCAATTGATAATTCCCTTCTTTATATGAAATAAGCTTCTCTCCA
>JAUQPS010000160.1 GCA_030550205.1 bacterium
AGGATAAAAACAACTAACCAGAAACTTTTCAGCATCTTGTAAGAATAAAGATAATTTTTAGAGTGAAACTAACAACAACTTTCCTTTAAAAACTCTTTTCTCCTATGTTTTCGATACTAAATTAAAACAAAAACTTAGGGAATAAAATTACTTCACCAAAATCATATTCTTTACACTTTTAAAGCCATCAGCAACCAAAACATAAAAATATATACCACTCGAAAGACCACCTCCATCAAACCTAACACGATACCTACCAATACTTAGATGCTGGTCAATTAAAACCTTAACTACCCTACCAAGAATATCATACACATCAAGCCTTACCCTACTCTCTTTAGCAATATCAAACTCTATTATTGTGACTGAATTAAAAGGATTTGGATAATTTTGATATAACATAAATTTGCACGGCGTTACTCTTTCATTACATTTGCAAACATTAAGTATCACTCCACCTTCACGATATACCGCAAGTCCTCCACCCCAAGTTCCAATCCATTTGTTCCCTGAATCATCTATCGCTACCGCTCGAACATAATCATTAGGTAACACAGAATTCGACTTGTTATACACCTTCCATCTACTAATTGTATCAAATTTTGCTAACCCTCCCCCACCTGTTCCAATCCATTTGTTTCCTGAATCATCTATCACTATTGCACGCACAGTATTATGTGGCAAACTGGAATTTAAATTATTATATACTGTCAATTTCAGCCCATCAAACCTGACAAATCCTCCTACCCAAGTTCCAATCCATTTATTACCTAATTTATCTATTGCTATTGCGGTAATCCAATTATCTGGTAAACCAGAATTTAATTTGTTATACACTGTCCATTGTACCCCGTCAAACTTCGCTAAGCCCCCGGCTTCTGTTCCAATCCATTTGTTTCCTGAATCATCTATCGCTATTGCAAAGATAGTTTCATCTGGTAACCCAGAATTTGATTTTTTATATACTGTCCATTGCACCCCATCAAACTTCGCAAGTCCTCCATATGTTCCAATCCACTTGTTTCCTGAATCATCTATCGCTATTGTACGAACAATATTATGCGGTAACCCAGAATTTGATTTTTTATATACTGTCCATTGCACCCCATCAAACTTCACTAAACCTCCTCCATCTGTTCCAATCCACTTGTTTCCTGAATCATCTATCGCTATTGCACGAATTTTATCATCTGGTAACCCAGAATTTGATTTTTTATATACTGTCCATTGCACCCCATCAAACTTCGCAAGTCCTCCATATGTTCCAATCCACTTGTTTCCTGAATCATCTATCGCTATTGCCCAAACTCTGTCGTCAGGCAAATTAGAATTTAACGTGTTATAAACTATCCATTCTGGATTTTGTGAACACAGAAAATCAAAAAATAAAATTAAAATAATTAAAATTTTAAATCTTGATGCCATTATCCCCTTCCTTAATAATTTTTCCATCTGCAAATTTTTTCTTTCCCTATCGGGATAAAAAATAAATTGAAGATTATTTCTATTTCTTGCAATGTTTACTTTTCTTCATTAAATTATTAGAGTCTCTTGATTATTTACTTTTTTACCAGCTGAAATAGTTTGAATTCAAAAATCTGTTATATATAAATAAAAGCATTAGGTGTGTTCGAAAAATTAACAGTCCCCTTTACTTATCTATTCTTAAATCCTCTTCTTCTACCTAACATTAGTACTTACACTTAAAGGAAACCTGAAAACAATTCTACCCTCTCCCAACACGTCTAAATTTACTTACTATTCGTAGTGAACCCCTTTTTAAAGCAAGTATAATGAGATATATATTTCCTCTTTTCAATATGCTCCCTCTCTCTTGATAACTACTTTAATAGTTTTAAGAAGTATTAATATATCAAGCCAAAAACTCCAATTACGAACATACCAACAGTCTAATCTTAGGCGCTCTTTATAAGTAGTATTACTTCTCCCCGAAATTTGCCATAAACCCGAAACCCCAGGTTTTACACTCCATATTATATCAGCATCATTCTCTAAATATTTAATCTCTCTGGGCAAATAAGGCCTCGGTCCAATAAGACTCATTTCACCTTTGATAATGTTCCAAATTTGTGGCAATTCATCAAGTGAGAACTTCCTTAAAAACTTACCTATAGGAGTAATACGTGGATCGTTTTTAAGTTTCCAAGAATTTTCCCACTCTCTTTTTGCATTAGGATTATTTCTAAGTATTTCTTCCAGTTTTTTATCGGCATCTTCGTACATAGTTCTAAGTTTATAACACTTAAATATCCTGCCGTTTTTGCCAACTCTTTCCTGAGAAAGTATTGCTGGACCTTTTGAGGTAAGCCTTATAAAAATTGAAACGAAAACTAAAAATAAAATTATAAATGGCAAAAGGAAAAATGAAATTACTAAGTCAAAACCCCTCTTAAGGATATAGTTAAAGGGATTTTTAATCTTATTTTCAACTTCAATGGCAAACATATCCTCTTTAAAAAAATTCCTCAATTTTGAAATTGCTGTTGGCATCCCAGGGATATCAAAAATATAAAATATAGTGTTAACCTTATGATAAATTTTGTTGACTAACTTTGATACGGCTTCTTCCGACATGTTATTCATAATTATTGCAACAGCATCTATATTTAAAAACTCAATATCTCTATCAATATCTTCCCAAAAGTTATCCAAGAATCCAACTACTTCATATCCAAGGTTTTTTTCCTGTTCTATCGCATTAAGAAATTTTTCAACTTTTTCACCTGCCCCAATTATAAGCAATCTTGCCTTTCCAATACCTACCTTATAGAAAAGAGATTTAATTCTAGGTCTTATGATGGGCAAAAGCAGAAAACAAAGAAATAGCCAGGTAATGATGGGCACTGAGTATTGTTTAAACTGATTTTCAGTAAGGAATATGAAAAATATAATGACTGTATTTATTATAATAGTTGATTTCCAAATTAACTTTACTTCGTCCCAAAAGGAAATTCTTTTATAAGCACCTTCATAGATGAAAATTGAAAGGTAAACAGCTATAAACCACAGATATTTTTTGAAGTGATGTGTAAGCGGAGGCATATGGGGAAAAAACAATCTAAATTGAAAAGATAAATAAAGCAAAAGTATCAAAATTGATAAATCAAAAAGAAAAAGCCCAATTGCTATTCCATTTCTTTTAATAAACCTGGATAACATTTTTATCCCCCCCAAGGCATTACCTTGATTGCAAAT
>JAUQPS010000025.1 GCA_030550205.1 bacterium
CATTATAGATGGTATAAAAGTTTATATGTTTGAAAATTTAGTTGATGTTATAAATTTCTTGAAATTAAAAATCAATAAATATAACTACTCTAAAACAGGATTTGCAGGTGGAGTTTTTATATACTAACCTTAAACTTTTCTAAATCCTTTAATATATAATTTAGTTTTTCTTCAAAACTTAATTCTTCATTTTGTGCAATTTGTCTTATAGAACCTGCTAAGGAGTTATATATAAATTTTAGCTCATTTTTAAAAATACCCTTTTCAATGCAGGAATTTATTAAGTCTAAATAAATTTTATTTTCTTGTTCTAAGTATTTTTTAACTTCTTTATCAATTAAGGCTTTTGTGAATTTTGAGATAAATTTAAAAAGTTTTGGTTGTTCTTGAACAAATTCAAGATGAGCCTTTATAACTTTTATTAAACTTTCAAGTGGTTCGTTTTCATCAATTTGAACACTTCTTATTTTTGAAAGCATAATTTTCCACCCATTTTTTAAAATCTCTTTTATAATTTCTTCTTTTGAATTAAAGTAATAATATATGGATGATTTTGCAAAGCCTGATTTTTTCGCAATATCTTCAATTGATATATCTAATATATTTTCTTTTAAAGATAGTTCTATTACTGCATTTATGATTTCTTGTCTTTTCCATTCCTTTTGCTTGTCCTTAATACTTTTCATTATTTAAAAAGGTCCCAAGGGGGACCTATTGAGTTTCAATAGTTAAAATAATTCCACTATAATCACCTTCAATATCTCCATCAATTGAGCAATAGTTTCCAAAATTATAATCTATGGAAGCTTTCTTAACTTGATCTGTTCTGTTTGTTAAAACTACTGCTCTTCTATTCTTTTGGCAGGGACTTGCTTTACTTAAATCTTGATCTCTATTCCAATTAAACCAATAAATTGGAGAGTTATCTGCGGTATTTTCCCAAATAGCCTTATTCTTTATATTGCATTCTTTATCCTCAGGCTGTCTTTCTCCAAATGCAAATGTCCTTAGATATTTCTTATCAATACCACAAACTTCAATTAAATAATTATATACACTCTTTGCTCTTCTATCAGAAAGTGCTAAATTATAAGCATCTGTTCCTCTCTGATCTGCATGTCCTTCAATTTTAACTGAAAATTTTGTTGTTTGGCTTTGAACTTCCTTTATTAAATCACAGGCAATTTTTAAACTTGCTTCTGCATCTGCTCTAATATCAGATTTATCAAAATCAAAATAGAATTTAAATATACCACTTCTTGCAATTGAAATATCTAAGTTTGTATCACCAGGTTGTAATTGATAAACTCTTGCATTTGGAACATAACCTTCAGAACCTGCTTTTACTGTATATGTTCCTGCTGGAACACTTACTTTCGCATTTCCATTTTCATCAGTAACCGCTTTGTATTCATTACCTTGTGCATCCTTAAAAACAACATTTGCATTTTTAATGGGATTGCCCTTATCATCCACTACTTTTACAGTAGCATTAGTAACAGTATAATTTAAAGCAACAGTTAAAGTTTCAGTCTTTGTAAGTTGAATATCTTTTTGAAATTCTTCATAATCTTTTGCACTTACTTTAACACCATATTTACCACTTCTTAGATTATCAAATTGAACAAATTCTCCTGTCTTTGTTTCCTTCTTATTATCAGGATAAGTTAGCTCCACATCCGCTGATACAGGATTTTGAGTTCTTCCATCTATGGTTCTAACAAAAAGAGTTTTTATAGGTTCCAAAGCAAGTGTAATTTCTTTATTTTGTGGGTTTATTTTTACAGAATCAGGAAAGTAATTGTTGCTTTGTCCTTGAAGTGTAAATTCACCTTTTGACAATCCAATTTTTGCTTGACCTCCTTTTGCTTCTTGTTCCTTTATAACCTTATCACCTTTCTTTACAGTTAGTTTGGCATCAATAGGTTGATTTGTGGCTTGGTCTACAACCCTAACATTATATGTTACACCACAACCAACAAGGGCAAGTGTTAAAATGAGCTTTCTCATAATTCTCACCTCCTTTGAAAATTTTAAAGGTTTCATGATACTCCTGTTATAGTTTCTCCTCCATCAACATTTATAACATTCCCTGTCATCCAGTATAGCTCCTCTGAGCTTAGTATAGCTATTGCTTTGGCAACATCTTCTGGTGTTGTAAGTCTTTTTGATGGATTTCTACTTAATGTTAATTCTATCATTTTATCACTTCCTGGTATTTTCCTTAATGCAGGAGTGTCTGTAACACCCGCTCTTATAGCATTTACAGTAATACCATATGGTGCAAGTTCTAATGCTAATTGTCTAATATGACTTTCTAAAACTGCTTTTGCTGCTGAAACTGCTCCATAATATTTAGTAACCCTTAGACTACCTTCACTTGTCATAGCGAATATTCTTGCCCCTGGCATTTTAAATAATTTTCTAAAGAATATATCTTGAACCCAATATACAAGTGTATTTCCCATAAGATGTAATGTCATTTCCATTTGTTTTTGATTTATTGAATCTTCTATACTTTCACCAATAAATGGTTTTAATGTTCCAAATGCTATTGAATGAAGAAAAACCTTAATTTTTTCATTTGGAAATTTTGCTTCAAATTCATCTAATACTAATTTCCTATTTTTTTCATCTCCTGCATTTACATTAAAGAAAAGTGCAATAGCACCATTTTTCTCTATTTCTTCCTTAACTTTATAAGCATTTTCAATAGTGCTTTTTGTATCAAAATGAACTCCAATTATATTGAATCCTCTTCTTGAAAGCTCAATGCTTACAGCTGCTCCAAAACCACTTGATGAACCTAAGATAAGTGCCCAATCTTTCACAGCTTGAAAATTTTAAGGCATAAAAATAATACTTTTAAATGGCTTTAAAATTTTAGGCTTGATTGAGTTTATAGGTAAGACACCGATTTATAAGTTAAAATATCTTGCACCTTCATCTTGTGAAATTTTTGTAAAACTTGAATATTATAATCCTGCTGGAAGTGTAAAAGATAGGATTGCATTATATATGATTCAAGCTGCTGAAAAGGAAGGAATTTTAAGAAAAGGTTCATATATTGTAGAGCCAACAAGTGGAAATACAGGTTTAGGATTAGCATTTATTTCAAATTTGAAAGGTTATAAATTTATTGCAGTTATGCCTGATAAGGTTTCACAAGAAAAAAGGAACTTATTAAGAAGTTATGGAGCAGAAGTTGTAATTTGTCCAACAAATGTTCCACCAGATGATGAGAATAGTTATTATCAAGTATCAAAAAGAATAGCAAAAGAAAGAAATGCATTTTATCCAAATCAATATGAGAATCCTAATAATCCAAGAGCACATTATGAAACAACAGGACCTGAAATATGGTATCAAATGGATGGAAAAATTGATGCATTTTTTGCTGGTGTTGGAACAGGGGGAACAATATCTGGGGTTGGAAAATTTTTAAAGAATATGAACTGGAAAATAAAAATTGTAGCAATTGATCCTGATGGTTCCATATTATATGATTATTTTTATAAAAAGCAAATAGTTCAAGCAAGAGTTTATGATGTTGAAGGGATTGGGGAAGATTTTATTCCAAAGACCTTAGATTTTTCAGTTATAGATGATTTTGTGAAAATTTATGATAAAGAAGCATTTGAAATGACATTAAATTTATTAAGATATGAAGGTTTATTTGTAGGGCCATCATCAGGGGCAGCCTTAGCGGGAGCCTTAAAATATATAAAGGAGCATCCAGAAATTAAAAGGGCGGTTGTTCTTTTTCCTGATGGAGGTAGTAGATATTTAAGTAAAGCTTTTAATGAAAGTTGGTTAAGAGAGAGGGGATATGTATAAAGTTTTAGTTCTTGGAGGAGCAGGGCAGGTTGGATTAGCAGTTTGTAGAAAGTTTTTAAAGGAAGGTTTTAAAGAGCTTGTAATTTCTGGGCTTACAAAAGAGGAAGTTTTAAATACTGTTGAAATACTAAAAAGTGAATTTAAAGATGCAAATATATCTTGTGAATATGGTAATATCTTTGCAAGAGAAAATTCAAAAGATAAAAGTAAGGATGAATTATTAAAGGAGCTTGTAGAAGATGCTTTAGAAGAATTCAATGAAGAAATTCTTAAAAATTCTCATTTATATAACATTATAGCAAGACATAAACCGGATGTTATAATTGATACAATAAATACCGCAACCGCCCTTGCATATCAGGATATATTCAAAGCGTCAAAAGAAATTTTAAAATCAAAAGAAAATTTGGAATATAAAATTTATAATCTTATTGCTTCTTCATCTTTACCTTTACTTATTAGGCATATTCAAATTTTATGGGAGAGTTTAGTTCAAAATGAGGTTAAAATTTATATAAAAGTTGGAACAACAGGAACTGGTGGAATGGGCTTAAATATACCTTATACTCATGGTGAAGAAAGACCTTCACGAGTTTTACTTACAAAAACTGCAATAGCAGGGGCTCATACATTACTATTATATTTACTTTCAAAATCCTCAAACTTCTCATTATTATCAAAGCCTTTAAAAAGTAAGAGAGCACCTATTATAAAAGAAATAAAACCTGCAGCTCTTATTGCATTTAAGAATATAGGTTATGGGAAAATTTCAAAAAGGGGGAAAGCTTTAAAATTGTATGATGAGACAAGAGCTTATAAATTAAAATTTAATGAGATTTTTAATATAAATAAGTTAAATTATGGTATTGAAAAGGGAATTATGGAAGATTTGTATATAGATACAGGGGAAAATGGTTTATTTTCAATTGAGGAGTATAGAGCAATTACAAGTTTAAGACAAATGGAAGCAATAACACCTGAGGAAATTGCAGATGTTGTATTTTTTGAAACAATTGGAGATAGCACATCTTATGACATTTTAACTGCAATTTCATCATCTATAATGCATCCCACTTACAGAGCGGGATTTTTAAGATATAGAGCTTTAAAAATTTTAGAGGAATTAAAAGAGAAATATAATGCAAAGAGTTGGGCTTTTGAAATTCTTGGACCTCCAAGATTAAGCAAGCTTATTATGGAGGCTGAACTTATTAAACAAAATTATAAATTGAATGATTTTATAAATGAAAATACAGAAAATATATTTTCAAGGCTTAAAGAATTTATATTAAGTAATGCTGAATTTAGGATGACTGCTATTTCTATTGGAATACCTATATTTATAGAGCCTGATAACTTGATTTTTGCCAAAAGGGAAATAAAAGACAAACATTGGGAAGGAATTTGGGAAATTAATCAAGATAATTTGAAATTCTTTTTGAATAATGAATGGATTGAAATTTCAAAGCAAAATATTGAAAAGTGGAAAGGTAGAATTAAGAAAATTATAAATGAGTTAGAAATTTTTGAAAATTCTTCAAGATATAATAGAAGCTATTATGATTTTAACTTTGATAGTGGAGATATTGTTGCTTGGATATTTGAGAATGAAGATTTGGGATATAGAGAGAAGGTAAGATGAAATTTGAATTTAATGTTAAAAAATTTTTATTGGGGTTAAAATGGGCTTTTATAACATATTTTATATTAATCATTATATCAATACCTATTTTAATTTATCTTTCAATTGGACTTCCATCCTTGGATGAAATTGAGAGATATAAGCCACCTAAATCTACAAAAGTATATGATATAAATAATAATCTAATTTATGAATTTCATGAAGAAAGAAGAGCCCCTGTAAAAATAAAAGAATTACCAGATCATGTAATAATGGCTTTTGTTTTATTAGAAGATAAGAAATTTTACAAGCATTGGGGTATAGATATAGACAGAATTATAAAGTCAATGATAAAAAATATATTAACACTTGGCATTAGAGAAGGAGCAAGCACTATAACTCAACAATTAGCAAGAAATATGTTTCTTACTCAGGAAAGAACAATTACAAGGAAAATAAGAGAAATGTTATTAGCTATTAAAATTGAAAGAACATTTAGTAAGGAGGAAATTTTAGAGAGATATTTAAATCAAATTTATATGGGAGCGGGTATTTATGGTATTGAGAATGCTGCTGAGTATTATTTTGGGAAAAAGGCAAAAAATTTAAATCCTATTGAAGCTTCAATTTTAGCAGGAATTCCAAAAAATCCAGCAAGATATTCGCCTGCTAATAATTATGAATTAGCTTTAAAAAGAGGTAGATTTGTTTTAAAACTTCTTTATGAGAATAAAGTTATAACAAAAGATGAATATCAAAGATATAAGAATGAAAAACCAGAAATTGTTTATTATAGGGCACCTTTGGGTTATGGAGGAATAGCTCCTTATTTTATAGATGAAGTTAGGAAATATGTGGTTTCAAAATATGGAGAATACTTTTTATTCAAAGGTGGGGGTAAAATATATACAACCTTAGATAGTAGAATTCAAGAAATTGCAAATAGAATTTTAGATAGTATGTTAAATGTTTATGATAAAAAATATCCTACAAAACCAAAATATAAAGATTATAATCCAAAGAATAAAAAACTTCCACAATATCTTCAAACCGCATTAGTAGCAATAGATAATAAGACAGGATATGTTTTAGCATTAATAGGGGGAAGAAACTATTATCATAGTCAATTTAATAGAGCTACACAAGCTTATAGACAAGCTGGTTCTGCTTTTAAGGTTTTTACATATGCTGCTGCTATGGAAAAAGGTTATAATGCAACAGATATTATATATGATTTACCTATTTCTATAAAATTAGGTGATAGTATTTGGCAACCTTCTAATTTTGATAGAGAATACCTTGGACCTATTCCGATATGGAAAGCTATTGCTTTATCTAAGAATTTGGCAACTGTAAGATTACTTATGGAAATTGGACCTGCTTCTGCAAGTGAAATGGCAAGGAGGCTTGGTATTGAAACTTATGTTCCACCTTATTATTCAGTAGCACTTGGTGCAATTGATATAAGACCAATAGAGCTTGTTAATGCATTTAGCACTATTGCAAGTTATGGAGTAAGGAAAAAGCCTATATTTATTCTTAAAATTGAAGATGCTAATGGAATAGTATTAGAAGAAAATAAACCTCAAACTACAATTGTAATGGATTCAATAACCGCTTATTTAACTATAAATTTACTTAGACATGTAGTAGATGCTGGAACAGCAATTGAATCCAGGCTTGTTTATAAATTTGAGCATCCAGCAGGTGGTAAAACAGGAACTACTGATGATTATAGAGATGCTTGGTTTATAGGATTTACGCCAGATATAACCCTTGGTGTTTGGTTTGGCTATGATAGCACAAGAACGATATTTCCAAATGCAACGGGCACGCTTTTAGCGGTTCCTGTTTGGTCATTAATTATGAAGGAAATATATAAGGATAAACCAAAGAAGAATTTTTATGTTCCTTATGGTATTAAATTTGTTGAAGTTTGTAGAGTTTCAGGGAAATTACCTACTAAATATTGTCCAAGGATATATGAACCTTTTAGAGAAGGGAGAGAACCTAAGGAATTATGTGATATTCATAGAGATTTAAAAGAAGTAGCGGATACTACCTTAGAGAAGGATTATTTAAGAAACTTACTTGATAGTAGGTAAACTATCCTTTAAAATTTTCAAACTTGCCAAAGGAGGGGTAGAGAGATGAGAAACCTTTTAATAACACTAAGCCTGATGATCGCCTTGGGAGCTTGTGGTAGCCAGCAAAAGGCTGAAGAGCAAAAACCCGCTGAGACTCCAGCTACTACTGAGCAACAGCAACAACCTGCTACTGAGCAACAACAACCTACTACTACTGATACTACTCAAAAAGCTACAACTGATACTGCAAAAGCTCAACAACAACAACAAGCTCCTGCAAAGAAGTAAGTTTCCATCTGGGGTCCAAAGGACCCCCAAAATAAAATGATATTTTTTTTAACACTTGGAAGTAATCCCAAAGAGATTCAATTTGAACATATAAAAAATTTTGGGATTGTTTATCCTGAAAAAGGTATAAAAATCTTTAAAAGTTATTCTGAATTTGAAAACTTTTTTAAATCAAATACGAACATTATAACAGATAGCATTCCTAAAATAGATGTAAATTTTAATAAGGAAATTTTAATAGGAGTATTTTTAGGTCAAAGACCTACAAGTGGATATTCTATAAGTGTTGAAAAAGTTTTATTAGAAAATAAAAAAATTGTTGTTTATGCAAATGAGATATGTCCTAAAAAGGATCAAATGGTTTTAATGGTAATAACCTATCCTTCTGTTTTTATAAAAATTCCAAAATACGAATATCCTGTAGAATTGAAATTAAGTCCTTGTAAGTGAAAGTTTTATTATTTTTATTTGGTGTAATTTCACTTATTTTAACTCAATATCCATTTTATTTCTTTCCAGCAAGTCTTTTTGCATTAGTTCCACTTCTTATTATTGTAGAAAATTTAAACAATAAAAAAGCATTTTTTATTTCATTTTTCTATACTTTCCCATTCTTTTTTATTCATTTAAATTGGTTATATAATCTTGATGTTGGAGAAAATTTAGGTATTTTGTTAGTAATTGGGGTTAGTTTTATGATAATTTTAAGGACAATTTTATTTTGTGTTTGGTTTTTATTATTTAGAAATTCTAAAAATCCGATAATTTTTGGTCTTTCATTTACAATTTATGAGTGGATAATATCTTATTGGCTATTTGATTTATCTTTACCATGGGCAAATTACTTTTATACATCAATTGGATTTTTAACATATGCTCAAATTAGTTCAATTTTTGGAGCACATTTTATAACATTTTCCCTTATTACATTTAATCATGCCCTTTATTTATCATTCAAAAGAAAAATAAATGTTTTGCCATATTCTCTCTTTGTATTAGTTATTATTCTTTTTGGAATATTTTGGAAAAATTTTAAAATAAAAAAAGAAGGTTATTTAACTGTTGCAGTTGCTCAAGTAAATGTTCTTCCAAGGTATGCTTATGATCCGAATGAATGGAAAGAAACAATAAATGCTTTTAGTGAATTGATTGATTCGCTTAAAGGTAAAAATTTTGATATTCTTGTTCTTTCTGAATCAGCGATTCCTGGTATTTATCCACAAAATCAATGGAATTTTGAGCTTGTGATGAGAATTTTAAATGAATTAAAAAAACCAATTTTAATGGGAAATGTTAGAGTGGAAGATAAAAATTTTTATAATAGTGCTCTTTTAATAGATACAGTTGGGAAAATTGTAGATTATTATGATAAGGTTCATATTGTGCCATTTGGTGAGAATTTACCATTTTATGAATATCTTCCAGATTTTATAAGGAATTTAGATTTGGGTCAAGGAAATTATAGTAAGGGTAAAGCTTTTAAACCTATAAATTTTAAAAATTATAAAATTGGAGTTATGATTTGTTATGAGAGTATATTTCCAGAAATTTCAAGAAGCTTCATAAAAAATAATGCTCAATTATTATTTGTTATAACAAATGATGGTTGGTTTGGTCCTTCTGCAGGACCTATTGAGCATTATTTATTTTCAAGATTAAGAGCAATTGAAACAGGAAAATATATTGTAAGAAGCGCAAAAACAGGGATATCTGCTATTATTGATGATAAGGGAAATGTTATTAAAGAAATTGGTTTATTTAAAAGGGGTTATTTTATACAGAAAGTGCCTTTAAATAGCTTTAAAACACCTTATACTTATATTGGTGAAAGTTGGATTATTTTATTAGTTATAATTATCTTGGGCTTTAAAATTTTAAGGCGTTGGAAAATTATAAATTCTTAAAAGTATTTGAGAAAGATGAAGTTCTATATATTGGTTTGAATAGACCCGAAAATAAAAATGCTTTTAATGAATTTTTAATAGAAGAACTTACCAAAGCATTTAGTAATATACCTGATAATGTCATTTGTGTTGTTTTATATGGACAGGGAGATAGTTTTTGTGCAGGTGCAGATTTAGATTGGATGAAAAGGATGGGGGAAAGCTCTTTTGAAGAAAATAAAAAATCTGCTTATTTAATGTGGAAAATGTATGAAACTATTGAAAATTGTCCTGTTGTTTTAATTTCAAAAGTTCATGGATATGTGCTTGGTGGAGGAATGGGATTAATTAGTTGTAGTGATATTGTAATAAGTGAAAAAAATGCGAAGTTTGGATGGACTGAGGTAAGGCTTGGCCTTGTTCCAGCAGTTGTATCAACATTTTCAATTAGAAAGATAAATGATAGTTTTGCGCGTAGATATTTTTTGACCGGGGAGATATTTGATAGTGCTACTGCTTATAAAATGGGACTTGTTCATGAAATTGTAGATTTTGAAAATTTAGATAATAAAGTAAATGAATTTATTGAAATTATTAAGAAAAATGGAAAAAATGGTATAAAATTAACAAAGCAATTGTTATTAAAACTTAGACAAAGAACAGATGAGGAGCTTATTAATCTATGTATTGATACAATAGCAAAGGCAAGAAGTTCAAGTGAAGCTCTTGAAAGGATTGAAAAGTTCTTAAATAAAAAATGAAGTCAAAAACTATTAAAGATAAAGTTGTTTTTGAAGGTTATGGAATTCATACAAATAGCTTTTCAAAATTAATTTTAGAGCCTTATGAAAATGGTATTGTATTTTTAAAAGATAATGTAGAAATTCCATTAAATTTAGAATATATTTCGCAAACCCAAAGGAGAATTGTCTTAAAAAAAGATAATGTTCAGATTGAAACAATTGAGCATTTATTATCTGTTTTAAATGTGCTTGGAATTTTTGATATTAAAATTGTTTTAGAGGGGGATGAAATTCCTATTCTTGATGGTTCAAGTGTTATATTCTTTGAAAAAATTAAAGAGATTGGTTTAGTAGAATTAGAAAAGGAAATTTTAGAATTTAAATTATTAGAACCAATTGAATTTTATTTAAATGATAGTTATATTTATGCTAAACCAAGTGAAAAGTTTATAATAAATTATGCTATTGTTTATGAGAATCATAGTTTTTTAAAATCGCAATTTTTTAGAATAGAGATAAATGAGGAGAATTATTATAATGATGTAGCAAGAGCAAGAACTTATGCATTTGAAGAAGAAGTAAATGAATTACGAAGTAAGGGACTTGGTAAAGGTGGGAATTTAGAAAATGCACTAATTATCTCTAAGAATGGTTATTTAAATGAGCCAAGATTTTTAGATGAACCTGTAAGACATAAAATTCTTGATTTAATAGGTGATTTAATGTTTTTAAATAGACCATTTATTGGAGAAATATTTTGTATAAAAGGAAGTCATAAACTTCATATTGAATTTGTTAAAAAGTTGTTAAATGATGGTTTGGGTGGTCCAATTATTGATATTAATGAAATTAAAAGTTTAATACCGCATAGATATCCATTTTTATTAGTTGATAAGGTTGTTCATTTAGATGAAAATAAAATTGTAGCATATAAGAATGTTAGTATAAATGAGGAATTTTTTAATGGACATTTTCCAAATTACCCTATAATGCCTGGGGTTTTAATTGTAGAAGCATTAGCACAAACGGGAGCAATATGGTATTATAAATTTAATCCAGATAATAGAGATAAGCTTCCACTTTTTATTGGAATTGAAGATGTAAAATTTAAAAATCAAGTTCTACCAGGGGATAAACTTTATTTAGAAATTAGGGTTTTAAGAAGTGGAAGTAGATTTATAAAAATGTATGGTAGGGCTTGGACTGAAAGAGGAATATGTTGTGAAGGAAGTTTAATTGCAACGATTAAGTAAAATGTATCTTTTTATCTCAAAATTGCTTCCAAATAGTTATAAATTTTTGATTTTAAGAAAAATTTCAAAAAAATATGATATTGTGTTTTATTTAAATAGTGAAATAGATGAGCTAAAAATTATTAAAAATGTTGTTTTTATAAATGATGAAAAAGAAATTCAAAATTATGGAGTTATAGAAATAAGAAAAAATTGTTCTTTAATTGTTGAAAAGTTTATAGAGTTGTTAATAAATAATGGATATAAGAGGGTTGAATTTGTTGAAAATGAAAAGGAGTTTTCAAAAAGGGGATATATTTTAGATGTATATTTTAGTAATGAACATTTTCCAATTAGAATTGAATTTGAAGGGGATTTGATTAAGGATATAAGATTATTTGATGTAGTTAATCAAAGAAGTTTTAAAAGTATTGAAAAAATTAAAGTGATTTTAAAGGGGTTAAAAAATAATGGGAAATTTATTATTATAAAAGAGGTTTTAAAGCCTACAAGAATTAAAACAATTGAATTTAGAAATGAATTTGAAAAATTGAATTTAGAAGAATTTATAAAGAAGGGTTATAAAGTGATATTTGCAACACTTGATAAAGATAGAGCTTTAAGCTTAAAGAAAATTTATAAAGATAAAGTTAAAATTGTAAAAGGTGAGTTTAAAGAGGGTTTTATTGATGAAAAAAGGAAAATTTTATTTGTTTCCTTGGGATTCTTTGGTAATTTAAGAAGTTATAAAATTTATAGAAGTCTTCAAATTGGGGATTTTGTTGTTCATAGAGATTATGGAATTGGGAAATTTATAGGGATTGAAATTCGGGGAATTATGGAATATATGAAAGTTCAATATAAAGATGGAATTTTATATGTTCCAATTTATAACTTAAATTTGATTAAGAAATATTTGGGGAGTGAAAAACCACAAATAAATAGCTTATCAGATAAGGAATGGAAAAGAACTTATAAAAAAGCATCTGAATATGCAAAAAAACAAGCATATATCATTATTTCAAAATTAGCATTAAGAAAAACACAAAGGGGATTTAAGTTTAAAAAATTTAAGGAGGAAGAATTATTAAAATTAACATTTCCATATGAAGAAACAATAGACCAAAAAAGGGCAATTTATGAAACTTTAAAAGATATGGAAAGTGATAAAGTAATGGATAGACTTATTGTTGGAGATGTTGGATTTGGTAAAACAGAAATTATTATAAGAGCAAGCTTTAAAGCGGTATTAAATAATAAACAAGTTGCCATATTAGTTCCAACTACAATTTTAGCATATCAACATTATAAAAATTTTACTTCAAGACTTGGGCAATTTGGGGTTAATATCAAAATGTTAAGTAGATTAACACCAGAAAAAGAAGTCAAAGAGATTAAAGAAGGTTTAAGGAAAGGTTATGTTGATATTGTAATTGGAACACATAAACTGCTTAGTAAGGATATTGTTTTTAAGGATTTAGGATTAATTGTAATAGATGAGGAGCATAAATTTGGAGTTTTGCATAAAGAAAAACTTAAAAACTTAAATATATTAACAGATACTTTATATCTTTCCGCCACACCAATTCCAAGAACCTTAGCAAGTGCTTTAAAAGGATTGATTGATATTAGTATAATTAGAACACCACCAAAAGGAAGAAAAGAAATTAAAACAATTGTTGCTAAATACTCAGATGAAATTGTAAGAAATGCGATATTAAATGAATTATTAAGAAAAGGACAAGTTTTTTATGTTTATAATAGGATTGAAGGAATTTATGAAATAAAAAATAAGCTTGAAAATATGTTTAAAAATGCAAAAATTGAATTAATTCATGGAAGGATGGATAGGGAAAGAATTGAAAAAGTTTTTTTGGATTTTTATGATAAAAGGATTGATATTTTAATTTCTACAAATATTATTGATGCTGGCTTAGATTTTCCAAGTGCAAATACAATTATTGTTCAAAGAGCAGAAATTTTAGGTCTTTCAGAATTACACCAATTAAGGGGAAGGGTTGGAAGAAGCAATATTCAAGCATATGCATATTTTTTGATAGAAGATGATAATTTAAATGAAAATGCAATTAGAAGACTTAGAGCAATTGAAAATTATAGTTATCTTGGAAGCGGTTATGATATTGCCTTAGCAGATTTAGAAATAAGAGGGGCTGGAAATTTATTTGGATTTGAGCAAAGTGGTCATGCATATAATGTTGGGTTTTATTTATATTTAAGTATGCTTGAAAAAGCAATTTATGAGTTAAGAGGTATGAAATATAATGAAGTAGAAATTGAAATTAACATTCCTGCTTATCTTCCAAAAGAATATATTCAAAATGATGAAATTAGATTATATTTTTATGAGAAAATAACTAATGCTAAAACATTATATGAAATTGAAATTATTGAAGATGAGTTAAGAGATAGATTTGGAGAATTACCAGAGCCAGCAAAAAATTTAATAAATGCATATAAACTAAAATTTAAATATCCTTCTCTTAAAAAAATTGTAATTACAGAGAAATCAGTTATGCATTTTTAAAATTTTTATTATAATAAACTCCTAAAATATCTTCTCCAAGTCTTAAAACCTTATCCAATACTAATCTATTTTCAAGTGAGCCCAAATAATCTCCAAATGAACTAATTCCTTTTCCCAAAATTTTAGGACTTATAACAACATAAACCTTATTAAATAAATTTTCTTTTAAAAAGCTTGAAAGTAATTTTGAACCACCTTCCACAAGAAGACTTATAATTTTCCTTTTGCCAAGTTCAATTAAAGCATCTTCAAGATTGTTTATTTTAATTATTTCAACATTCTCCATTTTTATTTCCTTTTCAATTTTTGAAAATATAATAACTTTCCCTTCTTTAAAAATGTTTAACTCATTTATATACTTTAAAGTTTTGCATTCACTATCAAATATAACTTTAATGGGTTGAATTGGTTTATAGTATTCCCTTGCTGTTAAATAAGGATTATCTTTAAGAACTGTATTTGAACCGACTGCAATAGCATCTACATAACTTCTTAATTTATGTGCAAATTTTAAGGATATTTCAGAGCTTATCCATTTTGATTTATAATTTTCATCTGCAATAAAACCATCAAGAGTTTGAGCAAATTTCAAAATTACAAAAGGTTTATTTGTTCTTATGTAATGAAAATAAAATTCATTTAATTTCTCTCCTTCCCTTTCAAGAATACCAACTTCTACTTCTATATTATTTTCTCTTAGAATTTTAACACCATTTCCATTTACCTTTGGGTTTGGGTCAATGTTTGAAATCACAACTCTTTTTATACCTGCTTTTATAATAGCATCTGTGCAAGGTGGATTAATTGAATAATATGAATGTGGTTCAAGATTTATATAAATTGTGCTATCTTTAACATCACTTCCTGCATCTTCAATAGCCCTTATCTCTGCATGTTTATCTCCATATCTTCTAAAATATCCTATTCCAATAATTCTATTTTTCTTTACAATTACTGAACCTACAAGTGGATTAGGTGAAACAAATCCCCTTCCAAGTTTTGCAAGCTTAAAGCACAACTTAATGTAATATCTATCATTCATACTCATTTATTAAAATTTGGATTAAAAACCCTATAAATCTGTTCTAAAAGCATAATCCTTATAAGATTATGATTAAATGTCATTTTTGATAAGCTTATACTTTCTAATTTTTTCAATTCTTCACAAACCCCCCAAACTCCACCAATTATAAAATCAATACCAAAGCCTAAATATTTCAAAATTAACTTTGAAAATTCTTCACTTGTTAATAAATTTCCATTTACATCGAGAAGTATAGGTTTATATTTAAGAGCATTTTTTATTTTTTCACACTCCTTTCTTATTGAAACATCTTTAAATTCTTCCCTACTTTCTTTTAATTCAATTACTTCAATTTTTGTATGTTTTTTAATTAAACTTACATAATAATCTTGTAGTTTCTTTAATTCCAAAGGTTCAGTTTTACCAATACAAATAATTCTAATCACTTGTTAGTTTTTTAAATTCTTTACTATCTCTTATATTATCAAAATCAGGGTCATCTAAGGCTAATTGTTTATATTCAGGATTTAAGGATATAGCTTTTTTTAGATATTTGATTGCCTTATCTTTTTCACCTTTTTTAGAATATGCGCAAGCCATATTGTAATAAGCTACATGGTCATTTGGATCTATATCTAAAATTTTACTTAAAACACTGATTGCTTCATCATCTCTATCTAAGTTTAAAAGACATATTGATTTCTCATGTAAAGCACTCTTATGTTCGGGATTTATTTTTAAAGCTTTTTCTAAAAGTTGTAATGCTTCATCAAATTTCTTAATTTTTCCTAAGATATTTGCTTTATTCGTAAGGGCATATATATTATCTGGCTCAAGTTCAAGGGCTTTATCTTCACATTCAAGTGCTTCTTGGTAAAATCCCATATCCGCTAAAATGTTAGCCTTATTATCCCAAAAAATTGATAAATTAGGGTTTAATTCAATAGCTTTATTTACATATTCAAGTGCTTGATTATATCTTTTTAAATTCCTTAATACTAATCCTTTTAAATTATAACCCCTTGAAAAATTGGGATTTAATTCAATTACTTTGTCAGCATAAATTAAGGCGGTTGTAAAATCATTTAAATAGTAATACCTAGCCCCAAGTAGAAAGTAATCTAAATAGTCTAAGTGATATTCCTCATCAATTATAGCTTTATTTAATAAATAAGAAAATTCTTCAAGTTCTTTTATATCAGAGGGAGATAAACGAGACTTTGAAATAAGTGCGTTTTTTAAATTTTGGAGTTTTTCCATAATTTCAAATTTTAAAGCTTGTTTTTATTCATTAGAAAATTCAATGTTAAATTTTAGTTTAGCCCATTCTTCTATGACTTCTGGGTCGTGACCTTGAATTTTTGCATTGCTTTTATCAATTTTTACAAGCACAGGTATTTTTACCATATTTCCTATTAAAATTGCTTCACCAGGATTTAGTGATGGTAAATATTCTAATAACTCTTGACTTAAATTTTCAGATGCTCTTTGGACATGTAGTTGGTCTTCTGGTTCTACAAGTTTTAATATAATCATATTATTCATTTGAGATAAAATATCTGGGTCTAACCCCTTAGGTCTTTGACTAACAAGCCATAAACCTACTCCAAATTTTCTACCTTCTCTTGCTATTCTATTTAATATATATTTAGAACGAGTATATCTTTTAGCAGATGCAAAAATATGTGCTTCTTCTAAAATACATACAATTGGAGCATTTAAATGTCTATTTGAAGTTTTTTTCCTATCAGATAAGATAGCACTTAAAATGTGATTTATTATAATATCTGCTTTATCTTCATCTATTGAGCTTAAATCCAA
>JAUQPS010000026.1 GCA_030550205.1 bacterium
TAAATAGGTTTTTTAATCAATTTAAGGATATTGATTTTGAATTTATACCAGTTATTGTTTATCAAATATCAGGTCAAAAGGATATAATTCTTGGATATTTTTTAGATGAATTTAAGAAATATGATGGTATGGAATTTAATGAGAGGAATATAGCAGAGATATTATTTGAAGAGTTAAAGAAATTTAAAGTAAAACAAGTGATTTTTATTAGTCCTATAAATAGGTTTGAGATTTATAAAAAGTAATTTTTATTAACTTTAAAATTTTAGCTATGTTTTTGATAATATTTTTTCAATTACAAGAAAGTGATTTAGAAGTTGAAGCAGAATTTATATCTGAAATTGATAAAATTCAAAAGCCCCTTTTTAATATAAATGATAGTCTATATAAGTTTCAAAAATTTGATTTAATTTTAAGAAGTTATAGAAATCCAAAAACTGATTTAGAAAGGTTTGTATTAGCGGAGGCTTATTACTATAAGAAGAATTATAAAGATGCAGATGTGTTATATTCTGAAATTATAAGAAATTCAAATGATTCTCAATTGGTTGCTTTTTCAAAAAGGGCAAAAGCCTGGATTTTATATCATTTTAAGTTATATCAAAATGCTATTGAAAATGCACAAAATGATAGTTTGCTTTTATCATTAAGCTTTATTAAGCTTAAAAATTATGCTAATGCTTATAATATATCAAGGAATTTTGAAAATGATACATTTTTATTTATTAGTGGTTTTTCATCCTATTTGCTTAAAAATTATGATTTTGCAATTAGCTCTTTTGAAAAATTATATCAAAATTATCCAAATAGCTCTTTTACCCCCTATGGTTTATATAGAATAGGTTTTATATATTTTAATACAGATTTTTATGATAAGGCAGTTAAATACTTTTCAGTTTTAATAAAGAACTATCCAAATTTTCCATTTATTAAAAATGCTCTTTATTTAAATGCTTATAGTTATTATAAACTTTCTGATTATGAACAAAGCTATGAATACTTGCTTAAACTAATAAAAAATTATCCAAATGATGATATAACAAGAACCGCCAAAAATCTAATTAAGGAAATTTATTTAGCAAGACCTGAAATTGTTGATAAAAATTCTGAATACTATGACTACTTAAAGGCATATAAGCTTTATAAAGAGAATAAATGTAATAGCGCTATTGAAGTTTATAAAATTTTCTTAAATTCAAAACAAAAAACAGTTTTATTTTTCTTTAAAACTACAATTGGAGATGCTTTCTTAAATGATACATATTTTGAGATGGGCAACTGTTATAAAGAAATTAGTGATTATAAATCTGCAATTGATTCTTATAAAAAATGCAAACTTAATGAGTGTAAATATGAATTAGCAATTTCATTATATTTAAATGGAGATTATCCATCTGCAATTAGAGAATTTGAAAAATTATT
This sequence comes from bacterium, assembly GCA_030550205.1. GTDB lineage: Bacteria > Hydrothermota > Hydrothermia > LBFQ01 > DSFT01 > DSFT01. Next base: position 1,423 of record JAUQPS010000026.1, read on the forward strand.
AAAAGATAAAAACTTCATATCAAAAATCCCTGAAATATATTATTATATTGGACTTAGCTATTTAAAAATGAATAAGAGAAAAGTTTCAGAAGAGTATTTAAACAAAGCAAAAGCCTTATATTTAGAAGCAGGAAATAGTGAAAAAGTAAAAGAGATTGAAAGTTTATTGAAATGATTAAGTGATAAGTATTAGTAAAAGAGAAGGATATTCTCCAATTCAAGTAAATCAAACAAATGATAGAGGTTTTTTAATTGTTGGTAATGGTTCTATTATTAGGTTAGATAAATATGGGAATATAAAATGGAAGAAAGCTACTAATAATATTTCTTCTTATGTTCCTCTTATTCAAACAAATGATAGAGGTTTTTTAATTTTTGATGATGGCTATGTAATCAAGTTAGACAAGGATGGAGATATTAAATGGAAGAAAATTGTAATAGAAACCGTAAGTAAAATAAGTAGTATTAGTGATTTTGCTTCTATGATTCAAACAAATGATGAAGGCCTTTTGATTGTTAAAAATGGTTTTCTCCTTAGGACAAAAAATGGAAAATTAGTAATTAATGCTTTAAAATTTTCATAAATATGATTATTTATCCATATAAAGGAAAATATCCAAAAATAAGTCAAACTGCTTTTATTGCTCCAAATGCTGTTATTATTGGAGATGTTGAAATTGGGGATTATAGTTCTATTTGGTTTTCTTGTGTGATTAGAGGGGATGTTCATTATATTAAAATTGGAAATTATACGAACATTCAAGATTTAACGATGATACATGCAGAAAGAAATAAATATCCTACAATTATTGGAAATTATGTTTCAATTGGTCATAGGGCAATTATACATGGTTGTATTATAAATGATTATGTTCTAATTGGAATGGGAGCAATTATTTTAAATAATGCATTTATTGATAGTTATACAATTGTTGCTGCTGGCTCTGTTGTAAGGGAAGATTTTAGAGGGGAAAAGGGGGTTTTAATAGCAGGAGTTCCAGCGGTTATCAAAAGAAAATTAACAGATGAGGAAATTGAACTAATTAAAGATATACCACAAAGATATGTAAATTATTCAAGGGATTATATAAATGAAGGGATTAAATAAAGCTATTGAAAATTATTTAAAATTATCAGGTCTTGAATGGATATTGGATTATATAGATGTTAAAGAAATTGCAGAAAGTGTTTTAAAAAGTTATGATTTTGTTGAATTTGAAGATTTTAAAAATGGTATTCTGTTTTTAAAAGTAAAAGATAAAAGAAAAATTATGGAATTTCACTATAAAAAATTTGGTATTATAAAAGCAATAAATACCATAGCAAGAAGAGATATTGTAAAAGATATTGTTTTAAAATGAAAAAACTTCTTTTTCTTGTTTTTTTTATATCTTGCCAACAACCCTTTATATTTAGAAAAAAACCCATTCTTATTGATACAACGGGAACTGTTTTAAATGTTGAGCCAATTGTAAGGGTAAAAATAGCTCAAGCGGATAGTTTTAATTTGGAATTTTCAGATAGTTTTTATATTATTAAACAAGATACAATTTTAAAGGGATTTAAAGGAAGTTTATTGTTAAAGTTTTTTGAAGGAAAATCTGCCAAATTAAAATATTATAAAATCCTTGGAAGATATAATAATGTTCCAGATGCTATTTTAGAAATAGCTTCACTTTCAAAATCAAAACTGAATTTTGAAATTAAGACAATTGGTATAAAACTTTCAAATGTTGATACAAGGGAATTTTTATTATTAGAAGGACCATATGAAAAAATTGATAGTTTTATAGAAGGCAAAATTTTAGCTTTATTAGATAAAAGACAAATAGGCAAGATTTTTATTAAATATAATAATTTTGAAAAAGTTTTAGAAATACCTTTTGAAATTCATTCAAAATCACCTATCACAATAAAAAATTTCCTTTTAGATGATGGACTAAACCCACCAACTATTACAACAAGAAGTTATGAAGGTTATTTTGAAGTTTGGACTGATATTAATGGTAATCAAGTTTTAATAATAAATGTTATAAATTTTGAAAATTATATTAAGGGAATTTTGCCTTATGAAATGTCAAATAATTTTCCACTTGAAGCATTAAGAGCACAAGCAATTTTAGCAAGAAGTCATGCTTTAAGTGTTTATAGAAAAAAATTAATGTTATTATATCAACCCTATGATTTAACATCAGATGTATATACACAAGTTTATGGTGGAACGAAGGATGTAAATGATAATGTAAAATTAGCAGTAGATTTAACAAGAGGTTTATTTTTAACATTTAATAATAATATTGTTTATGCATTGTTTCATTCAAGTTGTGGGGGAATTTTAGATGATGGGAACTTGTGGAATAAACCTTTGGATTATTACTTTTCAAGGCTTGACAATGATGAAAATAAATTTTTAGATTTAACAAATGATAGTTTGGTTAAAAAGTTTGTAGATAATGATAAATTAAATGTTTATTGTAATAATAAAAGCTTTATTGGAGCAAAAGAAGCCTTTAGATGGAAACAAGTTTTTAAAATATCTGAACTTGAAAAGAAATTAAATAGAAAAATAGTTGGTTTTGAGGTATTAGAAAGAACAAAAGCAGGAAGAATTAAAAGTTTAAAAATAAAATTTGAAGATGGTGATAGTGTAATTAATGGGGAGTTGAATATAAGGAAATTCTTTTATAAAAATGGCTATTTAAGAAGTGCTTTATTTTATTATGAAATTAAGGGTGATAGTTTGATTATAAAAGGAGCGGGATTTGGTCATGGAATTGGACTTTGCCAATATGGAGCAGGAGAAAGAGCATTAAAAGGTCAATATTATTATCAGATTATAAATGCTTATCTAAATGGTGTTGAAATTAAGAGATTATATTAAGGTCCTTTAAAATATGAATATGAACGACAGAACCATAGTTGTAGCAGGACATGTAGGAAGTGGAAAGACTACTTTAATTGCCCAAATTTTAAAAATTACAAATACTATACAAAAGGTAGAAAAAAGCTTGCTTGATTATGACCCTATTGAACAATCTAAAAATATGACTATAAACTTAAAAGCTTTCAGAACAAAGTATAAAGAATATGACTTTCAATTTATAGATACACCAGGATTTATTGAGTTTGAAGGTGAGCTTATGAGTGCGGTAAGAGTTGCTGATAATATGTTAATTGTTGTAGATATTTCAATGGGAATAGAAGTCGGTATTGAAAGGGCATTTGAAGAAGCAAAAAAGTATAATATTCCTATATTTTTTGCAATAAATAAGTGTAAAAGTTATGAAAAGGACCCACAAGAGATTTTAAATTTATTAAAAAGCAAATTTTCAAAACAAGTTCATCCTGTCCAAATACCAATTGGAATAGGTAGTAATTTTAATGGAGTTTTTGATATAATAAATGGAGATTATAATTTGCTTGATGAAAATCTAAAAAAACAAGCTACGGAAAAATATGAGGAATTTATAGAAGCGGTAGTTGAAACAGATGATGAATTGCTTGAAAAATATATTCAAGGTGAAGAGATTAGCAAGGAGAAAATTCATGATATTTTTAGAAAAGCAGTAGATAATAGTTTGTTTTATCCTGTTTTATACATAGATGCATTAAGTGGAGTTGGGGTTAATGAATTATTAGATTTTATTGGAGAATATGGAATTTCATTTAAAGAGAGATATGATGATAAGCCTTTTAGCTCATTATTGATATTTAAAACATATTCAGAAGCTCATCTTGGAGAAATGTATCTTTTTAGAGTTTATTCAGGAAAAATTACAACTGGTATGGAATTAAAAAATAGTAGAACAGGTACAATTGAAAAAATATCACATATATTTATTCCTTTTGGAAAGGAAAGAAAGGAGATAAATGAGTTAAAAATGGGAGAAATTGGACTTGTCTTAAAACTTAAAGATAGCAAAACAGGTGATACCCTTTCAAATGATAATATAACTTATGATTGGATAGAATATCCAGAACCATTATATGTAATAGGAATAAAGCCAAAAACTAAAAAGGATGAAGAAAAACTTTCAGAATCATTACAAAAAATTATGGCAGAAGACCCAACTTTTACATTTAAATATGACCCAAGTTTAAAACAAACATTATTTTATAGTCAGGGTGAAGTTCATACAAATATCATCTTAGAGAAATTAAAACAAAGATTTTCAGTTGAAGTTGAAAAGGAAAAAGCAAAAGTTCCATATAGAGAAACAATTAGAAAGCCAGCAGAAGGACTTGGAAAATACATTAAGCAAACAGGCGGTAGAGGTCAATATGGTGTTGCCAATATAAGAATTGAGCCACTTCCAAGGGGTGCAGGTTATGAATGGGTAGATAAAATTTTTGGAGGTGCAATACCAAAGGAATATAGACCCTATGTTGAGCAAGGGGTTAAAAAGGCTATGGAAGAAGGATTTGTTCTTGGTTATCCAATTATAGATGTAAGAGTCATATTATTTGATGGAAAATATCATGAAGTTGATTCTTCTAACTTAGCTTTTGAAATAGCAGGAAGTTTAGCTTTTAAAGATGCAGTAAGCAAAGCAGAACCATATATGCTTGAACCTATTTATAATGTTGAGATTTATTCACCAGAAGAATATATAAGTGATGTAATATCTGAAATAAATACAAGAAGAGGTAAAATTATGAGTATTGAAAGTAATAAAATTAGTGCTCAAATACCACTTGCAGAACTATACGATTTCTTACCAGCTCTTAGGGCAAAAACAAAGGGAAGAGGGAGATTTAAGATGGAATTTTCACATTATCAGGAGGTTCCTATAAATTTAGTAAAGCAGTGAAATTTCTAATTACAGGGGCTGGTGGATTACTTGGTTCTGAATTTAATAAAGTTGTTGTAGAGGAAAAATTAGCTTTAAAAAGAACTGATTTAGATATTACAAATTTTGAAGATGTTTATAAAATTGTAAAAAATTATAAACCAGATGTAATTATAAATTGCTCCGCTTTGTCTAATGTAGATTATTGTGAGGAGCATTTTGATGAGGCAATAAATGTAAATGCAAAAGGAGTAGAAAATCTTTTAATTTCAGCTATTGAAAATAAATGTTTTTTAGTTCATTTTAGCACAGATTATGTATTTGATGGAAATAAAAACTCACCATATACAATTTATGATATTCCAAATCCTATAAATAACTATGGAAAAAGTAAGCTTATGGGTGAAGAAATTGTCAAAAATAGTAAATATGAAAATGTTTTGATAATTAGAACAAGTTGGCTTTTTGGAATTGGAAAAAGCTCATTTGTTAGTAAAATTTTAAATATGATAAATAATGAAGTAATTTATATGACGGAACAGATTTCAAATCCTACATATTCAAAAGATTTAGCAATAAGAGTTTATAAAATGATAAAACAAGGCTATAAAGGATTGTTTCATTTAACTGGGGCTTTAAGTGTATCAAGATATGAATTAGCAAAATATATTTTAGATATTGTTGGTTATAAAGGGAAAATAATAAAAGTAGAGAATTTTCCATCTATTGCAAAAAGACCAAGATATTCAAGCTTAGATAACTACCCCCTTGAACCTTTAAGAGATTATAAAGTAGCAATTAAGGAATTTTTAAAGGAGTTTTATAATTTTAGAACTTTATGAATAAGCAAAGAGAATTTGGGATTCATCTTACTTCTACTGATATTTTTAGGGAATATATTTTGCCTGAAATTAAGGACGTGCTTTATAAATATACCTGGATAGATTTATTTGCTGGCGAAGGAAATTTAATCCTACCAATATTAGAGTTAATACCTAAGGATGAAAGAGTAAGCTTCTTTAAAGAGCATATTTTACTTTTTGATATTCAGCTGTAAATGGTTGAAAAGAGCATTATAAATGCTATGAGCTATGGGATTCCTTATGAAATAGCTATGAAAAACATAAAAGTAAAAGATACATTATCTGATTATCCAGATTTAAGTTATCTTAAATATCCACCATATCATATAACAAATCCACCTTATCTTTATGTGGGTTATATTTCAAAAAATTCTAAAAGAAATCTAAAGTATTTTTCTGGGTTAAATGAGGGTTATCAAGACCTATATCAGATTGCTTTAATGAATGATTTAAGGCATAACTTGGAAAGAATGATATATATTATTCCTACAAATTTCTTATTTGGTTTTTCCGTATCTAACAAAATTAGAAGAGATTTTCTTGAATTTTATAATATAAAAAAGGCAATTATTTTTGAAAGAAAAATTTTTGATTTTACTGGAACAAATGTTTGTATATGCTTTTTTGAAAGAAAACCTAAACCTTCAAGAGAACCAATTTCATTTAATGCTTTAAAAATAAATAGTAAAATTTTTGATAAAAAATATACCTTATATCCTGAAAATTCTTATAGAGCTGGAAGTGAATTTGAAGAATTTGTATCCCATTTCAAATCCAATTCACCTTTAAAAGTAAAGTTTTATTTAACCATAGATGAGGTTGAAAAAAATCAGGGTAATAAGGAGGTTAAACTTTTAGATGCAAATAGCTTTCATAATGGTCGTTATCATATTATAAAGTGTTGTGTTAATGAAAAGTTATATGAAAAATTGCAAAAAAATCCTTTATTTATAAGAACTTTGGATACAGGAAGTTGGAATGGAAGAGTGGGAATATATAATATTAAAGAGGTTTTTAATACTGATGGAATAGTGGTAACAAAAGAAAAATATCGCACTCATCCTATCCAAATTTTTATATCACCACAACTTTCATATGATGACTTGGACTTATTGAAAAAATACTTCAATACAATGTTGGAATATTTTAGAAAAATAACTGATAGTGAGTTTTTAACAACTTTCAAGTATTCAGATTGTGATTATGTTAGGAAATACTTAGGATTATCACAGGCAGGAAAGTTAATAGAAACTTTTCCTATTCATTTAATGTCCTCTCAAAAAAAGCAAATGTTGAGAACTTTGTTGGAAAAGGGAGATATAGAAGGTATAAAGAATATTTTATTTGATTTCAAACATAAAAAACAAATTACCCTTTTTCAGGATTATGAATAAATGGATTGAAAAAAGTATAAAATTGGCAAAAAGTGAGTTCTATCTGGATAAATTATTAGAGATATATCCACCAGAGGAAATTAGTAGAGAAAAACAAGTAGAGAGAGAATCTCCAATTTTAAAAAGGCTCTTTCAAGAAAAGAATTGTAAAAAACTTCTTAGAGAACTTATACGCCTAAAGAAAATAGGGTTTAAATTTCCCATTGAAAATCCATATATTAGTTTTCTAAGTTATTATGAAGATGCTATTGACAAGAATCCAGAAACTATTAAGAAAATTTGTGAAAAGCTTTTTGAAATGAGTTATGATGAACTAAAAGATAGGTTGGAAGCACCAAAAAAGGCAAGTAGAAGAACTGGGCCAATGTTTAAATTGTGGCTTAGAAGTAAATTTAATTTTATAGATGTTAATGAATTTAGGAGAGCAAAGGGTATAGTTTTTCTAAATGGTGGAGATAAATTTTTAAAAGAATATGCAAAAAGTGAGTTAAAATGTAAATTCAAAGAATTAAGTAAAGGGTTGGACTTTATAGCAAGGGTTAAAAATAAGTATATAATTGGAACTGCAAAATTTATAACCGACATAGGTGGTTCTCAATCTAACCAATTTATTGAAGCATTAAGCTTAATAAAGGAAACGAAATGCTCTGAAAATATTATAAAAATTGCTATTATTGATGGTGCTCCTTGGTTAAATGAAAAAGAAAAAAATGAATTTTGTTTTAGTGCCTTAAACTATCCTTTATAATTTTAGAACTTTATGAATAAGCCAATTAAGGTGTTGATTGGAAAGGTTGGTTTAGATGGTCATGATAGAGGAGCAAAAGTTTTGGCAAGGGCTTTAAGAGATGCAGGAATGGAAGTTGTATATAGTGGTCTTCATAGAACTGCAGAAGAAATTGTTCAGATGGCAATTGATGAAGACGTTGATGTAATTGGTATATCTATATTATCAGGAGCTCATATGACGTATTTTCCAAAAATTCTAAAACTTATGAAAGAAAATGGTCTTGAAGATGTTCTTTTAATTGGAGGAGGAATTATTCCAGAAGAAGATGCAAGAGAATTAGAAAATATGGGTGTTAATAAAATTTTTGGACCCGGAACTCCACTTGAAGAAATTATAAGTTATATTAAGAATTGGTATGAAAAGAAGAAATTAACAATTGTTAGATAAAGCATTAAATTATATAAAGTTTTCATACGCTCCATATTCTAAATTCAAAGTTGCTTGCATTTTAATTGCATCAAATGGAATTGAAGAAAAAGAATTTTATGGAGTAAATGTTGAAAATGCATCTTATGGACTTACAATATGTGCTGAAAGAGTTGCTATATTTAAAGCAATTTCAGAAGGTTATAACAAATTATTAAAAATGTATCTTGTAGCAGTTGATGAAAATAACAATGAAGTTTTAAATATTATGCCTTGTGGGGCTTGTAGGCAAGTCATATTTGAATTTTCGGATAGTCTAAAAATAATTACAAGGAGTGGTGAATTTGATATTAAGGAATTATTACCTTTTGGCTTTAAAATTTTAAACCTTTGAAATTTGACAATATCTTTAAAATAAGTGCTCTTATAAGCTCAATTTTTGTAATTTTAATTCCACTTTCTATTTTAATTACTCTCTATGTGGAATCAAGTTTAGCTATTAATAAGTTTGGAATTGAATTTCTTTTCAATGCGACATGGGACCCCGTAAAGGAAGAATTTGGGGGGTTAGTTCCAATTTTAGGAACAATTTTAAGTTCAACAATAGCATTGATTTTAGCTATAATAATGGCTTTTGCAATAGCTATATTCATAACAGAGCTTTGCCCCAGATTTTTAAGAAATTTCTTTCGTTCAGTTTTTGAATTATTAGCAGCAATTCCAAGTATTATATATGGTATTTGGGGACTTTTTGTATTAGTTCCTATTATGAGAAGTTATGTGGAACCATTTTTAATTAAAAGTTTGGGATTTATATCAATTTTTAAAGGTGAGCCTTTTGGTATAGGACTTTTAACTGCAGGTATTGTTCTATCAATAATGATAATTCCATATATTTCATCTATAATGATTGATGTTTTTTTATTAGTTCCAAGTGTTTTTAGAGAATCGGCATATGCACTTGGTGCTACGAGGTTAGAAGTTATTAAAAGTGTTGTAATTCCATATACAAAAAGTGGTATTATTGCAGGTATTATTCTTGGACTTACAAGAGCTCTTGGTGAAACTATGGCAGTTACTTTTGTAATTGGGAATTTATATAAAATTCCAAAAAATATATATGAACCCACTATTACTATTGCTTCATCCTTAGCAAATGAATTTACAGAAGCAACAACTGACTTATATCTTTCAAGTTTGTTTTATTTGGCATTTGTTTTATTTTTCATCTCTTTAATAATTATTTCAATTTCAAGATTGCTTATTTATAGATTACAAAAATGGGAAAGAGAATCTTTTTAGATAAAGTTTTTACTGCATTTTCTCTTATTGTTTCACTTTTTGTAATAGTTATTCTTTTTTGGATTTTAAAGGATGTTTTTATATTTGGAATTAAATCAATAAATTTGAGTTTTTTCTTAGAAGATCCAAGGCCTCCTGGAATTGAAGGAGGAGGTTTGAGAAATGCAATAGTTGGAAGTTTTATAATAACCTTTATAGCTTTAATTATTAGTTTTCCAATAGCATTATTAAGTGCTATTTATATAAATGAATATAATAGGAAAATTGCTAATGTTGTGAGATTTGTTTCAGATGTTATGTTATCTGTTCCATCAATTGTAATTGGAGCTTTTGCTTATGCTATACTTGTAAGACCTTTTAAAACATTTTCCGCAATAAGTGGCTCTTTTGCACTTGCTATAATTTCTATTCCAATAATTTTAAAAATGGTTGATGAGCTTATAAGACTTGTTCCAGATGCTACAAAAGAAGCTGCATACGCACTTGGCGCTCCAAAGTGGAAAGTTATAACAAAAATTATTTTAAGCTATGTTAAAACTGGAATTTTAACATCAATTATATTAGCATTTTCAAGAATTTTCGGAGAAACTGCACCCTTATTATTTACAAGTTTTAATAATAGTATGTTTGAGATAGATATAACAAAGCCTATGGCTACTTTAACTGTTAATATATTTGTATATGCAATGTCCCCTTATGAAAGTTGGCATAAACTTGCTTGGGCTGCTTCATTTTTCATCGTTATCTTCGTTTTACTTTCAAACATTATTTCAAGAACTTTACAAAAGCATTAAATAATTTAGTTTTATACCATTAATTAAGTTTTAAAGGTTTAAAATTTCAAGCTTCCATTTAGGAAGTTGTCACAAGCTTAGCGTTGTAATAATGCCCTCCACCCACACCCCTTTGGGGGTGGGCTAATCACTTTAAAATTTTCAATCAAACTCAAATTTATATTTAGCTTAATAAAGCAAGTTATAAAAACAAAACTAAATATGAGGGAGCTTGAATTTAAAGCAAATAAAATAGATGAAAATTTAGAAGTGCTTGGAAATGCATATGCTTACATTTACTATTTGAAAGTTAATAATTTAAATATCTTAATTGATACAGGAACTGCATTTTATGGAGAAAAATTAAAAAACCATCTTAAAGAAAGGGGAGTTGAAAAAATTGATTATTTATTATTAACCCATTCACATTACGACCATATTGGAGGAGTTCCTATATTAATAGAAAATTTTCAAGTTAATAGAATTTTTGCCCATAGCTATATGAAAAATGTATTTAAAAGCCAAAGAGCAATAAACTTAATAAATCAATTAAACATTATTGAGCTTAAAGTTTTAAATCCATTTATGAAATATGAATTTAAGCCTTTTGAAATAACTGATGAAGTTAAAGAAGGAGATAGTTTAAACTTTGGAGATATAAAAATTGAATTCTTTGAAACCCCTGGCCATACCAAAGATTCTGTATCATATTATATTTTACCATATAAAATTTTAGTGCTTGGAGAAGCGGGAGGGGTTCCAAATAAAGATGACAGTTATATATTACCCCAATTTTTATCAAGCTTGGAAGATTACTTAAATAGCCTAAATAAAATTATGAATTTAGAAATTGAAATACTTGGACTTCCCCATGAGCATCTTATTTTTGGAAAGGAAAACATTAAAAATTATCTTCAAAGCTCTTTAAAAACAACGTATGAATATGTAGAAATTATACAAAAAGCTATAATTGAATTAAAAAATTTTGAAAAAATTATGGATTATTTAACAGAAGAAATACACCAAAAGAAAAATATATCACAACCAATTCATGCATTTAGAGAAAATTTAAAGGCTCAAATTATTGCGGTTGCTCGCTCAAAAAATTTAACGCTATCCTAACATCTCTTTCAATTTTCTTCCTTAAATCTTCTAAATTATCAAATTTTTTTGCTTCACTTATAAATTTTATAAATTCCGTTTTTACTATTTCACCATAAATCTCTTCATTAAAATCAAAAACATAACTTTCAATAACTTGCCCCACATAAGTAGCAGAATAATAAATTTTATTCTTAATATATGATTTTGTCAAATAAACACCTTGCTTTGGAATCAATTTTTCTTCACTAACTTTTATATTTATTGTAGGAAAGCCAATTTCTTTACCAAGCCCCTTTCCCTTAATAACTTCACCCTTTACAAAATAATTATATCCCAACAATTTATTCGCAATTTCAATTTTTCCTTCTTTTATAAATTTTCTTATATTACTTGAGCTAATCTCAATTCCTTCTAATTCAATTGGTGGCATAATTATAAGTCCAAATTTAAAATTTTCAACATTTTGACTTAAAAATACTTTATCCCCTTCCCTTCTATTTCCAAACTTATGATTATAACCAATCACAATCCACTTTACCTTAAAATTCTCCTTTAATATCTTTAAGAATTCTTCCCTTTTAATATCAAAAACACTTCTATCAAGCAATACTACATAATCAAAATTAAAATTCTTTAACATTTCAAGTTTTTCATCCTTTGTTAAAATTAAATCCTTATTTAAATGGGGATGCTCTATGAATGTAAAAATTAAACTTCTGATATTAAAATATTTAGATAAATCAAGAGTAACATTTATTAATAACTTGTGGGCTAAATGGAAACCATCAAATGAGCCAATTGTAATACAAGTTTCATCCTCTATCTTTGAGCTTGAAAAATTCAAGAATTTCATTTAGTTTAAAATTTTAAAGCTTTATAATTTTCAAATGCTTGAACTTATCCTTCTTACTTATTTTGGGAAAAATAAAATTCAATATAAGGATTTTGATTGGAAGATTGCCCAAAGTGAGCATTTTAAAGTATTCTATTATGATGGTGGTGAATATCTAAAAGACTTTGCAATTGCTGTTTTAGAAGAAGCTTTTGAGGAATATAAAACAATAATGCCAAGAATTCCAAGAGATAAAATTCCTGTTATAATTTATAATTCCGCAGAAGATTTTAGACAAACAAATGTTATATTTGATTTAATTGATGAGGGTGTTGGTGGATTTACAGAAGTTTTCAAAAATAGAATTGTAGTTCCATTTTTTAATTCTTATGAAGACTTTAAACATGTTTTAAGACATGAATTAGTTCATGCATTTCAATATGAAGCTTTATCTACTACTGGCTCTTTATTATCAAATGTTGGAAGAATTCCACTTTGGGTTATGGAAGGTATGGCGGAATATGTTTCAATTGGTTGGGATATTACAGGAGAAACATTTATAAGGGATTTAGTTTTAAATGATTTAATTGTTCCTGTTGAAAATTTATCCTATTATGGAGGATATTTAATTTATAAGCAAGGACAAGCAATTTATTATTTTATTGAAAAGGAGTATTCAAGAACTAAACTTAAAGAATTTATATCAAATGCCTTAATGATGTATGACTTAAATAATGCAATTAGAAGAACATTTAATATGTCCATAGAAGAGTTTTCAAGAAAATTTAATATATTTTTAAAAGAACGATATTATCCAGATTTAAGAGAATTTAAACTTCCTTCAAATATTGTAAGAATTACAAATAGTAGAAAAGGTCAAGGTTATTTTAATATAGCACCCGCTATTGACCCAGATGCAAATAAAATTGTTTTTATTTCTGATAGAAGTGATTATAGTGATATTTATATATCAACTATTACTGGTTCTTCACAAAAAAGAATTATTTCTGGACAAACAAAACCAGATTTAGAAAATTTACATCTTCTCTCTGCAAGAATATCCTTTTCAAATGATGGTAATTATTTTACTTTTATAGCAAGGGGGAAAGGTTATGATATTATTTATATTTCAGATACAAAAGGTAAAATTATTAGGAAAATTGAGCTAAAAAAATTAGATGGAGCAAACTATCCAAAATTTTCAAGAGATGATAAATTTATAGCTTTTATTGGATTAAAAGATGGAAAACAAGATGTTTATTTGTATAACTTAAAGACAAATGTTTTAAGAAGACTTACAAATGATTATTTTAATGATTTGTTCCCAACATTTGACGAAGAAGGGAATATATATTTTATAAGCGATAGAAATGAGAGTATTTATAATTTTGGAAATTATGCAGTTTTTAAATATGACATAAAAAATGATAGTATTCATCAGATAACACCATATTTTGGTAAAATTCATTATTTTGATTTAAGGAATGGAAACCCTGTTCTTTCACTTGAATATAAAGGAACAATTAATGTTTTTGAATATAAAAATAATAAACTTTATATGCTAACGAACTTCCCAAGTGCTGTATATAGCTTTTCATTTGATAAAACAGGAGAAAAAATGGTTATTAATTTACAATATGAAGGAGCAAGAGAAATTTTCTATGTGCCTGAAATTAGAATTTTAGATAGCATAGATATACCAAATAGTAATTTTATGAGTTTTAAGGTTTTGGATTATAAGAATTATAAATATAAGACGGAATTTTCATTAAGCTGGCTTTCAGGAATTGCAGTTGGAAGCAATTTAGGGCTTGGAGGATATGTTACATTTGGATTTAGTGATTGGACTGGTGATAACTGGATTATATTCCAAACTCAATCATATATTACTGATATTTCAAATGCTATATTTTTCTTTGATTATTTATATCTTAAAAAGCGCTGGGATTTAGATGCATCCGCATACCAATACTGGTCAATAAGTTATTTAGATAAATATAACTCATTCTCATATGATAAAATTTTGGGCTCTAATCTATTAGTTTATTATCCTTTTAATAGATTTGATAGGCTTGAATTTGGAATTTCTTACAATTATTATACAAGGTATATTGGGAATTTTACATTCATAGGATTTTTATATGATTCCATTTTATATAGGCATGGTTTAAGTGGTTATGTTGGATTTTCAAGGGATAAAATTTTATATTATCCTTGGGGACCTGTTCAAGGGCATGGGTTTTTTATAGCATTTCAACCATATTTACCTTTTTCACAAATCAAAAATCATATTATTTATGGTGATTTTCGCTATTATTTAAGATTTGCTAAAAGATATACTCTTGCTTTTAGAACCATAGGTTATAAGTCTTTTGGTGAAGATAGAGAGGGAACAATATTATATGGACCTGATTTAATTAGAGGTTGGACACTTGATACAATTTTAATTGGAAATAATGCTTTTATCACAAATTTAGAATTTAGATTTCCTTTTATTGATTATTTAAAGCTTGGTTTTCCTATTCCTTTAACTATATCTTCTATAAGAGGAGCAATTTTTTATGATATAGGTTCTGCTTGGTTTGATAATGATTTTAAGTTTTTTGATAATGATAGTTTATATACACCAAAATCCGCTTTTGGCTTTAATATCTCTGTATTTTTAGGATTTGGAAATATATATCTTACTTGGGCTTGGCGCACAAACCTAAAATATACTGAAAGTTCCCCTAATTTTAGTATATATTTTGGATTGGATTATTAAATATGATTAAAATTGTAAATTTATCAAAAAGTTTTGGAAATAAAAAAGTTTTAGAGAATGTAAATTTTGAAGTAAGTAAAGGAGAGTTTGTTTTTATAATTGGGGAAAGTGGTATTGGAAAGACGACATTATTAAAGCATTTATATTTAGAGGAATTTGCTGATAGTGGAGAAATTTATATATTTAATAAGTTAATAGATAAAAATATCAAACAAAAGGAAATTCAACTTTTAAGAAGGAAAATTGGAGTTATATTTCAAGATTATAAAATTTTGCCTGATAGAACAGTTTATGAAAATGTTATTTTGCCTTTAAGATATATGGGCTTATCAAAAGCTGTTTGTGAGGAAAGAGTTGAATTTGCTCTAAAATTTACAAAACTTATTGAAAGGAAAAATGACTATCCTTATTATTTATCTGGTGGAGAACAACAAAGGATAGCAATTGCAAGAGCAATAGCTAGACAACCAGAAATTTTATTAGCAGATGAACCAACGGGAAATTTAGATTTTAACACTTCATTAGAAATTTTAAAAATTTTAATTGATTTGAATTTTCAAGGTATGACAATAATTATGGCAACACATGATTTAGAGTTAATTAAGTATTATGACAATGCAAAAGTTTATAAAATTGAAGGTTATAAAATTGTAAAGCTTTAAAATTT
>JAUQPS010000161.1 GCA_030550205.1 bacterium
TGTATTGGTAATGGTTTTATAGATAATCGTTTTTTCATTTGTTCTATAACTCTTATTGGATTTGCACCAATTCTATCAAGCTTATTTATAAATGCAATTCTTGGAACTTTATACTTATCTGCTTGATGCCAAACAGTTTCACTTTGGGGTTCAACTCCTTCAACCGCAGAAAATATTACTATTAATCCATCTAGAACTCTTAAACTTCTTTCAACTTCTATTGTAAAATCTACATGTCCAGGTGTATCAATGATATTAATTCTATATTCTTTCCAATATGTTGTAACTGCAGCAGATGTGATTGTTATTCCTCTTTCTTTTTCTTGTATCATCCAATCTGTTGTAGCGGTTCCTTCATCTACTTCTCCAATTTTATGAATTCTTCCAGTATAAAATAATACTCTTTCGGTTGTAGTAGTCTTTCCAGCATCAATATGAGCAGCAAAACCTATATTCCTAATTTTTTCAATGTTATATATCTCACTCATATCTTAATTGGTGTTTTTTCTAAAATTTCATTTAAGATATCTTCTACTTTTATATTATCTGCTTCTGCTAAGAAGTTTAAAATAATTCTATGTCTTAAAACATCAAAGAAAATGAACTTTACATCATCAGTGTTAGCAAATTCCCTATTTTCAAGGAAAGCTTTTGCTTTTGCTCCAATTATTAAAAATTGACTTGCTCTTGGACCCGCTCCAAATTGAACATATTTTTTAACAATTTCTAAATCTGTTTCAGAAGGCCTTGTTCTTCTTACAAGAGAAATAGCATATTTAATAACATGTTCTCCAACAGCTATTTCTCTTACTTTTCTTTGAATAGTTAAAATATCATCTTTATTTAAAACTTTTTCAATTTCATAGTTTTGTTCTATTGTCGTTCTTCTTACAATTTCAATTTCATTTTCAAAAGATGGATAATTTAGTCTAATTTCCATCATAAACCTATCAACTTGGGCTTCTGCTAATGGATATGTTCCTTCTTGCTCTATAGGATTTTGAGTTGCTAAAACAAAGAATGGTTCTTCAAGCTCATAAGTTTTCCCAAGGATTGTAACTTTTTTTTCTTGCATTGCTTCAAGTAATGCAGATTGGGTTTTTGGGGGAGTTCTATTTATTTCATCTGCTAATATAACATTTGCAAAAATGGGACCCTTTATAAATTGAAAAAATCTTCCATTTGGACCTTCTTGTATAATTTCTGTTCCAAGTATATCTGATGGCATTAAATCTGGTGTAAATTGAATTCTACTAAATTTTAAATCCAAAGCTTGGGATAGTGTTTTTACCATTAAGGTTTTTGCAAGTCCTGGGACTCCTACAAGTAAAACATGTCCTCTTGAAAATATACAAATTAAAATTTTTTCAATTACTTCCTCATAATTTACAATAACTTTTGATATTTCATTTTTTAGCTTTTTGATTTTTTCAATCATAGTTAAACTCACTGAAATTCACAAATTTTGATAAATATGAAAGATATTTCTTTGGTTCAAAAATCTCATAAGGCATAATCACTCCATAATCATCACTTTTTAGAATATCTACGAATTCAATAATCCCGAGTGCTGAAATTACTGCACCAAATCCAGTCATCTTTTGCATAGCGGTATATCTCTCATCATATAAAACAATTCCATTAAATTCCTTTATTTCATTTCCACTTTTTGCAATAACTTTCATAAATACAATATCTTCTTGTGTCCTTGGAAGTATATTTTCAAGAATTTCTATGGTTATGCTTTTTAAACTTTTATTTGAAATATATTTATATTCATCAAATAATCCAAGGTTATGAAGGGTTTTTATAACACTGTAATGACCTTTATATCTTAGGGTTTTATATTCTAAGTTTGAGCATTTGTAATCAAATGGCATTAAGGAAATTCCATCAGATGTAGAAATTGCTTCTAAATCTGAAACATAAAAATACCCATCTTTCTCTTCTATTTCTTGAAAATTCTTTATTCTTTGATAAATTTCATAATTTCTAAACTTAATTTTAATATCATTTTCAATTTCATCTGACAATCCTTGCTTAAAGTTTATATTATTGTTCTCAATATAAACAACTGTATCTGTATATTCTTGAATAAGTCCTTCAATAGACCAAGTGGCAGCATATTTTAGAATACCTCCTAAGTTTTTATTTACAGGAAGTCCTCCTGTGTATAAATAAACACTTTCAAATCCCTTTTCAAGAAATTCACTTGCTATTATATTTATTGTTCCTGGTGCAAGTCCAGTTTCTGGCACAATTCTAATTTTCTTTTCTTTTGCTAATTTATCAAATGTTCTTTGTTTAAGTGTAGTCCATGTATTTTGACCTAAATCTATATAGTTTGAGCCTATTTCAAGAGCTATTTGAGTATAGTATAGATTGTTTGTAAAAGTTGTAGCATTTATTATAAGATTTGGCTTTAATTTGTTTAAAGCTTCAATTAAATTATCACCATATTTTCTTATAGAGTTTATATTTTCATTTTTTTCAGTAATTTCTTTTTCTTTTTGACTATCAATATCATATATAAAAATTTCAAGACTTTTTGAAGTTTCTTTACTTACTTGTAATAATTGATTTAATATAGCTTTACCCATTCTTCCAAGTCCAAGAACTACAACCTTTTTCATAAGTTTGAAAATTTTAAAGTATTTACTCTAATATGAACCACGATATTTCAATTTCAAATTCAGTTGTATAAGGAGTAAATGAAATATTTAATTTTCCTACTATTTCATTTGGTTCCTCACTTAATTCAACTTCTTTACTTATAGAACCTTTTTGAGTACTTACACTTATTAGAAATTTACCTTTTCCTCTTACGTAAAATCTTAGATGTCCTAATATAGAATTCTTTATATTAGCAATATAAACAAAATCGCAAGCTTCGTCAGGATTAAGATGGACAAATTCCTTTTAAATGTTGAGGAATACCAAAAACAATCTCAGGGAAGTGTGCAATATAAGGTAGTACAAAAGGTTTTTTGAATTCATAATTTCTATTTGTGTTGATTGTAGAAATAAAATATAAATCCTTATTTTAATTTCACTTCAATAAATTTTGAAATATAAATTTCAAAATCCTCTGTTAAAGGATGAAAATAAATTTTAATCCCTGTTTGAAATTCCTCATTTTTATCTCTTATTATAGGTGGTGTAATCTCACCAATAGG
>JAUQPS010000002.1 GCA_030550205.1 bacterium
TGAGATTGAGAAGTTAAGAAATTTTGATTTGATAGAAAGGAGATTGAATGAAATTTTGAGTGTTGAGCCTTGTAATGAAGATGTTAGATTAAATCAAATGATATTGTTTTATAATTTAAGAAGATATCAAAAAGCTGATAGTTTAGCAATGTTTTTAAAAGAGAATTGTTATATAAATGCTCAAATATATCATGTTTGGGCATTAGTTTTATGGAAGCTTAAAAATTATGATTTAGCTATAGAAAAGGCAAAAATTTCAGCATTATTGTCAGAGAGCGATGCTTATTGGACATTATCAGCGATGTATTATTTAAAAGGAGATAAATTTAAAAGCCTTGAATATCAAATAATTGCTCAAAATAAAAAAGCAAGTAATGTTTATGCTCTTAGTCTTTTTAAGTGATTTAATTATGATTTAAAATTTTCGCACTGTGGTTTGGGACATTTGGTTAAGAAAGATTGATAAAAGGAAGTTGAATATGTTTATTATTTCAAAAGAGATATTTGATTATAGAGGGGGGGGGGTTAGGATTATATAATTTCTTTTTAATTCAGAAAGGAAGAGAGATTACTAAAATTTTAAATAAAATATATCCGTTGATAGTTGCTGGATGTATAGATGCTTTAACATTTTCAGCCTATGAAAAGCAATTTTAAAAAAGCTTTATACTTTTTAGGAGATGAATGGAAAGAATTCTTATTATTTTTACTTGCACTTTGTCTCTTATTTGCAGTAGAAGCAATTGCTCATCCTTTAATGGTTAAATTTATCTTTGATGAAGCTACAATTAATAAAAATTTTAAAGTATTTTTAATTTTAGTAATTGTGTTTTTATTAATAGGAATAATTATCAATTTCACAGGTTGGTTATTAGAATTATGGGGTAAGCGTTTTGAAAATAAAGTAATAAGTAAAGTTGTTGAAAAGATGTTAAAATCTTATTATAATAAAGATTATAATTCTATACTTCAAAAGGGAGAGGGTTATTTTGTAGGTAGAGTATATAAAGATGTAACAGAAGCTTTTATACCATTTATAAAATCAATAAGAGAAATGAGTGTAAATTTAACAAGGGTAATATCTTTTTTGGGTGTTCTTATTTATATTTCTTGGCAGGCAACATTAACCATAATAGGTCTTATTCCTTTTATTGTATATTTCTCAAATTTACTCTCACAAAAAATAAAATCAGCAACTATGGTAGAAAGAGAAAGTGAAAGTAATTTTATAAATGTATTAAACAAAAGTATTTCTTCTTATAAATTAGTTAATATCTATGGCGTTTTACCAAAAGTTTTAGAAGGCACAATTTTTAGCTTATTAAATTATTTAAATGCCCTATATAGAAATTTTAAATTAATAACTACTTATAGAACAGGTGTTGATCTTATAATGAATATATCTGACTCTTTCTCTTTGATTGTAGGTGCAATTTTTGTATTCCAAGGAAAGTTAACATTTGGTGGATATCTTGCTTTTGTTACAGCATTTTGGAGAGCAGTTACCGCAGTTTCAGAATTTTTCAGACCTATTGGTGAATTAAGTAGAAGTTTTACTGTAATAAATAGATTATATGAATTTGAAAAAGAGGGAAGAAGGGAATTTTATGAGAAAGGAAATGAAGTTGTTCTTGAAAATGTTTATTTTTCATATGATAAAAATGTTTTATTAAAAGAATTTTCTCTTAAAATAAAGAGTGGAGAAAGAGTGCTTATTTTGGGACCAAATGGTTCAGGTAAAACAACTATTGCAAATATAATTTCTGGTTTGCTTTCACCACAAAAAGGAAAAGTAATTTTGCCTGAGAGAATTTCATCCCTTACACTTCCTTTTGAATTTCCATTATTAAAAATAAAAGAATTACCTATTGATAAAGATTTATTAAGAGATTTTAAACTTGATGAATTTCTTGAAAATTATCCTGATGAATTATCAGTAGGACAAAGACAAAAATTATCTATTGCCCTTGCTCTTTCAAAAGAAGCTGATTTATATATTTTTGATGAGCCCCTTGCTAATTTAGACAAAGAAAGTAATCCATTAATTATGAAAAAGATATTAGAAAAGACAAAAGGTAAAACCTTAATTGTTATAATGCATAAGGGTGAGGAGTGGTATCCATATTTTGACAAAATTTTAAATATAGAGGAAATGAAAAAGGAGGGGGTTGTATGATTAGCTTTTTTGTTATTGTATCTCTTGAAACGATATCTCTATCAAAGTTTAAAGAAGGTGAAATTATAATTGATGGGGTTATATCCGAAGAAGCTTGGAATAAGGTTTCTCCAATTACTGAATTTTTTGAATTTCGACCAGTTGAAGGGGGAAAGCCATCTTTTAAAACTGAGCTATTCTTAGGATATGATAATAATAATTTATATGTTGCTTTCAAGTGCTATGATGATATGAAAACAGTTAGAAAAACGCTAACCAAAAGAGATGAACTTTCAACCGATGATATGGTTTGGTTTGAACTTGATATTTATGGGAAGGGAGAAAGTTATATTTTTGGAACAAATCCCTTAGGGGTTCAATTTGATGGGAAAAGAGTGCCACCTAATTTTTCAGAGGACTATTCCTTTGATACATATTTTGAAGTTAAATCTTTTATTTCTGATTCTTTTTGGTCTGCAGAATTTAAAATACCATTTTCATCTTTAAGATTTCAAAGTAAGGAAAAACAGGAATGGATACTTGTTGCTTTCAGATTAAGACCAAGAGAAACATTTATTATTTATACTTTTCCTTTAATTTCAAGAAATAATCCCCTTTTATCTGCACAAGGAGCAAGAATTATAATTCCAGAGCGAATTTATTCAAGAGAGAAAAGGTATGATATAATCCCCTATTTAATAAGCTCTCAAAGTGGTATAAAAGAAATTGAATATCAAAATGATAAAGTAAAGTTTAATGCTGGTTTATCTGGAAAGATAGGGTTAAAAGAAAATTTGATTTTAGATTATGCACTAAATCCTGACTTTTCACAGATAGAAACAGATATTCCACAAATAGATGTTAATACAACATATGCTTTATATTATCCTGAGAAAAGACCTTTATTTATGGAAGGTTCAGAGTTTGCTACAACATCCTTAAATTTATTTTATACAAGGATGGTTAATAATCCCCTTTATGCTTTAAAACTTACAGGAAAAATTTCTCTTTTTGACTTATATTTCCTTTCATCTTATGATGAAAATACAATTTATATCTTACCATTTGAAGATGCAAGCTTTAGTTTTTCAAGTAATAAAAAAAGTTTTATAAATTTTTTAAGAATGCGCTCAACATTTTTAAATAATCAATCTTATATAGGTTTTTTAATAGGAGATAGAGAAGTAATAAGAGATTCTTTTGATAATGGATTTGGAAGAATTTTTGCATTTGATACAAGAATAATATTTTTAAGGAATTATATTTTAGAGTATCAGGGAGGATATTCTTACGTTAAGGAGCCTGATGATACTGCTTTATTTCCTGGTATTGGAATAAATTTTAAAGAATATACTGATAGATTTGATGGTGAGAAATTCTCTGGTTATGCAAATTATTTATCATTTAGCTCTATTTTCAGGAACTTAGTTTTATCTTTATTTTATAAAGAGAATTCAGAAGGTTTTCGTTCTGATATTGGATTTATAGAAAGGAACAATTTTAAAATAAAGGGAGTTTTAATAAATCCACGCTTTTATCCTAATAAATTTGGCTTTACTGAAATTAATTTCTGGACTAACTATACAAATGAAGAAAATTTTGAAGGAGTTTTAAAACAAGAGAAAATAACTTTTGGTTTTAGTTCTAATTTTTCTTTTTCACAATTAACATTTGGTAGTCAATATTCAATTGAAGATAAAAACACATTTAATATCTATTTTCTTGACTATTCAAAATTTAATGATATTTACACTTATTCTTTCTGGCTTAATGGGACTCCTTTTAAATTCTTAGATTTTCAACTTCGTTATAAGGAGGGTAAGGCTATATTTTACCAAATGGATACTTTGCTTTATAATGCTACTTTATCAGGCTATTTTAACTTTAAATTTACAAGATTTGTTTTTTATGTAGGATTTGATAATCAAGTATTTTACTTGGAAAGATATAAAGATAAAATAACGGAAGCTTTGGTTTTTTATAGTGGATTAAATTATAGTTTTACAGATAAAGTTTTTACAAGAATAAATATCACATATTATAAGGACTTGTTTGGAATTTATCCCTTATTTACATATCAGCTTAATCCTTTTACAGTGTTTTATCTTGGTGCGAATATAAATGCTATGAAATATGGGAATAAGCTTGAAGGTGAAAATCATCAGATATTTTTGAAATTCCAATATATGTTTAAAATTTAGATGCTCCTTTTTAATTTGACAACTTGAAATTTGACCCCCCGTGTACTTTAAAATTTTCACACTTACCGACTGGCTATATACAGGTCAGGTAGTATACCCCGAGTAATAAACCTTTTCTTATGGAGGGTTTGATCCTGGCTCAGGGTTAACGCTAGCAGCGTGCCTTAGCCATGCAAGTCGGGCGGAGGGGGTAACCCCTCAGCGGCGGACGGCGGAGTAACACGTGACTAACCTGCCCCCAGGAGGGGGATAACCCACCGAAAGGTGGGCTAATACCCCATACCGTAAGTGGGTGAAATTTCCACTTATGAAAGGTGGGCTCTTTGAGCTCACGCCTGGGGAGGGGGTCGCGGCCCATCAGGTAGTTGGTGGGGTAACGGCCCACCAAGCCTATGACGGGTAGCCGGCGTGAGAGCGCGGCCGGCCCGAGGGGCACTGAGACACGGGCCCCACCCCTACGGGGGGCAGCAGGCTGGAAATTTGGGCAATGGGGGAAACCCTGACCCAGCGACGCTGCGTGCGGGATGAAGCCCTTCGGGGTGTAAACCGCTGTCGGGGAGGACGAAGGTACAAGTGGTTAATACCCACTTGTACTGACGGTACTCCCAGAGGAAGCCCTGGCTAACCTCGTGCCAGCAGCCGCGGTAATACGGGGAGGGCAAGCGTTACCCGGAATTACTGGGCTTAAAGGGGAGGTAGGCGGTTGGGTAAGTTTGGTGTGTAATCCCACGGCTCAACCGTGGGGCTGCGCCAAATACTACCCAACTAGAGGGTGCCAGAGGAGAGCGGAACTCCCGGTGTAGCGGTGAAATGCGTAGATATCGGGGGGAACACCAGTGGCGAAGGCGGCTCTCTGGGGCATCCCTGACGCTGAACTCCGAAGGCCAGGGGAGCAAAGGGGATTAGATACCCCTGTAGTCCTGGCAGTAAACGATGTGGGCTAGACATCGGTCCCTTTTGGGATCGGTGTCGCAGGGAAACCGTTAAGCCCACCGCCTGGGGACTACGCCCGCA
This sequence comes from bacterium, assembly GCA_030550205.1. Classification (GTDB taxonomy): domain Bacteria; phylum Hydrothermota; class Hydrothermia; order LBFQ01; family DSFT01; genus DSFT01. The sequence continues at coordinate 5,371 of JAUQPS010000002.1, forward strand.
AGGGTGAAACTCAAAGGAATTGGCGGGGGCCCGCACAAGTGGCGGAGCGCGTGGTTTAATTCGATGCTGACCGAAGAACCTCACCTGGGCTTGACATGCCAGTGGTACCCCGGTGGAAACACTGGGGGACCCCTTCGGGGGAGCTGGCACAGGTGCTGCACGGCTGTCGTCAGCTCGTGCCGTGAGGTGTTGGGTTAAGTCCCGCAACGAGCGCAACCCCTGCCCTTAGTTGCCAGCAGCACCCATGTGGTGGCTGGGCACTCTAAGGGGACTGCCTCCGATGAGGGGGAGGAAGGAGGGGATGACGTCAAGTCCGTGTGGCCCTTATGCCCAGGGCTACACACGCGCTACAATGGTGGCTACAAAGGGATGCAGGCCCGCGAGGGTGAGCAAATCCCCAAAAGCCGCCTCAGTTCGGATTGCAGGCTGCAACTCGCCTGCATGAAGACGGAGTCACTAGTAATCGCCTATCAGCTATGGGGCGGTGAATACGTTCTCGGGCCTTGCACACACCGCCCGTCACGCCACGGGAGTCGGGGGTACCCAGAGTCCCACTGCGGTGGGATGAGGGTAAACCCGGCGACTGGGGCGAAGTCGTAACAAGGTAGCCGTACGGGAACGTGCGGCTGGATCACCTCCTTTTATAAGGAAAATAAGTAAGGGTATGCTACCTGGTCTGTATATAGCCTAAGTCTTACTATCAATTAACTATCAGGGGCGGTAGCTCAGTTGGGAGAGCGTCCGTTTCGCAGGCGGAAGGTCGCCGGTTCAAATCCGGTCCGCTCCACAAATTTTCCCAAAATCTCCAAGAATAATTTTCCCTTTTACATTTGAAATTTCACAATTTGAACCAATAATAGAATTTTCAATATTCACATTTAGAACTTTTGAATTTTCCATAATTATAGAATTTCTTATAGATGAATTCTTAATAATTACTCCTTCTGAAATATCTACAAAAGGTCCTATTATTGAATTTTCAATTATACAATTTTCTCCTATAAAAACAGGTTCAATAATTTTTGAATTTATTATATTTGATAGAATTTTTGTTCCATTTTCCTTTAAAATATACTCCATAGTTTCTAAATATGTTTCTATTTTCCCACAATCTTGCCAATAATCAATTCTTAATGCTTTTAATTTATAATCGCTTTGAATAAGAATTTTTAAAGCATCTGTTAATTGATATTCATTTTTTGTTTTTATATTCTTTTCATATAATTTTTCAATTGCTTCTTTCAATTTTTTGCTATCTTTTATATAATATATTCCTGCAATTGCTAAATTAGTTTTTGGATTATCTGGTTTTTCTTCAAGATCTATTATATATTCATTTTCTAAAACAACTATTCCAAATCTTTTAGGTTCTTCAACTTCCTTTACTGCTAAAAAATCTTCTTTAAAGTCAAATTTTCCATCATATAAAGCATCTGGCAAGACAATCAAAATATCACTATCAATATCTTTTATACCCATATAAACTGCATCTGCTAAACCTTTTGGTTCCTTTTGAATTCTATAAGAAGTATTCTTATAAATGTTCCTTAAAAACTCATATGTATTATATCCAAATTCATCATCTGATATTATTATTATAATTTCTTCAAAATCACACCAATTTTTCATCTTATCAAATAGGTGCTCTATAATAGGTTTTGAGTAAATTCTTAATAGGGATTTTGATCTATATAAACTAAAAGGTCTTAATCTTGTTCCTTTACCTGCACTTGGTAATATAACTTTCATTTTATATTCCCTCCTATTATAATTCCAAGCACCGCTCCTGCAATAACATCTGAAAACCAATGCTGATCTTTATAAATCCTTGCCATACCAACTCCAATAGCTAAGGAATAACTTAAAACACTTATAAATTTATTATTTAATTGTGATGATAAATAACTTGCTGTTGTAAATGCAATAATAGTATGTCCAGAGGGAAATGATTGATAATCATTATTTAAGTTAAATGTTTTAAATGAAAGAGAACCTTCATCTGTATAAGGTCTTGCTCTTCCAAAAATATACTTTAATCCTAAAACAGTGCCACCACTTATTAAAAAGCTTTTTAAACCATTTATAGAGAATTTTTCTAATTTTTCATCGTTTTTTAGCTTTGAAATAAAATATAAGACTGAATAGCCTATTATATGATATTGTCCTTCACCAAGCTCATTAAGAAAATTAAAACTTGAATTTAAAAAACCATTCTTATAATTTAAAGAATAATTTCTAATCCTTTCATCTAAATTGAACATACTATATGGAACAAGTATATAACTTGTTGTTAATAAACTCATTTGAAAATCACTTAAACTTATTAAAAATATCATATTTTACTGCCAAGTCTTACAATTGCTCGCTTTGCTCTTGTATTGTTTGGATCTAATCTTAAAATATCTGACCAAAGATTTAAAGACTCTTTATATCTTCCCTCTTTTTCAAGTTGTAAGGCTTGAATTTCTTTTTGGGCTAATTTTAAATAAAATTCTGCACTTGTATTATTTGGATCACTTTTTAAAATTTCCATTGCAAATTTTATAGTTCCTTCTAAATCTGCTTTATCTTCATATAATTCTTTAAGTTTTAATATAGCATTTACAGAACCAGAACCTGCTAATGGTTTTTCTGTTTCTGTCTTTATATCAAATTTACCAATTTCAGGAATATCTATTTTTATATCTGATGATATGGAAGGCTCTTTTATTTTTGTAGGTTTTAATTCAGATTTAGTTTCTGGGATATTTGTTTCAAGTTCTATTCTTTTCTTTACTTCTGGAATTTCTGGTTTTGTTAATTCAGGCTCTTGGATATTAGTTTTTGTTTCTGCAATTTCAAGCAATTTTTGAGCCTCTTCTGTTTTTCCTTCTTTTTCTAATAATTTTGCGGTGCTTACAACTTCACTAACAAGCTTTGCTCTTAAAATTTGACTATATATTTCACTAAATAATTTATCTTCACCAAGAACATCTTCTACACTTTTAAGTTTTTCCTTTGCTTGACTTAAATTACCTTTGTTTAAATCTTCCTTTATTTTTAATACACTTTCCCAAGCATTTAATCTTTGCTTAGCTAACTTTTCAAGTAATTCCAAATCTGAACTTTTATTAAATTTTTTAGCATTTTCAAATTCATATAACGCATATTTTAATAAGCTTATTTTTTCTTCAATTTTATTACTTTCAAATGCCTTACTTAAACTTTCTTTTCCACTATTATAATGATAATAAAATGTATTTATTTTATTTGATGTCCAAAAATATGTTGTTAAAATAGAAAGTAAAAATACCATTATACCTATTAATACAAATACAAATCTCTTTGAGGGTGTTTTATAAATTTCATGTTCTGGCTTTTCTTTTGGATTTACAAAAATTAATCTTGTTTTCCCAATTAGAATTTCATCTCCACTTTTTAACTCTTTTGCTTCCTTAAAAATTTTTCCATTTATTAAGGTTGGATTTTTTGCTTGTAAATCCTTCCAAATATACTTATCATTATCAATACTTAAAATTGCATGTTTTCTTGAAACATATTCATCCTCAATTATATAATCTGCTGATATATCTCTTCCTATAACACCTGCCTTTTCAACTTTTATCATACTTCCAGGATGATGACCAACTATTACTCTAAAATATGGAACTTCAATTTTATTTAAGGCAATTTGAACTTTCAAATCTTCAACTTCTATAATATCTCCATCTTTTATTTCAGTTTTTCCAGTAAAAGTTTGTCCATTTAATTTAATTTCAGATATTACATTTAATATCCATTTTCCTTCTACATATGAAAAAGAAAAGTGCTTAGGAGACAATTTAGAATATACATAATCACAACCATTACTACTTCCAAAAACGAAATTCGTTTTATTTACTTTAATTTCACTATTTCCAATTTTTAAATGTAATTCAAGCATAGCTTAAATTTTAAAGGATAAAAATAAAACCCTTGTCTCACCCTTTATATAATCTTTATAAATTTTGTAATTTTCAATTTTTATATTTGTTTTTGATGAAAGTTGTAATATAAACATACCATCTTCTTTTAATCTCATTTTTGCTAATCGTAAAAGCTGATTATAGAATTTATAATCATATGGTGGGTCTGCCAAAATAATATCAAATTTATATTCATAGTTTCTTAAAAACTTTAATGCATCCATTTTTATAAAAACTGCCTTATTTTCATATTTTAGAATTTTTATATTTTCAAGAATTGCTTTTTGTGATGCTCTTGAAATATCTACAAATATACAGCTTTTTGCTCCTCTTGAAAGGGCTTCAAATCCAAGTGCTCCACTACCTGCAAAAATTTCAAGAATTTCTTTATTTATAATATAATCCCCAAGTGTATCAAATATGGATTTTTTTATAAATGAGCTTGTAGGTCTAATATCTTTTGGACTTTTTATAATAAATCCTTTTTTCTCTCCCCCTTCTATTCTCACAATCTCACTTCCTTTCTTAATTTATTTGGAATAACGATAAGATATTTCCCTCTCTTTTCAAATTCAAAAACTTTTAAATTTTCATCAAATAGAACATTTTTTATTAATTTTCCATTTTTATCATAAATTAAAATTTTTCCATTATAATTTAGGTTCTTATATATAAAAATTTTTTTGCTTTTTGTTGAAATTACAAAATTAATTGTATCTAAAATTTCCCCTTTAATTTCTTTGAGATTAGCACTATCATTTATAAATACAAAGTGTTGCTTAAAACAATATGCAGGAATTGTATCAATAATTATTGAGCTATCTTTAAGTTTTATAGTTTTTTCTTTATAATCTAAGCAATCTAAATAAAATCTATAATTTCCTTGGGCTTTTATAGTTATTTTATAAACAATGCCTGGTTTAAAATCAAAGCTTTGCCATATTTTATTTTTACTCATTTGCCAATTTTTAAATTTATATTCTTTTTGACTAAAATCTATATTTTTTAGAAAATTACTTTCAATTTTAAAAATTCTTATTTTACAATCTTCATTTGAATTATAAAAACTTAACCTAAAAATTACACTATCAAAATTTCCAAAATCCTTTATTTCTAAAAATAATTTGTTTGAACTTTTATTTGAGCTTTCTGATTTTTCATTTATTGAAACTTTAAATTTATTGCCTAAACAATTATTTAGATAATCAATTCTTATATATGGATCTTTAACATTATAAACAACTTGTTCAATATAACCAATTTTTTCGGAAAATATATCCAAAGAACTATCACTTTTTTCAATTTTTAAATTTTCAATATCCCAATATTTATATCCGCTTTCTTCTAATTGTGAAAAATCACTGTTTTTAAAAAATAACAAAATTTCAAGAATCATTCAAAAAACTTTTTATTTTTTCTAAATCTGATTTTATAACAGGTATTAAATTAGGGTTTCTTAATGCAGCAGCAGGGTGATAAGTAATTAATAATGGAATTTTATAAATGCTTTCAATAATTTTTCCTCTATTTTGAAGTGCTCTTTCAAATGGTTTTGAGCTTAATAATCCTGCCGAATATCTTCCAAGGGCTACAATTAACTTTGGAGAAATAATTTTTATTTGATAATCTAAATATGGCTTACATGTTAAAATTTCATTTTCTTTTGGATCTCTATTATTTAATGGTCTGCATTTTACTACATTTGTTATAAATACATCTTTTTCTCTATCAATTCCAATTTCTTCTAAAATTTGAGTTAATAGTTTTCCTGCTTTTCCGACAAAAGGTTTTCCAGTTTTGTCTTCTTCATATCCAGGAGCCTCCCCTACTAATACGATTCTTGCATATGGATTTCCACTTCCAAATACAAATTTTGTTCTTGTTTTATGCAATTCACACTTCATGCAGTTTTTAATTTTCTCTTCAAATTGCTCCAAAATTTTTCTTTTATCAATATAATTTTCCATTAAAAAAACTTCTTTTATTCCATAAATCTCAATTAATTTTTTTAACTTATCCATTTTCAAAAAAATTTAAAAAGTTTGGAGCACCTATCTCTTTAAAATGGGCTTCAAGATTATAATAAAATTTAAATTCTTCATCACTATAATTTTTCTTTGAACTATAAAAATTATATATTTCATCTTCCTTAAATTCACTATAAAATGTTTCATCCAAGTTTATTATTTTAAATTCTCCATTTTCTTTAACATAAAAAGCTTCCATATGAAATGAATTTTTTATTAGCTCCAAGAATGTTTTTGCAAAATTTATATTTACAAAACCAAATATAACTTTATTGTTATGAAAACTCATCAAACCTATAATAGTGCTTGTAATTTCATCATTTATATAAACTGGCATTCTTTTTATATGTTTCACAAGTTCGCCTTTTAATAGTATCAAAATATCATTTTGGATTATACTAAAACAATTTAATTTTTTAATAGTCTTTTCAAACTTCTTTATATCACTAATACTTCCAAAGCAATTATATTTTTTATATAAAAATCCATCCCAACATTTTTTATTCTCTAAATTCATTGTTGTAAGTTTAATATAGTTTTCAAAAGGTCTCTCACTTAAATCAATATATTTTAAATAAAAATATGGATAAGTTATAGTTAGCTCATCTACTAAATATAAGTTATTATCGGACTCATAAATTCTTGAAATGATTATGTCATACTTTAAAGGTTTTAAATTTGTGATAACTTCATATGTTTGATTATCTAATAAGTTTCTTATTTTAATTTTATTTCCATTTACATTTAAAACTTCAAAATATCCAAAAAATCCATCTTTAATTTTTCTTATGTAATCTAAATGTTTTGAATTCATTAAGTGTTTTCTATCCTCAAAAAAACTAATTATATTTTCATTATTTAATAACGCCAAGTAGTTTTTTGTGTTTAGGTTTGTATTTTTAACCCATCTTTCAAAGTGAATATCTATTATCTCTTTAAGCATAATTGAAATTTTAAAGTATGCTTAAAATAACTTTTTCATATTCCTTTGCTATTTTTTCTAATTCAAATTCTTTAACTCTTTCCTTTCCTATTTTTTTGTAGTAATTATAAATTTCTTGATTTTCTAATAATTTGATAGCATTAACAATCTCTTCAACACTATTTGCATAAATTCCATATTTATTATTCTCTCCAAATGTTTCTTTAATCCCACTTCCTACTATTGGAATTCCAAGTGCCATTGCCTCATAAAAAACAAGTCCAAATCCTTCAAATTCAGATGGTAATACAAGAGCAAAACAATTCTTTAAATACTTATAAGGATTCTTTTGAAATCCCAAATAAAAAACTCTATTTTCAACATTTAATTCTTTTGCATAATTATAATATGGTTCAAAATTACCTTTGCCAAGCACTATTAAGTAATAATTTTTTAAATATGTTAAAGCTTTTATAACTTTTTTCAAACCTTTATTTTCTTCAAGTCTTGCCATAAAGCACAATGTTTTATTTTCAAATATAAATTCATATTCTTCTTCAATTTCTTCTTTTGAAAGCATTTCAATTTTTTTAATATCAATAGGATTATAAATATATGTGCATTTTTCTTTTGGAATTTTATAAAGATTTATAATGCTTTCATAAACTTCTTTTGAAACCGCAATGTTTATATTAGCAAACCTTAAAAGCAAAAAATTTAAAAAGTGATATAAAAATTTATTTTTGTATGTATTTAATAGTTTATTCATAATACTATGATGTGTACAAATGCAAGGTTTTTTTAAAATTTTTGAAAATAAAATTGCTATATAATTTGGTTGAAGCTCAAGCCCACTCATTATAATATCGTAATTTTTTAGGATTTTATAAAACTTCTTAAAAAATTTTAATAAATTCTTACTTATTTTTTCATTTTTATTTAATACATTAATAACATTTAATTTCGTTTCATAATCCATTAAATCCTTAAACAAAATAATATCAATATCATAATTTAATTGAAATTTTAAATATTCTCCAATCATTATGTAAGTTTTTTCTGCTCCTCCCCCTTGTAAAGTTGGTAAAATTATTGCTATTTTCAATTATAAGATTTAAAATTTTAAGGCTTTATGAAACATATTTCAGTTCTAGACATAATTTATAGTTTATGGCAAAGAAAAAAGGTAATTTCCTTTTCTATAATTTTCTTTCTTCTTCTTGCTGTTATCTATATTCTTACTTCTAAGCCAATTTATGATCCAACATCTATTGTAAAAATTAATGTTTTTAATATAAATCCAACATGGGCTTCTGAAATATCAAGACAATATATAGCTCCAATGACACCTGTTGATAAGGTAGGCTCTGAGGTTGAAGCTATTAAGGTAATTTCCGGTGATGTATTAAAAGAAAAAGGAGTAAATTTAGTTTTTAAAATACCAAAAAATTTTATAAAGCTTGAAATGAAAAAGACAATTATTGATACAATTAAAAAGGATATAAAATTTTATTTAGAAATAAAAAATGATAGTATTTTAGTGTTTAAGAATAAAAGTTTATTTTGTAGTGGTAAGCTTAATGAAGAAATCAATTGTTCCCTTTTTAGCTTTAAGTTAAACAAGCTAAAAGACTTTAAATATGAGATATTAAAAGGAGAAATAATTTATAAAAATTATCCAAAAACAATAGAAGATTGGAATAAAAATAAAATTGTAATTAATCAAGAAGGAATTACTGATCTTGTGAAAATAACTATTCTTGACGAAGATAAAATATATGCTAGTGAAATAGCAAATGCCATTGCTAATAGATATATAGAATGGACCATAGAACAAGAAAAGAGAATTGCTTACTTATCCTTAACTCAACTTAAAAACTTACTAAAAAAATTTGATTATAATATAGATTCATTAAAAGCTATAGCGGATAAACTAAGGTTAGACAGCTTAACACTTGTTTCTTATATGTTAGAATTTAAACCTACTGACCAAGCTCTTGCCAAATTTATTGAAAAACTAATTTCTGACCCAAATAATGCTTATTTAAGAGAAGCTATAAGTAGGTTTTACAAAAAAGATATAGATTATACAAGATTGAAGAATGAAATTGTAAATTATTTAACAAAGAGAGATACAATATTATCTTCTATTTTGGATAGAGAAATAACTTTGGCTAAGACTGTATCACCAGCTTATATTTTATCCTATGCAAGTCCTCCATATAAACCGAAATGGCCAAACAAACCTATAATTTTATTTACTTCTTTATTTTTAGGTATTTTGATTGGTATTATTTTATCTCTTATTTTTGATGTTTTTGATAAAAGAATTTTTACCATTATTCAACTTAAAAGGTATTCTCATTTAGAAAATGTTAATTTCTTCTATAACTTAAAAGAATTAAAATTATACATTCTTTCAAAACCTAAATTGAGATTCCATTTTAATGAGAAAATTGAAAACTTTGAAAATTATCCAAAAGATATAGCAGATGAATATGTTCTTATAATAAAAAGACCCGTAGATATTTATTCTTATATTGATATACAAAATAACTATTTAGATAAAAAGTGCAATATAGTTTTATTGTAAAAAGAGTTTTCGCTTCATTTTTCTTAAAATTTTTAGGTTCATTATGTGGATTTTTAACAATTATTATAACTGCAAGATTATTAGGAGCGGAAGGTAGAGGAGAAGTTGCTCTTTTTGTAAATATATTAAATTTAATTCTTGCTTTTACTTCCACATTTTCTTCAAGTTTTTCATATATTGTAGGAAATTTAAAGTATGAAATTAATAAGGTTTTTAACCTAACTATACTACTTACACTTTTTTTCTTTATTGCTATTTTGGTATTTTCTTTTTGGAATTATAAGTATTTTATGTTTATTATTTTAGCATTTTTGTTTGCAAATATAATTTATTATATTGAGGGTATTGGTTATGGAATTGATGATTTTAAGCTTGTAAATATTATAAGAAATTTACCTTCAATTTTGACATTTATTTTTACATTTCTTCTTTTAAGCTATAAAAAAGATGTTTTACTTGCTATCCTTTCTAATTTTTTGGGATTTTTTATTGTATTTTTGTTTGTTTTCCCAAAATTTATTAAATTTTTAAGCTTTCAAATAGATTTTAAATTATTAAAAACAATAATAAAACATGGTATTTTCGTTGCCCTTTCAACCTTAATGACATTTTTATTATATAGAATAGATTTCTTTTTAATAGAAAAATTTTATTCAAAAAAAGAACTTGGAATATATTCAGTTGCAATAAGTATTGGTGAAATAAATTCTATTATTTTTTCTTTTGTTATAACTGCGGTTTTAGGTAAATTTTTTTCTAATGAGGGCAGAAAAGTTTTAAATCAGTCAATTATTATTATTTGGATTTTTCAAATTTTTGGAATAATTTTATTTTTACTATTTGGAAAATTCTTTATAAATTTTTTATTTACAAAAGATTTTTCATCAGCCTATATCCCTTCTTTAATTATTCTCATTTCAACCGCTATTTATAGTCCTTCATCGCTAATAGCAGTTTATATAAATGTAAAATTAGGTAAAACTTACATTCCATTTATAATAGCTTTAATTTCATTAATTTTTAAATTTTTCTTAGCTATTATCCTTATTAAACAATTTTCATTAATAGGTGCATCACTTTCTTGTCTTATCTCTTATACTTTAACATTTTCAATATATGCTTTTATCTATTTCAAATTTATTAAAAAGTAGTTATTTTTTAACATTTTTCTTTGGTTTTATTGGTCAAGTATTTTATATAAAATTGGGCATAGCAATATCACCCTTTCGAGCCTTTTTTATTATTACTCTAATTTTATTACTTCTAAAATTTCTACTTGAAGAAGGAAGTTTTTATAATTTTTTAAAAAATTCTTTAAAATATGGTTGGTTTTTATTAATTTTATTGTTTTGGTCATATTTAAGTTTGCTTTGGGCTATTGATTGGCAGTATGTTCCAACTGAGCTTAGTAATTTGACTGTTTATATTTTATTTTCTCTTATTTCACTTGCTATTATTGAAAATAAAAGAGATTTTAAAATACTTATCTATATTTGGATATTTGTTTTTTTTCTTTCAATTCTTGTTGCATTTTGGGAGATATTAACAGCAAATCATTTAATAACCTCACAATATCACAAATCAAATTATGTTAATAATAAATTTGAAACATTCATCGTTTATACAAAAGTTTTTATTCCTACAAGTTTTTATGGTAATCAAAACGATTTTTCTACATACATTATTTTATCCCTTCCAATTATCTTCTTTATGATAAAAAATTATTTTATAAAGCTACCCCTTATTTTTTCAGGTATTTTTATAATTTTTTATGTTGTATCAAGGGCAAATTTAATTGGTTTATTCTTTCAGTCACTTTTTCTTCCATTTTTTATGAATAAAAAATTTAATTTAATTTATGTTCCCTTGTTTATTTTTACAACAATTTTCTCAATTTATACTTTATATTATATAAAAACTACTTCTTATCCTGAATTTATTAAAGATGAAAGATTTTTAAGATTTTATGCAAATATAAGGAATAAAGTAATAACAACATTGCAGGCAAAAAAAGATTTTTCTACAATAATAAGAGAAAATTTATATAAATCAAGTTTTGAATACTTTTTAGATTCAAAAGGTTTGGGTGTTGGTGTGGGTCAGCTTAGTTATTTACTTGAAAATAAACCAAAATATTATGTTTTTTATTTTAAGGACCCTCACAACTTTTATTTAGAAATTCTTACTAAATTTGGTATATTTGTATTTCTTGCTTATATTTTATTTTTAATTTACATTGTTTTAAATGCTTTAAATTCTATATCAAATCCATTTTCAAAAGCCATTATTTTAAGTATTATTGGATTTTTGTTTGGTTCAATAAGTCCTTATAGTTTAATTTTATTTTATCCGTTATGGGCTTTTATTGTGATTATAATGAATTACTTTAAGGTAGAACTAAAATGAATTTCTTTAATTCGTTTGTTTCTTTTTCCTTTAAAATGATAATATATATTCCTTGTTTTGGTAGTTGATATTTATAAACATTTGTTCCTACGTTTGTAATGCTATAAAGTATTCTACCAGAATTATCATAAATGCTTAATATGGCTGGTTTGTCGCTATGAGCATATATAGTAGCACTTTGATTTTTTGTAATAACAGTTGATGCAACATCAAGCTTTATTTGAGCATGTGCTAGGCTTGTTAAAATTAAAAGTGTTAAAATAAACTTTCTCATAGTCCAAAATTTTAAAGCATACTTTTGAATAATTGCAATTAAAACTTTAAAATTTTCAGTATGAAGATTCTTGAATATAAAGCAAAAGAGATCTTCAAAAAATACAATATGCCGATACCTGATGGTTATATATGCAAAAGTATAGATGATGTGAGAGATGCCTTAAGTAAGTTGAAATTTCCTGTTGTAATAAAAGCCCAGGTTCCAGTTGGTGGAAGAGGGAAAGCAGGAGGGGTTAAATTGGCAAATAATTATGAAGAAGCGATTGAAAAGTCAAAAAATATATTAAGTATGACCATTAAATCTATTCCTGTAAAGAAAATTTTAATAGCAAATGCAGTTAATATAAAAAAGGAATTTTATATTGGAATTACTCTTGATAGGAAAATAAACAAAAATGTAATAATAACTTCAAAGGAAGGTGGAGTAGATATTGAGGAAGTAGCAAAAGTAAATCCATCTGCCATAATTAAACATCCTATTGATCCATTTTTAGGATTAAGGGATTATGAAGCAAGAGAAATTGCTTATCAATTAGTAGATAGTAAAGAAATAGCAAATGAAATTTCAAAAATCATTAAAAATTTATATAATGCTTATATGGATTTAGAAGCTCAACTTGCAGAAATTAATCCTCTTGTAATTGATGATGAAAATAAAGTATGGGTTGTAGATGCCAAAATTCTAACAGATGATAATGCTCTATTTAGAAAAAGCTTTATTGAAGAATATAGGGATATAGATTATGAGAATTTTGAGGAAATTGAAGCAAAAAAATATGGACTTTCATTTATTAAGCTTGATGGAAATATAGGAAATATGGTAAATGGGGCAGGACTTGCTATGGCTACAATGGATGTCATTAAGTATTATGGCGGGGAACCTGCTAATTTCTTAGATGTAGGTGGCTCATCTAGTGTAGAAAAAACTAAAAAAGCTATGGAAATTATATTATCTGATAAGAATGTAAAAAGTGTTTTTGTAAATATATTTGGAGGTATTACAAGAACAGATGATATAGCCCAAGGAATTATATCCGCATTTAAGGAAATAGAAATTAGAGTTCCAGTCGTAATAAGACTTACGGGAACAAATGAAGAAATTGCTAAAAGAATGTTAAGAGAAAGTGGTTTAAATTTAATAATTGTAGATAGTATGTCAGAAGGAGCAAAAAAAGCGGTTGAGTTAGCAAATAAGTGAATTTAATAATTTTACTTGGAATTGTATCATTATTTGCAGATATTACATATGAAGGGGCAAGAAGTACAATTGGGCCATATTTATTTATATTAGGTTCAAGTGCAGTTTTTGTGGGATTTATTGGAGGATTTGGAGAGTTTATTGGTTATTTTTTAAGAATTTTATTTGGACATTTGGCAGATAAAACAAAAAATTATTGGGCATTTATGATAGTTGGTTATTCTGTAAATGTTCTTTCTGTTCCTTTATTGGCATTTACTAATAATTATATAATTGCAGGAGTTTTAGTGATACTTGAAAGGCTTGGAAAAGCAATTAGAACACCTTCAAGAGATACAATTATTTCATTTATTGGAGCAAAATATGGTCAAGGGTTGGCATTTGGAATTCATGAAGCCTTAGATCAGATTGGAGCAATAAGTGGTCCATTAATAATTAGTTTTATTTTATTTTTAACTAATAATAGCTATAAAACAAGTTTTTTATTTCTTTTAATACCTGCCATTATTTGTATTATTGTTTTAATTTTTACTGCATTTAAATATCCTAATCCCCAATATATTGAAAAAGAAAAAATAATTTATGGAAGCATTAGAAAAGAAAGAAAATTTTGGATATATACAATAGCGATAGGTTTTGTAAGTTTTGGATTTGCTCACTTTATTTTAGTTTCTTATCATTTTAAAAACTTAAATTTATTTAATCCTTCAACAATTCCTTTACTTTATACAATAGCTATGCTTACAGATGCAATTTTTGCTTTAATTCTTGGAAAATTATTTGATAAATATGGAATTAAAATTTTATTATTATCTATCACTTTAACATCATTTTCAAGTCCATTATTGTTTCTATTTAATAATAAATTGATTATCATTTTTTCTATTATTTTGTGGGGAATTGGTGTTGGAACACAAGAATCTATTATGAGAGCTTATATTTCAAATATAATAAGAAGAGAAGAAAGAGCAACTGCATTTGGCATTTTTAATTCAATATATGGATTGTCTTGGTTTTTGGGTTCTTTTATACTTGGTTATTTATATACTATTTCTATACCTTTAATGGTAGCTATATCTTTTCTCTCACAAATTATAGGCATTTTTATTATCCTAAGGCTTTAATTCTTCTATGCTTTTAATAATAGGAACTGGTCTAAAATCACTTTTTATAATTAACTCTGCTGAAATCCATTTAGCAATTTCCTCATATCTTGGAAGAGTAGCAGATAGTCCAAGAATATCTACTTTATCTTTCATAAATGCTACTATTTCTTCAATAGCACTTCCTCTGTTTGAAAAAACAAAATGTATTTCATCAATTACTAATGCTTTTGCATTATAGCCCCAACCTTTATTTCTTATAGATAATAATAAACTTTCATATGTGCAAATAACTAAATCTGATTTTATTTCATATGCTTCTTCAATAATATCTCCTGTTCTTAAATCAACATATTTAAAAATTTTTTTAAAAAATCTAAAAATTTCATTTGCTAAGGCTTTTGTTGGAACAGTATAAACTTTAAAACCTTGATGTTTTTGAACAAAATGAAGAGCACAAATTGTTTTTCCACTTGAAGTTGGAGTAGCAATTAATGCAGAACCTTTTTCATAAAATTTATAAAATATAGTTTGAACAGGATTTAAAAATTCAAATGTTAGCTTTTCATTTAAAATTTTTGCAGGTAATAAATTTTCTCTAAAAGTTTTACCATCTTTTTTATATTCAACATAACCACCTTCTTTTGTAAATTTTGATTTTTCGCTAATAATTATTAACACTTATTTTTTAAACATTGAAAGCATTCTATCCGCTATAAAATAGCCCCCTACAACATTTATTGTTCCAATAAGAAGAGCTATAAAACCAAGAATTGAGCCACTTCCAGCAGATTCAATTGCTGAAACTACCATTATTGAAGCAATAGCATGGCTTGCTACAACAAGTGGTGTATGGAGTATTGGAGGGACTTTCGTTATAATTTCAAAACCTATTATTAAGGATAACACAAAAAGCACAATTGCCAAAACAATAGGATCCATAGCTTTAAAATTTTAAAGATGGCGTTTTTTCTCCTTTCACAAATTGTTTTTAAATCTGAAAGTGTTAACATTTATATAAAAGATATAGGAAATATAACAGGCATTCAAGAATATTATATATCTCAAACTAAGTATAGAATAAATGAAAAACTAAATTTAAATAGGGAAAAGTTAGTAAGTAAATTTATGGAAAAATATTATGCGGGTAATAAGTCCATTATTATAGATCTGGATAATGATAGTGTTTATAGAATTGATAATTATGAGAAAAGTTATTATGTTTATAAATTGGATAATTACATAAGACCTATTGAAAAAGTTGAAGAAAAGAAAAAGGATGTAAAAGCAAAATTAAGTATTAAAAATTTAGGTGATTGTAATTATGAAATTAAGTTTAGTTTTGAAGGAGATAGTATCATTTCAAAAATTTGTTATAAAGAAATTGAAACAAATCAAGTTGAAAATCAATTCTTTTTAAATTATAATAAAAAAATTAAAGTGGATATAGATAGTAGAATTTTTCAAAAGCTTGGAGTATTTTCAATAAATAATCCATTTGTAAAATTTTTAATGAGTGATGTTGTAAAGAAATCTGATTTGGAAAAGATATTAAAAATTAAGGGTTATCCATATACCATAGAGCTTAGATACTATAATGATACAAGCTTAGTTTATAAGTATTTTTCAAAGCTTATAAGAGTTGAGAATAGAGGGGACGTAAATGTTTTTAAGATTGATACTACTTATAATCGCAAGTAGTCTTTTGTTTTCCTGTCAAGAAAACTGTAGAAGGCTTGTTTATAAGGTTCAAGAAGCGGAGTATAGACTTATTCCTAAATCTGGTTATAATATAAGATTTTTCTTAAAAGCTGGTGATAGCATTTATGTAGTTTCAAAAGTTGTAGAAGGAGGTAAAATTGATCATATCTGTTTATCAAGTGCAATATATCTTTCAAAAGGAATAGGAAGGCCAATAGCCTGTGCTGATGATGTTGAACAAGTAGATTGGAAATTTAAAATCCTTGAAGCTGGTGAATATGCAGTTTATATTAGAAATAATTCAAATGAGTTTAAAAGATATTATGTAAATACTTATTATGTGCGTTGTGAATAAATTTCGGGTTCAAGTTTAGAAATATCAACATTATCTCGCTTATATACTAAAACTAAATATCCGATTAAATCCGAAATAAATAAAATTGAAAAGCTATAACTTAAAGCAAAAAGATAAGTAAGAATATATAATATGTGTAGTTCATTTAAATTCAAAAATTGATTTAAGAATTGGATTATTAAGTAAAGCACTATGAATAGAATAAAACCTCCAAATATAGCAGAAATTATAGATATTAGTTTATATGAAATAAGTCTGTGTAGTTGATTATTAAACATAGAGAAACTTTCAAATATAATATCAAAACTATCATAATTTTGTGTGCTAATTGCAGATATTCCAACACTTTCACTAACAATAAGTCCTATTATTAAATAAAAAAGCAAAATGGTAAAAATCAATAATAAAGGAAATGAAATATACAACAATATGTTGTGAATTTTTGAGATAAAAATGAGGGTATAAATTATTAAAAGTATGAAAATTGCTAATATCACAAAAATTATAATAAATCCAATATATTTTAAAATGCCTTTTATGGAAAATTTAAAAGCCCTTTTTAACTCATAAAAGTAATCCCCTTTTATTTGTTCATATGTTAGTTTTGAAATGAGAATTTTTGAGAAAAAGTAATAAATAATGAAAATTGTTAAAGTTAAATAGTCAAAGTTTAAATATAAAAGGAAAAAAAGTGCTGAAAGAGGATATAAAATTAATAGCTTTTTAAAACTTAAAGCAAAACGAAATGATTTAAATAAATCCTTATAACTCACAATTATTAAAAGTTTAAAGTTTAAAAAAATTTCCTACCTTTTTAGTCAAAAATTATGCTTTAAAATTTTCTATATGGCTGAGAAACTTATCATTAAAAACTTAAGAGTTTCCATAGAAGGAAAAGAGATTTTAAAGGGAATTTCCTTAGATGTTGAAAGAGGGAAAATTTGTGCGATTATGGGTCCAAATGGAAGTGGAAAATCTACACTTGCATACGCTATTATGGGACATCCAAAATATGAAATTATTGAAGGTGAAGTGATTTATAAAGATAAAAACATATTAGAGCTTTCTCCTGATGAAAGAGCAAAATTGGGAATATTTTTGGCGTTTCAACATCCATATGAAATAGATGGGGTTAGACTTTCTACATTTTTGTGGCAAAGTTATGTTAAAAAATTTGAAAATTCAGATAAAAAACCAAATATAATGGAATTTAGAAAACAATTAAAAAATTCACTTTTAAGTATGGGAATGGATGAAAATATGATAGATAGATTTTTAAATGTTGGATTTTCAGGTGGTGAAAAAAAGAGAACAGAAATTGTTCAAATGTTAATTTTAAAACCAGAAATTGCAGTATTAGATGAGATTGATTCTGGTCTTGATATTGATGCTATTAGAATTGTTTCGGAAAATGTTAATAAGCTTGTAAGAGAGAATAATACGGGAATTTTGATAATTACACACTATCAAAGAATTTTAAATTATATTAAGCCTGATTATGTTTATGTTTTAGTTGATGGTAAAATTGTAGATAGTGGGGATTATAGATTAGCAGAGGAGCTTGAAAGAGAAGGATATAGGAAGTATGGTATAGAAGAGGAGGTTAAGATATGAAGGAGCTTATAGATGCTTTGAATGAAGATTTAGCATTTGAGTATAGTGCTATAATTCAATATATTACTTATTCTGCTATTGTTAAAGGAATAAGTAGATTAGAATTAGGTGAATTTTTCTTAAAAGAAATTAATGATGAGCTTGAGCATGCAAAGTATCTATCTAATAAAATTTCTGCCCTTGGTGGCACACCAATAATAGAACCAAAAACTTTTAAAATTACAGAGAATGTAAAGGAAATGTTAGAAGAGCTTTTAAAAGCAGAAGAAGAAACAATTGAAAGATATAAAAGACATTCACAGCTTGCTGAAAAATTAGGATATATTGATATAAAAGTTCAACTTGAAAATATCATTTTAGATGAAGCAAAACATAGAGATGAAATAAAGAAAATTTTACATAACATAGGAGGGTAAGCTATGGAAAGAACAAGAATAGAGGAGGAAATTTTAGAGATAGTGCCAGAAAAGAAAAAGACAATAAAAGAAGAAGAATTTAATTTAGATATTGATTATAAGAAGTATGGTTTTAGGGATGAAGATGCAGTTTATGAATTTATCAGTGGCCCTGGAATTAACCCTGAGAAAATAATTTTAATCTCAAAGTTAAAAAATGAACCTGAATGGATGACAGAAATTAGGCTAAAAGCATATGAGATATTTTTAAAATTACATATTCCAAATTGGGGAGTTAAATTGGATGATATTAACTTTGATGAAGTTGTATATTATGTAAGACCTACAAGTAAGGTTGCAAAGAGTTGGGATGAAGTTCCGGAATATATAAGAAGGACATATGAAAAACTTGGAATACCAGAGGCGGAAAGGAAATATCTTGGTGGAGTTGAGGCTCAGTATGATTCCCAAGTAGTTTATTCAAGTATAAAGAAGGAATTGGAAGAGAAAGGGGTTATATTTACATCTATGGATGAAGCGGTAAGGAAATATCCAGATATTGTAAAAGAATATTTTGGAACTGTTGTGCCGGCAAGTGATAATAAATTTGCTGCACTTAATACCGCTGTTTGGGCTGGCGGTTCATTTGTATATGTTCCAAAGGGTGTGAAAGTAGATATTCCATTACAAGCATATTTTAGAATAAATTATGAAAGATCTGGGCAATTTGAAAGAACTTTGATTATTGCAGAAGAAGGCGCTTATGTTCACTATATCGAGGGGTGTACCGCTCCCATATATGATACTCATAATTTACACGCAGCAGTTGTTGAAGTTATAGTGAAAGAAAATGCCCATGTAAGATATACTACTATTCAAAATTGGTCAAGAAATGTATTAAATTTAGTTACAAAGAGAGCAAAAGTTTATAAGAATGGTTTTATGGAATGGATTTCTGGTGAGCTTGGAAGTGGTAGAAATATGAAATATCCAAGTGCTATATTGATTGGTGAAAATGCAAGGGCGGATATATTATCTATGAGTTTTGCAAATACTGGAATGTGGCATGATACGGGAGGAAAGGTTATTATTATGGCTCCAAATTGTAAAGCAACTATTACTTCTAAAAGTATATCAAAGGGTGGAGGAATATCTACTTATAGGGGACTTGTTCAAGTTCATAAAAATGCAGAAAATGCAAAAATTTCAGTTTCTTGTGATGCTCTTATAATGGATGATTATTCTACAAGCAATACTTATCCATATATAGAAATTGAAGCAGATAGAGTTAATATCGCTCATGAAGCAAAGGTTGGAAAAATTGGTGAAGAGCAAGTATTTTATCTTATGAGTAGAGGGCTTTCTGAGAAAGAAGCAGTAACTATGATTGTAATGGGATTTATAGAACCACTTTCAAAGGAATTACCTATGGAATATGCTATTGAATTAAATAGACTTATTGAATTGGAGATGGAGGGTAGTGTAGGGTAGTTATCATTACTCAATCCTATCCATAAATTTCAGGTGTTTTTAATCTTATTTAGTCTTTTTCTTAAACTTTAACGTAAGTAAGCTGATATTCTTTCAAGACTTACCACATTATTTTTGGGAATAAAATTAGATATTCCTCCAATTATCCATATTTTTTTCATCAATTACAGTGCAAGCTAAATAATCATTTTCTTCTGTAATGTTTCCAACTAGATGCCAATTTTTTTCATCACTTGAATATCAAACATCATTTGATTCATAAGGACCACCTTACCGCTTACTATCCAGATTTTATTATTGAAAACAAATGAATTATGATTCATACAAGATAAAAATTCTGGCTCATTCGTAATCAATTTTTAGCGTCATCTGTTACAAGTTTCCAATTTAATTTTTTCCGAACCCATCATATCCGCCAATAAACAATAATTTATTCTTAAAAACTATAACTTGGAGAAAACTGAGCATTTTTTGTGGCTAAAACAAATTTATTATTCTTTAAATACCAAATATCATTATCTTGGAGAAAATAAGTTATCTGTTTCAGATGTAAACAAGTTGTCCTTCTCTTGGAAGAAATGGAGGTCTTTTTGTGGCTAATTTCCAATTTATACCATACATCATTAAGGTTTAATAAGCCAATTACTCATATTTTATTTTCAAACACTACGAAAATCCATTTTTTGAGCACTACTTATTTTATCGTTAAAAGCTATTGCTTTATGGAAACCAAGGAGAAAATTTCGCATTTTCAATAACCAAATTCCAATTTTTTCCATCTTCTGAATAACACATATCATCAAATCGTTCCACATAATAATTAACCTTACTTAAACCTCCAAAGTAACTTCTTGAAGGAAATTCTTTAACTTCATTATAAACATTACAATATCCCTTCTCTTAGAATATCATGTAAGTGTATTATTCCAATAAGTTTGTTTTGTTCATCCAAAACTAACAAAACTGTAATTTTATATTTTTCCATTAAATTTAAAGCATCTCCAACGGTTTCATTATATTTAATTGTTTTTGGATTTCTTGTCATAGCACTAATAACAGTGCCATTATTTAAATCATTTCCCTTTTCAATATATCTTCTTAAATCCCCATCTGTTATAATTCCTACTAAATTTCCATTTCTATCAAGAACCGCTACCGCTCCAAATCCCTTACTTGTAATTTCAATTATTGCATCTTTAATACTCATATCTTCATATACAATCGGCACCTTATTTCCAGTATGCATAATTTCATAAACTCTTTTAAGTCTCTTTCCAATTAATCCACCTGGATGTAGTTTTGCAAATTGCTCCTTTGTAAATCCTTTTAATTCCATTAAAGTTATAGCAATAGCATCACCAAGCACAAGAGTTGCAGTTGTTGAAGATGTTGGAGCAAGATTAAGGGGGCATGCTTCTCTAATAATTTTTATATCAATTATAACATCACTTTTTTGAGCTAATGTAGAATTTTTATTTCCTGTTATACAAATTATTGGTATGTTTAAAAATTTTAAATATGGAATGATGTTTATGATTTCTTCTGTTTCACCACTATTTGATATAATAACTGCTACATCATTTTTATCTATCATTCCTAAATCTCCATGAATTGCTTCTGCAGGATGTAAGAAAATTGAGGGTGTTCCTGTGCTTGATAGAGTAGAGGATATTTTTCTAGCTATAATTCCAGATTTTCCAATTCCAATAAGAACAACTTTCCCTTTGCAATTAGCTAAAATCTCAATTGCTTTTACAAATGAGCTATTTAAACTTTTTTTTAACTCAAATAAACTTTCAATTTCTATGTCTATGGTTCTTCTTGCAATTTCTAAAATTTTTTCTTCATTCAATAACTTCATATATAAGGGGTGGTGGTTGTGGTTTTCTTTTTACAATTCTATAACTCATTTCTAACATCTCTACTACTTCATTCATCTTTTGCTCACTATTTGCCCTTATTTCAAATATCACATCTCCTTCATCAACCTTATCTCCAACTTTTTTATAAACAATTATTCCCACTTTATGGTCTATTACATCATCAATTTTACTCCTTCCCGCCCCCAATATTTGGGCAGCTAAACCAATTGTATATGTATCAAATTGAGATATAAATCCTGATGCATTTGATCTTATTTGATAAACATATTTTGTTCTTGTAAATTCATCTGAAAGGATATAATTCCAATCACCTCCATGAGCTTCTATCATTTGTCTTAATCTTCTTAATCCTTCACCATTATATAAGTTTTCTTTTAGTTTTTTATAACCTTCCTCAACTGAATTTACAACATTCACCGCATATAACATATATGCTCCAAGCTTTAATGTTAATTCGGTAACATCGTCTGGTCCTCTTCCTTTTAATGTATCAACTGCTTCTTTTACTTCAAGAGCATTTCCAACAGCCATTCCAAGTGGTTGGTCCATATTTGTAATAAGAGCTATTACTTTTTTATTCATTCTTTTGCCTATTTCTACCATTAATGTAGCAAGTTCTTTGGCATCTTTTTGTTTTTGCATAAATGCTCCTGAACCTGTTTTTACATCGAGTATAATAGCATCTACACCTTCTGCTAATTTTTTACTCATTATGCTTGAAGCTATTAAAGGAATACTTTCAACAGTAGCGGTTGCATCTCTTAATGCATAAAATTTTTTATCTGCTGGAACTAAATTCTCAGTTTGTCCTATTATTGAACACCCAACCTTTTTAACAATATCTTTAAACTCTTCAATTGTTAAATTTGTTTTATAACCCTTAATAGATTCAAGTTTATCAAGTGTGCCTCCTGTATGTCCAAGTGCTCTTCCAGAAATCATAGGAACCGCAACTAGATTTGTAGATGCTACAAGTGGAGCTAATATAAGTGATATTTTATCTCCTACCCCTCCTGTTGAATGCTTATCTACTGTTGGTTTTTTTAGGAATTTCCAATCTAATATTTCCCCACTTTTCATCATAAATTCTGTAAGGAATTTTGTTTCATCAATATCCATTCCTGAAAAATATATTGCCATAAGGAGAGCGGATAGTTGATAATCTGGTATTTCACCAGATATAGCATTCTTTACAATAAACTCTATTTCCTTCCTTCCAAGCTTTTCTCCATTCCTTTTCTTTCTTATTATATCAACCGCTCTCATGTTGTTTTATTTTTATTTGAACACCAAGCGACATCCTTATAATTTCACTAACTTGTTCTTCAACAGATACCTTATGCTTAGGGTCAAAACTTAATAAAAAGAATAAAGGATTTGTGCTTTCATAAACAATAAGTTTAGTTCTATGGTCAAATAATTTTTCATAATCATCTTCAATTATAACTAAGCCATATGTTTTTTCTTCATAAAGTTTTTTAATTATTTTTCTTATTTCTGTTGGTTCTTGGGGTGTTATATAATCAACTCCTACTAAGGAGAATCCACTTTTGTATTCACTTGGTCCAATTACTAAAACTTTTTGTTTCAAAGTTCCAAAATTTTAAAGCCTGGAAATTTTTGAAAGCTGATATAAGATTCCAAGTAAGAAAGAATTAACAATAAAGGAAGAACCTCCAAAACTAATAAAAGGCATAGGTATTCCAGTTGGTGGAAAAAGACCTACAACAACAGAGATATGTCCGAGTGTATAAATTGCTATATTTATTGAAATAGCAAAAGCCAATGTTGAAAATTCAATATTATTTTTATATAATTTTAGTGCTATTAAAATTCCCCTAAATACAAGAAATAAAATTAAAATACTTACAAAAACTGCAAATATAAATCCCATTTCTTCTCCAATTATAGAGAATATAAAATCTGTATGAGCATCAGGAAGATATAAGAATTTTGCTTTCCCTTCCCCAATACCAACCCCGAGTAATCCTCCATGAGCTAAACCTACTTTTGATTGTAAAACCTGGTAAGCTTCTGTAGATGAAAATCGTTTAATAGCATGGGGGAAGGAAAAAATTCCTAAAATTCCAAATGATAAAAGAATTATTGAAC
The DNA here is from genome assembly GCA_030550205.1 of bacterium. Classification (GTDB taxonomy): domain Bacteria; phylum Hydrothermota; class Hydrothermia; order LBFQ01; family DSFT01; genus DSFT01. Next base: position 29,391 of record JAUQPS010000002.1, read on the forward strand.
TTGTTAATATTGAAATAAAGTGAGAACCAACATAAAATGCACTAATTAAAAAAATTAATGAAATCATACCTGCTGTTGATAAATTTGGCTCAATCGCTATTAAGAAAACACCAAATAGTATAACAAAAAACATCAATAAATAACTCTTAAATTCTAAAAGGTATCTTGAAAAAAAAGAAACTAAAAGAATTGTTGAAAGTCTAAAAATATCAGAGACCTGAATGTTTATAATAAATAAGTTTAACCATCTTTTAGCGCCTCTAATTTCAGGAGCGATAGGTGATGGAAGTATTAAAACAAGAATTAATAACAATATAGAAATAGCAAATAAATAAAGTGTATATTTTTTTAGCTCATTTAAGTTAATAAAATATCCAAGTATAAAGAAAAAAATCCCAATTAAAACTTTGCTAATGTGAATTAACATATAATAAAAATCAGGTCTATTACTAACATATGCAAGATAAGAGCTTGAAGTATAAACAATAATTGTGCTAATTGTAATTAAAACTAAGTAAATAAAAAGGATATAAATATCGTTTCTAATCATAGTTTTTCAGAATTTCTAAAAGCTCCTCAAAGTTATTTATTACATATTGAACAGAATTTTTAACAGCTTTATGTGATTTTACAGGAGCTATGGATATATTTGATATTTTAAACATTTCCAAATCATTTATATAATCTCCTATGCTTACAATAAAGTTATAATTAAGAGTATTTTTTATGACTTTTAATGCCTCTCCTTTATTTACATATTTATTTGAAATATCCATTACATAAAGTCCCTTCTTCTTACCACTTGGATATATATAATATCCAGAATTTCTAAAATTCTTTAAAAACATTTCAACTTCTTTTAAAACTTCAAAGTTATAACTTGCCAATACAATTTTATAAATGTTAAAGTTTGAAATTTCATCTAAGTAAATTTTCTGATTAATGCGCCAGTGTTTTAGTGTAATTCCAAGTGAAAGCATATTTACATTTAAAATTGTTTTTTCTTTATAAAATATATTTATAGCGCAATTTTTAAATTTCTTAATAAAATTTAAAATTTCAAAAACTTCTCTTTTTTCAATATAACTACTAAAATATTCTTTTCCATTTGTATCACAAACAAGAGCTCCATCAAAACATATAAAAGGAACTTCTATATTTAATAATTTTGCAAAATAAAGAGCACTCAAATATGACCTTCCTGTTGCTATTGTAATATCAAATTTTTCTCTAAGTTGTTCAATTGCTTTTAATTTTTCATTATCTATTCTATCTTTCTTATCAATTAGCGTTCCATCTAAATCCAAAATTAAGAGCCTTTTCAAAATGTATAGTCCAGTTGAAATTTTATATTTCTTGAAGGTAAAGGCATTGAGTTTGGATCTAAGCTCCTATATGCTACAACATTATTTATATTATTACCTATGATTGAAAATTTTAAATTCTCATTATATAAAAAGCTTATACCAACATTTAACATTAAATAAGATGGTCTCTCTGCTTCAATAGGACTAACTTCCTCACCTTTTTTTGCAAAACTATAAATTGAATTTATATCTAATAAAAATTTTCTAAATTTATAATTTATTCCAAGAAATATCCTTGAAGGTGGAATATCCGAAAGCTCTATTTCCTTTCCTTCTAATTCACCCTTTCCTTCCATAAATGCATAATTTAATGTAAATAATAAATTATTTAATTTATATCTTGTTCCTAAGCTAATACCAAAAACATTTGAAATACCATTTAGGTTTTTATATGTAAATATGGTATCTCCACTTGAAGTTAATGTATCTTCTTTTGTCATTTCTATAAAATCCCATATAGCACTATAAAATCCTCCGATTTCAAAACTTAAAAATTCCTTATTGACTCCAATTATAATCTCATTATTTAAAGCTTTTTCTGGAGATAATTTCTCATTACCTATTACAAATCCCCTTGTTCTTAAAACGTAACTTTTTGTTTCTACAAGCTCAGGAAATCTATATGCAAATTGAATATTTCCCCTTGTATAAAGATAATTGTTAATTTTATAGTTTAATCCAATATGTCCAGATGGTGAAAAATTAAAATTGTTTTCTTGATTGTAAATTCCAATTCTTAATGCATAAGATAATAATAATTTATTAAGTTTATTTGAATAAAAAGCGGTTATTCCAAAATTATTATATCCTGCATTTTTTAGCTCATCATATTGAAATACAGAGTTTTTGTAAATTTTTGAATTTACATTTATCCTTCCAAAGTAATCAAATATTAGAAATTTATAATTATAGGTAAGTCCTAAGTCATAACCATTATAGACCGCATCACTTGTATCAGTTTTTATAGTCCTACTTATAAAATTATAATAGTGAAAACCAAATGTCAAGTTTTCAGAAGTGGTAATAAAATAAATTTGTTCATCTTTTGGATATAGTCTAATTGCAGAACTAAACATTGCCCTATATAAATCAATTATTCTAAAATACCCAAGCTTAAATTCATAATTTTTATACTTATAAGCACTTAAAACATTAAATTTTTTAAAACTTGAATTATTTGATCTTATAAATGAGTTAGTCCATAATTTTTCTTTTAATGAAGTATCTGGATAAAAGTAATTTTCTGAGCTATTAAATCCACCTGCTATATAAAAATTATTAATAGGTTTTAATCCAGCAAATACTTTATAATTATTTCCATTTGTTCCATAACTTATATCAATTTCATTTTTTGAATTTACTCCTCTTAAATAATAAATTACACTACCACCAATTGCTCCAGAACCAAATGATGAAGCTCCTGAACCTTCAAGAACCTCTATGCCTTCAAACATATCAGATATTGAAAAATAAGCAGATGGTCCAATTTCTCTATCTGTTGCTATTCTATAACCATCTAAAAGGGCAATTGTTCTATATCTTGAAAATCCCCTTATTGCAGGAACAGCACCATGGGCATCTTTCCCTTCAAAAGCAATTGTTGGAATTTTTATAAGCTTTTCTTCTATTTTATCAAAACTACTTATTAGATTTTGAAATTCATTCTCAGATATATAGTAAGAGGTTTTCGTATTTTCAACTTTCTTATAGTATTTAGCTTTTACTTCAACTTCGGGCAAAGTATAAGTAGTATCTGAATTTAAAAATAATAAGCTAATCATAATTGAAAATTTTAAAGTTATAAATAGTTGCCCTTGAAAGTTAAATAAATAAGCTTTAAAATTTGGAACTTTACCAGAAGGAGGTTAAATTATGGCAGAAAGGAAGGAGAGAGTTCAAAGCATAGAGGAAAAGGTAAGGGAGATAAAACAAAGAGGAAATCTGAACTATGAAAGCCCTCGTGTAAATAGATATAGCTCAAGGTCTAGAGATATCATAGCTGGAACACTTTCTGATATTAGATTGAAATCTAATTTAGAATATGTTGAAAATGCTCTTGGCATACTTATGGCACTAAATGTTTATAAATATAACTGGAAGGGAACAGAGATTACTGATATAGGATTATTAGCGCAAGAAGTTGAAAAGGTTTATCCAGAAGCTGTGAAGGTTTTAGAAAATGGTGTTAAAACAATTGATTATAATAAATTAATGGTTTTGGTTATAAAGGCTATCCAAGAAATTAAAAAGGAGATAGATAACTTAAAAGGTTGAAAGATATTTTACCATATTTATATAAATTAGAGAATCCTCAAAATTGTTCTGCAATTATTAGGACTGCAGAAGCATTAGGAATTGAAAAAATTTTTATTACAGAAGATAAACCATTTGTTATAAACGAAAAAATTACAAAAGGGGCTCACCAGTGGATAAAAATAGAAATTGTAGATGAACCAATTGATTTTCTCTTAAAAATGAAAAAGGAGGGTTTTAAAATAATATCTACAAGTTTAAGTGGAAATTCCGTAGATTATAGAGCTTGTAATTATGATGGTAAATTAATAATAATTTTTGGGAATGAAAGTAAAGGAATAGATGAAGAGATTTTAGGTATTTCGGATTTTTTAATTAAAATTCCTCAATATGGCAAAGTTCAAAGTTTAAATGTTTCTGTTGCTTTTGGAATTATATTTTATTGGATAGATTATATAAAAAGGGGGATAAAGAAATGAGAATTGGTTTTGTAGGTCTTGGTAATCTTGGGAAAGCTATTGTAGATAGGATGATAAGTCAAAATGTGGATATTTGGGTATATAACAGAACTATTGAAAAGGCAAGAAATTATAATCATTATAAAGAGCCAAATGATTTATTTAAAAACTCTGATGTTGTGTTTATAATAATTAGAGATTCAAAAGCAGTTGAAGAATTTTTATTTAATACAATAGATTCTAAGCATTTACAAAATAAAATTATAATAGATATGACAACAAATAGTTATGATTTTGTAATTTATGCACATGAAAAATTAAAAAATTTAAATGCATATTATTTTGAAGCTCCGTTACTTGGAAGTATTCCTGCCGCTCAAACAGGCTCACTTGTAATGCTAATTTCAGGTGATTTTGAAATTTATAAAAAAATTGAAGAGATAATTAAAACATTTACAAGAAAAATTTACTATTTTAGTGAAATTGGAAAACCCACAAAAATTAAATTATTAAATAATTTTGCCTTAGCAGGTATTTCACAAACACTTATTGAAACAATATCTATTGCTCAACATATGGGAATTGAAAAAGAAGTTATAATTGATATTTTATTAAATGGGGCAGGTAGAAGTTATTTTTTAGAAATAAAAAAAGATAAGATATTAAATGAAGATTTTTCGCCGCAATTTTCTATTGAATTATTATACAAAGATTTAAATTATTTTGATGAGCTTATAAAAAAATTTCACTTATATTCAACTGTCCTTGAACCTTTTAAGAATACATTAAAAAAAGCAATTAATTCAAATTATTCAAGTATGGATATTTCTGGAATTTATTTAGTTTTAAGAGAGAAAATTTTTAATGATGAAAAATTTATAAATGGTTTAAGGCTTTTTGAAACAGGAAATTACTTTCAAGCGCATGAGGTTTTAGAAGAATTATGGAGAGAAATACCACAAGATAATAAATATAAAAACTTTATAAAAGCTCTCATTCAAATATGTGCTGGATATTATAAGTATATTGAGCAAAAAAATCCTCAGGGAGCAAAGAAGATATTTAAAAATGCAAGAAATTATTTACTAAATTATGTAAATGAGAATGTTATTATGGATGTTAAAGAGATTATTAAAAATATTGATGAGGTTATTAATATGATTGAAAATAATGAAGATATTTCAGGCTTTAAAATTTTGGTATTATGATAATGCTCATTTTTTTAAATCAAATAAGTAAAGCAGATACTGCAAAGATGTGGTTTTCTGTTGCTAGGGATTACTTTCAAAAACAACAATTTGAAAAGGCAATAGAAAATTACAAAAGAGCTTTAAGTTATGATGAGAAATTTCTTCCTGCATATTTAGATATGGCACTTTCTTTTGTAGCATTAAAACAACCAGATTCTGCATTAAAAATTTATGAAAAAGTTGTTCAATTATTTCCAGATAGACCAGAAGGTTATCAAGGACTTGGCTATATTTATGGATATATTAAAAATGATTATAATTTATCAATTGAAAATTATAAAAAAGCCCTTTCCTTAGATCCTAATAATGAAGTAATTATTAAACTTTTACTTGGAGTTTATGAAAAGTCTGGAAATTATCAAGATGCGGAAAGTTTATATAATAATTTATTAAGTAAATATCCAGATGATGTGAAAATTTTAAAAGCTTATACTCAAATTTTATTAAAGCAAAATAAATTAAAAGAAGCATCAGAAAATATAGAGAAACTATATAGTAAAGATAGCACGAGTAAAGAAATTTGGGAAATGGGATATGTTGTAAATTCTAAGCTAATTAATGAGGATATTAAAACTTACAAACCTAGATATCTAAAATATCTTGAAAAGTTATATAAATCTGAACCAAATAATGCGGAATACTTGAATGCCCTTGTAGATGAAGCTATAAATAATAGAAATTATAATAAAGCAATAGAATATCTTGAAACATATTTAAAAACAAATGAAAATTCATCTGTATATTTAAAGCTTGGAACTATATATTTTGAATATCTAAAAAATTATAGTAAGGCTGAGGAATTATTTAATAAGGCAGTAAGTTTAGGTCAAAAGGAAGGGTTAAACTCAGTTGTTGCATTTGCTTATGCAAGCCTTGGTGATATTTATATGGATAGAGCTCAGGGATTGTTTAATAATGAAAAGTATAATGATGCAATAAGACTTTATGATGTTGCTATAAGTTATTATAATAGAGCATTAGATATTTCTAGTGGGAATTTGAAAAAGTACGTTTCTGAACAGGTAGATAGAGCTAAAAAGCTTAGGCAAACTGCTTGGAGAAGAGCAAATAATATAGAATGATTTGAGCCGGGTTCTTGTCTTAAATCAAACATATGAGCCTTTAAATATAGTAAGTGTAAGAAGAGCGATAAAATTAATTTTTTCATTAAAAGCAGAAATTATATATGCTAATGATAGGTTAATAAGAAGTGAGAATATAGCTATACCTGAACCTAGTGTAATTCGTTTAAAGTATTATGTAAAAGTTAAATTTAGAGAACCTTCTCTTTCAAAGAAAAATATTATTTTAAGAGATAGAAGAACATGTCAGTATTGTGGAACTCAAAAAGGACCTTTTACAGTAGATCATGTTATACCTAAATCTAAGGGGGGTAAAGATACATGGGAAAATTTAGTTTGTGCTTGTATAAAGTGTAATTTGAAAAAGGGGGATTTAACACCAGAGGAAGCAGGTATGAAACTCATTTCAAAACCAAGAAAACCAACTTATTTTGAATTAAACATTTTAAGGGATAATATTGTAGATGAAAGATGGAAGGAATTTTTATACTTAAAGTAATTGGGGATACAAATTTTCAAAAAATTACAAAAGAACCCCAAATTGAAATAAATAACATTATAAAGGAATTTTCGAATAAGGGTTATCCATTTTCTTCCATTTCACTTTTAAAAACTTATAAAGTTTCTGATACTATATTTCTTTTTTATAAATTTGAAAAAAACTTTCCTTACATTATAAAAAAACAAGTATTTGAAAATTATTATTCAAAAACATTGATTTATAAGAAATTTATGAAAAGTTTTGAAAATAAAATTTTTATTGAGAAGGATATTAAACTAAAATTACATAAACTTGATAACTTTTACAATTTAAAAAGTTCATTTGAAATTTATGATAATTTCTTAAAATTTGAAAATAAAAAAATTCCTATGGATGGTTTTGGAGGTTTGACATTGATTGATAGTTCAATAAATGGAAATTTAGATGTAAAATTTGATTTTTTAAGTTTTTCTTATAATAGAAATTTTTTAAATATAGGTTTTGAATTTGCCTTACCTTTTGAATTTTTAAATAAGTTTGTAATAAGATACTATAATTTTCTTGAATATAAAAATGTTGAAAGTTTTTTGAATGTAAATGGATATTTTGGTGGTTTTAGATTTTTAAATGAAAAATTAGGTATATTTGGAGGTTATGAAAATAATAATTTAAATATAAGAATAGATGCACTTAATTTTTTTTATAGGTTTTATTTCCTTTTTAACAATAAGTTTTTTAATATTAATTTCTCTATAAATCAGATAGATAAGAATGTGATTGGAGGCTCTAAGAATATACTTGGATATAGTGAAAATTCCATTACTTGCAATAATTACTTTTTAATTTCAATTCATTATCCTTTATTAATTTTCATTCCAATTATTCAATTCTATTGGATAGATAAAAGTAATATATTATATTCTTATGGAATTGGAATTGGAAATGAGAATAGTAAAATTCTTTTTATTATTAATGGTAGGGAAAAGCGCCCCTACCTGCATTTCATTATTAAAAGTTAATTTCTCTATAAATCCAAAATCTTGCTAAGAAGCTTCCTGCATCAGCTTTTGAATAGTTTACAATTTGAGTTCCTTGTGCAATTACATCACCTGTTAATAAACCAGCTTTTTGAAGTCCTGCTAAGGATGCAGGTCTAACCCATCCGTATTTTAATCTGTTTCCAGGTATGAAATAACCTATAATAAATCCGAGGTCTGCAACTTCTGCATATCTAAACCTTAGGGATAAATCAAATTCATATCCAAGGTCAAGCGCATAAGCTTGTCCAGGTTGAATTGGATATTTTATAGAATCAGCAGTTATATACTCGTTTTGGGGGCCCCAATATTCCCAATAACCAAAGAAATCAAATCTTGCTTTTAATGAGTGGAAAATTGTATATGGAACAGCTTCAAGATATATATTTAAAATTCTTAAGTCTGACATAACACTTCCAAATATATCTCTATAAAGTCCAGGCTTCATACCCCATGTGAATATCTCACCAAGACCACTCCACTTACTCCAATTGCTGTTTAACGATAATTCACCTCTCATAGAAGGTGGAAACCATCCTTCATATACTTCAGGTGTACTTCCATTATCTCCTTGAAAACTGGTATAATCTATACCCATTCCAAATGTTTCGCTTGCAATATATTTAGCATCAATTGTAAATGCTAAGGAATTAAACCTAAATCCTGGACAGTCTTGATTACTATTAGGATCACAATTTCTTATAATTGTATATAATTTATCTGGAAGGTCATTGTAGATTGGTTTTACCGCATCCCATCTACCAAACATATATCCGATTTCGCCTCTTATAGCGAATTTTCTAAATGGTCCAACATCTATATATAATCCTGTCCAAAATGGATTAAATCCAGGAGATATTGCTCTATCTTCTGCTAAGGTTAAGAAATATATATTAAATGCATAGGGTTGGTCGTTTCTTTTGAGTTTTCTTAAAACAATACCATAATTTTCCATATCATATTTTGTATAAATCCAGTAGTAACGCTTTGTAGTTGAATCATTTATAGCAACGGGAAAATAAAACCAATCTTCTTGATTACCACCACCTTCTGAAATTTTCGTATATACAAAATCTATATATACTTCTTGCTCTCTATTTGGCCTTAAGAATATTGCGAATGTATTATAACCTTGACCATAGAAATCTGAAAATAGAAGCCCTAAACCATAATTTCTCACCATTCTACCACCTGCAATAACAGCATTTGTACCGAATGGCCAATTTAGGGTATCTGTCATAACGAATGCTTCACTAACAAATGGAAAGTTCTTTTTAGAAAATCCAGACCATAATCCCCACCAAGTAAGACCAAGCCCAACTGTGAAAATATCGTTTATCCTAATTCTGGATTGTAATCTTGCAATACCCGCTTGAAACATTTCGTTTTCAGAGGAAATTGCAGTTGCTGTAAGATCAGGAACGTGAGAAGTTACATATACATTAGTAGCAAGGACCTCTCCATAAAATCTTGCATCAACTACATCACCTTCTCTAAAAAGCTCAACTTGTGCCCATCCAATGGAGAAGAGACTTAAAATAAGGAAAGTTTTGCGCATCATGGCAAAGTTCCAAAATTATAAAGCATAAATTATTAAAGCAATAATAATACCCCATATTGCTCCTACAAATACCTCAATTGGCGTATGTCCAAGAAGTTCTTTCAATTTTTCATCTGCTTTTCTTCCTGAATATAAGTCTTCAATGATTTTATTTAATATCTCAGCTTGTTTTCCAGCAGCCCTTCTAATTCCAGCGGCATCATACATTACTATGAAACTAAAAAATAAACAAACTGCAAAAAGATTTGATCTAAAACCTTCTTCAAATCCAACAGCCATAGATAATGACATTACTGAGGCAGAATGTGAGCTTGGCATACCTCCTGTTGAAAATAAAATTCTAAAATCTATTTTTTTTGTGTTTATGTAATTTATTATTAATTTTAAAAGTTGAGCACTTAAACTTCCTATAATTGCAGTCAAAAGTACTTTATTCATCTCTATTTGATAAAAGTTCTATAAAATCGTTCAAAAGCTCATAATTTCTAAAGTTTTGCTTAATTAAATTTTTTGTTTCTTCTTTTAAATTTCCTATCATTTCTTTAACTTCTTTATAGCTCAAGAATTTTAATATATTTATATCTTCTTTCTTATCCTTATCCAATAAATCATCAACTAATTGAAATATTGCTCCAATGTTCTTACCTACGATTTTTACAATTTCCACATTTTCCCCATCAGATAATAAATAACCACAAACTAAACTTGCTTCTATAAGTTTTCCTGTCTTATAATAATGTAGCTCTAAAAGTTCATTTAAACTATTTATATTCTTTTGGATATCTTTAACTTGTCCCTTTATCATATACAATGTTCCTTCAATTACAATACTTGATATTTCCTTATCAATTTTATTTAAAAATTTAAAAGCATATGCAAATAAGGCATCACCTGTTAATATGGCAATTGCTTCTGAAAATTTTTTATGAACTGTAAGTTTATTTCTTCTATAATCGTCATTATCAAGGGCTGGTAAATCATCATGAACTAAGGAAAAATTATGTATTAGTTCTAAGGCACAAGCCAAATCATAAAGTTTATTATCAATTTCATCTTTATTTAGTTTATATCCTAAGTATGCCAAGAATGGTCTAACCCTTTTACCCCCTTCTAAGCTATATAACATCGCTTTATTTAAAATTTCTGGTTCTTTTATTTCTTTTATTAAGTTTTCTATTAAATAATTTTCTAAATTTTCATTAAATTTTAACCAAACTTCTTTTAAACTCATTTTTAAAATTTTAAAGTTTGCTTTATGATATTTACTAAATTCTTAGTTCTCATCTCAAAAATTTCTGGAACTAATGGGGAATTGTGGGGAGAACCAATGAAGTTTTCAAATTCAAAGAAATTATAATCTAATTTAAATTTCCCTTCTATGGTAGGTTCATGCCACCATACATCTAATCCAACTTTAAATTCAGGATGATTTTTCATATGCTCATAAAGGGCTTTTTGATCAATAATTTGTCCCCTTGCTACATTTATTAAAATTGCATTTTCTTTCATAATTTCAAGCTCCCTTCTTGATATTAAGTTTCTTGTTCTTTCTGTTAGTGGTATTGAAATTACAATTACATCTGAATTTTGCAAAACAAAATCAAGACTATCTAAGGTTCCAATGTAATCTACAGTTTCATCCGTTTTACCAGTTGAGTTTATGGCATAAACTTTCATACCAAAAGCTTTTGCTAATTTCCCAACTGCTTTTCCAATCCCTCCAAATCCAATTATTCCCATTATTTTATTATATAAAAGCGTATTTCTTATAGATTGGTCAAATACACCATTTTTTAACTTTTGATTATTTATATGTAATCTCTTTGCAAGGGTTAAAATCATTCCAAAAACATGCTCTGCTATTGCAATTGAATAACCCCCACTATTAGGAATAATTTTAACATCTTTTGAAAATAAATTCACATCTATATGATCAATACCAGCAAAAATACAAAATACATATTTTAGTTTTTTTAGACTTTCAATTTCCTCTTTTTTTAATTCTCTTTGTGGAAATGCGGTTATTATAGCATCCGCTTCACTTATAAATTCCATTCTTCTATCAACTGGTAAATCAAAAAGATAATTTATATTTGCAATATCTCTTAATTCTTCATATATCTTCCTCTCAACATCTTTAAGTTTATATGTTATTAAGATGTTCATAGTCTTATTCTAAACCCCCTTTTTAAAATACTTCCAATTCTTCTGCTATTTAATAAAATTCTTGGATTTAATTTTATTGCTTTAATAAGCAATTTCCAACCTTCCTTTAATTTTCCATATCTTAATAAAGTTTCTGAAATATGAAATAAAAAATATGGTAAATATTTATCAGGAATTTTATCTTTATATTCTTGATAAATTTTTAATGTATAAGTTAAAAATTTTTCGCTTCTACTTGTTCTTTTATTATGCTCCCTTATCATAACTTTATTATTATTCAAAATGTTTATTTTATAGCCTTTTAAAGCCATTCTCAAAAAAAGTTCCCAATCTTCTCTTTGAGTATAATCTTCTCTAAAATATATATATTTTTCTCGTTTAAAAGCGGTAGCTGATGGGTAAGCTATTTGTGCTGAATAGATGAGCTCATTTATATCATTTGAATATCTTCTTTTTGAAATTCTTATAATTTTACTGTTTTTGTCTATAAATGTTCTTGGAATAGAATATACAACATCAAAATTTTTAAATTCATTCACACTTTCTTGAATATAATTCTCTTTCCATTCATCATCTGCATCCAAAAAGAATATATAATCTCCACTACTTTTTTCAAATCCCAAATTTCTACTATATGACCTTTCTCTATTTTTTTCATTTTTATAAATTTTCAATATCCCATCTTTTATTTTTTGAAGATATTCATTTAAAACGAATTCATAAGTTCCGTCTTCTGATGCATCGTCAATTACAATAATTTCAATATCTTTATATGTTTGAGATAAAGCGCTATCAATAGCCTTCTTGATATACTCTTTACAATTATAAGTTGGAATAATTACACTAACTTTCATTTTATAAACTTTAAAATAAAATGTGCAATATATAACATTATGGTCTGAAAACTATAAAATACCAAAATAAATGAAATTGGTATTGAATTATTTGATAATAATATGGCTCTAAGAAGGGCTCCAAAACATACAGAATAAATGCTTATTAAAAATAAATTCTTAAAATTTATCTTTACAAAAGAGCTAATAATGAGCCAACTTATGGTAAATGATATAAAGTTAATGAGAAATTCAATTGATATAATATCTCGCTTATGACTTAAAAATCCAATTACAATTGTTATTAAAATAGCAATAATTTCAAGACTTCTTTCTACCACTGATTTTCCTTGTAGATTTTTTATAAACCTTAGACTTTTCATAAATAATTTCAATCATCTCTTTATATTTTTCTGTTAAAGAAAAGTCTCTTCTTATCATCATTCTTTGAGCAATTTCAATAGCTTTATTTAAATCCATTTCTTCTCCATCAAGCCATGTAAAATCGGGAATAAAACCACTTGTAATTTTACCTCCAACTGTTGAGCTAAATGCTCCCATTACTGTTCCACAATTTATTATTGAATTTATTCCAATTTTTGCATGTGGTCCTACAATTGCTCCAAGAAATTGCTTATTTGTTTCAATTTCTTCCCTTTGTGGATAATAATACATTTTTATAGTGCCATATGTATTTTTTAGGTTGCTAAATTGGGTTCCTGCTCCAACATTTACCCATTCTGCAATTATACTATTTCCTAAGAATCCATCATGTTGTTTATTTGAATAACCCCAAATTATACTATTTGTAATTTCACCTCCTGCTTTTACAACAGGTCCAATAACAACATTCTCCATAATTTTACTTAATGGCATTACAATACTACTTTTTCCAATATAAACAGGTCCTCTAATATAGCTATTTCCCATAACTTTTGCTCCACTATCAATATATACAGGACCACTTGTTGCATCAATTATAACCCCAGGCTCTACTTCAACACTTGTATCTATAAATATATCTGTTGTTCCAACCATTACAACACCTTTATAAGGCTTAAATGAGCGCTTATTTGAAAGTTTATAATCTTTTGCAATTTGGGGATTTATATAATCTAAAAGTTCCCAAGGCTTTTCAATTAAAATAATCTGTTCTATTTTTTCAATAGCTCCATCAAAGCTTTTTGTAAAATCAAAAACTCTAAATTTTTTTAGATATGCTCCAAATGGCTTTCCATTTTTATCCAAAAATAATGTATCCTTATCTCTTCTAAAATCAGGATATTCTTCAAAATATATAGTAGGAATTAAAAGTAAAGTATCTTTTTCCCATTTATCTTCTGGATATGAAGAAAATAAACCTCTTAAATAATCTCTATGTGTATAACCATAAACATTTCCATAAAGTCTTCCTATTCTTTCCAAAAATGTATATATACCCATTCTTAAATCCCATATGGGTCTTGTCCAAGATAGGGGTAAAAACTTCTCCCAATCATAATCAACAAGTAAAGTTATCATCGTAGTTTTGAAAATTTTAAAGCCAAAGAAAATATCTCAATTACTAATTTATCTAAAATCAAAATTCCTTTTAATTTTAATCTAATCCTATTATTTTCAATATACAAGTAATCTTCAAACTCCTTAAAAATTTCTGCATTTTCAATTTCAAGTCCTTCACTTAATCTAAGCGATAAGTAAATTTTTTCTAATAAAATTTGCTCTTCATTTAAAATTTCAATTTCTCTATATTTCTTATAATCTTCTATGTAAAGTTTAATACTTTCGGGATTTTTATATCGTATATTTGGCTTAATAAATGAGCTTGCAGAAGGTCCAATTCCAATATAGTTTTCCCTTTTCCAATAGATTAAATTGTGCTTACATTCAAATCCCTTTTTGGCATAATTTGAAATTTCATATCTATAAAATCCATAACTTTCAAGAATTTCATCCCTTATTAAAAACATCTTTTCAATAGTCTCTTCATCTTGTAATTTTATTTTTAGTTTTTCAAATGGTGTTCCTTCCTCAATTGTAAGTAAATAGGTAGATATGTGAGTGATTGGGAAATTAACAACTTCTTTTAATATATTTTCCCAATCCTTTAAAGTTTGTAAAGGTCCTCCAAAAATTAAATCTATGTTGACATTCTCAAATCCCATCTTATTTATTAATTCCAATTTTTTATAAACATCCTTTTTCCTATGTAATCTTGAAAAGAATTTTAATTCCTCATCTTTTAAGCTTTGAACTCCAAGACTTAATCTATTAATTCCATAATCTTTAAAAATTAAAAGTTTGTTTATATTTACTAATTCTGGATTTAGCTCAATAGTCCATTCATAATTTTCAGGAAGTTTTACATGATTTAAAATTGCTTCAAATAAGTTTATTAATTGTCTATCGTTTAAGATATTAGGTGTTCCTCCACCAATGAAGATAGTATTATAAAAATTTTTATTTTCTTCAAGCTCAATTTTTAGCACTTCTAAGAAATTTTCAATTTCAAATTCATTTTTTGGAATTTCTTTATAAAAATTACAATAGGGACATTTTACTTTACAAAATGGAATATGAATATAAAGTCCTCTTATGGCACTGTTATAACTTTTGCGATATTTCTTGGTTTATCTACATCACAACCTCTTAAATTCGCTATATGATAAGCTAATAATTGTAATGGAATAATAGAAACAATTGGAGTTAGAAATTCATCTACTTCTGGAATTTCTATAATCTCTTGTGATATTTCTTTCATCTTTTCATCCCTCTCGCTAACAACAGAAATAATTTTTCCCCCTCTTGTATAAACTTCATGAGCATTTGAGAATGTTTTTTCATATACACTTGTTTTTGGATTTATAACAACAACGGGCCAATTTTCATCAATAAGAGCTAATGGTCCATGTTTCATTTCACCAGCTGCATAACCTGTAGCATGGATATATGATATTTCTTTTAATTTTAATGCTCCTTCAAGGGCGGTTGGATAATTTATACCTCTTCCAAGGAACATAAAATGATTATGTTTATGGAACTTTTGAGCAATATATTGTATTTGAGTATCTTTATATAAAACACTACTTATTACATAAGGCAATTTTCTAATTTCACTTATATAATAATCTATGGTTTTTTTATCTACAAATCCTTTTAAATATCCAAGTTCAAGTGCTAAGAATAATAAAATTGTAATTTGAGCAGTATAAGCCTTTGTGGATGCAACACCAATTTCTGGTCCTGCATTTATATAAATTACATAATCACTTTCTCTTGCTATTGAACTATCTACTACATTTACAATAGATAAAACTTCGAGCCCTAATTTTTTAGCAAGCCTTAATCCTTCAAGAGTATCCATTGTTTCGCCTGATTGACTTATAGCCATTACAAGTGTTTTGTCATCTACAATTCTGTGAGAGAATTCAGAAGAATAATCTGTATCAACAGGAATTTTAGCAAAATGTTCAATTAAATATCTTCCAACAATTCCTGCATGTAAAGAAGTTCCTGCTGCTTGAATTACAATTCTATTTTTATTTAATAACAATTTTCTTAAATTATGATCTTTTAATAGTAGAAATTCTCCATCCCTAATGTATTTATCTATGTTTCTTTCAATTACTTCTGGTTGCTCATAAATTTCTTTTAGCATAAAGTGGGGATAGGGTCCTTTTTCTGCCATTTGAGCATCCCATTCAATTTCCTTAATTTGCTTATTTTTTAAATTCCCATCAAAGTCCATTATTTGATATTTATCACTCTTTAATATAGCAATTTCTTCATTATCAAGAATAATAATTCTTTTTGTATGTGGTAAAATTGCAGGAATATCAGATGCCAAAAACATTTCCCCATTTCCTATACCAATAATTAATGGTGAATCTTTTCTTACACCAATTAGCATATCTGGATATTCTCTATTTAAAATAGCTAAGGCAAATGTTCCTTTAAGTCTTTTGACAGTATATAATACAGATTTTATATAATCATTTTCATACTTTTGATATTCTTCAATCATATGAGCTATTACCTCAGTATCTGTTTCAGAAGTAAATACATGACCTTTATCAATAAGCTCTTGTTTTAGTTCTAAATAATTTTCAATAATGCCATTATGAACAACTGCAATTTTGTTATTTGAATCTAAATGTGGATGTGCATTTTCATCTGAGACTTTCCCATGTGTTGCCCATCTTGTATGTCCTATACCTATTTTAGAAGGGGGTATATTGTAGTTTTCAAGTGCCTTTTTTAGATCAGATATTCTTCCTTTCCTCTTTACAATAATAAAATTTCCATTATCATCAATTATTGCAATTCCAGCAGAATCATATCCTCTATATTCAAGTCTTTCAAGTCCTACAATTATTGTAGATTCTACATCTTTTTGACCCTTACCAACATACCCAAAAATCCCACACATTATATCACCTCCTTTAAGCAATTTAAACAGATATCTTTCTCAAATAATTCATATTTATCTTCAACTTTCAATTTGTATTGGATATAAGCAAGCTCGTTATATGAGTTAAATTCTTTTAAACATTTATCACATCTATAATGTGAATGAAAATTTTCTAAATTTGGAAAAACTTTAAGCCAAGTTATAAAATTTAATTCAGTTATTAAATCATATACATTATGCCAGATTATAATGTGTAAGTATTTTTCATTATCCTCATTTATATATCTTTGCCAATAGTCTAAAACTTCTCTATTTGATATATCAAAGTTTTTAATACCAAATATACGGGGAAACTTTACAGGAAAAGCTTCTCTAAGCTTAGGCTTAAAATTTTTAAAATTATCCATTAAGTCCTTAAAGTTCAATTCAAGGTTTAAGTGCTCTTTAATCCAACTTTTTTCAAATTCAGCATTATATGCATAAACTTTCTTATCAAGAAAATTTTCTATTGTTTTTTTGATGTTTTTTAAAAATTTTTCATAGCTTATATTTTTTGTTCTTGTCATACTTATTAATTTATCATCAAAGATTATTCCAAATGTTATAATTTCTCCATCTTTTGGCTTTAAGGAAGTTGTTTCAAGGTCTATTATTATAAATTCATCAATTTTTAAACCAATGTTAAATTCTAATGTAAGAAAGTAAGGATTCAATGCCGAGGGAGGGACTCGAACCCTCACTCCCGCAAGGGGAAGCGGATTTTGAATCCGCCGCGTCTCCCAATTCCGCCACCCCGGCAAAATAGTTTGATAATTTTAAAGCTTTAAAATTATCTTTATGAATGATATTGCTAAAAAGAAGCATTTGAAAATTCTATACTTAAAAATAATGTTAAGAATTAAAGAGATGGAAAAGGAAATAGAAGCGAGAATTACAAAGTTTATTTTAGTTGTGTTTGTTGTCCAAACCATAATAATTGCTTTAACATATTTGGGAACTTTATTTGCGGTGCTTCAAGTAATAAATAAATAGTGAGCTTTAAAATTTTCAATTATGAGCAGACTAAAACAGTATAAAATTAAAAAACAGCAAAAGCTTAAATTGAAAAAGAAAAGCTATAAGGTAGAGGCAAAAATTGCGGAATTACTCCTTGCTGGAAATACACAAGAAGCTCTTGAGCTTGCAAAACAATTTCTCTTAAAGCATCCTACAAATATAAGAGGTTGGGCTTATAAGAAAGGAGTAGAGCTTTGGATAAAACATATAGAACCAAGAATTAACAAACATCCAATTGAAGTAAGAGCACAAGTTTTAAAAATTTTAAGAGAAGAATGGAAAAGAGACCCGAGGGTTAAAGAAGAAATTGTATTACCAAAAATAAATGCTGTCATACCTTCGTAATTATTTAATTGAAAATAATTTGGATGCAATTTTTATTACAAATTTATCAAATGTTAGATATTTAACAACTTTTAGAGGTTCAAATGGACAGGTTTTAATAACAAGGGAGAAAAACTATTTCTTAACTGATTTTAGATATAAAATTTATGCGGAGCAAAAAATTGATAAGGAATTATTTGAAGTTGTAATATATAATGAGTATTATAAGACTCTTGAAAGGTTATTTAGTTCTTATAAAAGAATTGGAATAGAGGGACAAAGCACATCTATAAATAGCTATAATAAACTTAAAGAAACATTTAAAAATGTTGAATTTGTAGTTATTAATGATGTTATTGAAAGTTTGAGAGCTATAAAAAGAGTTGATGAAATTGAAAGAATTAAAAAGGCTTGTGAAATAGCTGAAAAATTATTTAATATCATATTGAATTTTATAAAACCTGAAATAATGAGGGAATTAGATTTGGCATTAGAAATTGATTATATAGCAAAAAAGTATTTAGGTGCGGAGCGTATGGCATTTGAAACAATTGTTTTAACATCATATAGAAGTGCTATGCCACATGGCAGACCATCTAATCAAATCATTTTAAATAATGCACCATTATTAATAGATTTTGGAGTTGTTTATGATGGTTATTGTTGTGATATTACAAGAACACTTTGGATAGGTAATGATGTAGATGATAAGTTTATTGAGATTTATGATATTGTAAAGGAGGCGGTTAAAATTGTAGAAGAAAATACAAAAATTGGTATGAAAAATAAAGATGTTGATTTATTAGCAAGGGAATTTTTAAGAAGTTTTGGATATGATGATAATTATTTTGGGCATGCACTTGGACATTCAATTGGTATAGATGTTCATGAGATACCCGCTTTTAGTCAAAGAGCAAATGAATGGATATTAAAAGGTTATGAAGTATTTACAGTTGAGCCTGGAATTTATATTGAAAATAATTTTGGTGTTAGAATAGAGGATACAGTTTATCTTGATAGAGAAAAAAATAAAATTGTTGTTTTGTCAAATATAACAAAGGAACTTATAAAAATATAGGAGGTTAAACTATGCTTGGAAATATAAAACAGCTTATGGAAGCAAAAGCAAAAATTGATAAGATACAAAAAGAATTAAAGAATATAAAGATAGAGGAGAGTGGTATGGATGGAAAGATAAAAGTAGTAGTAAATGGAGTGGGAGAAGTTTTGGATATTAAGTTAAGTGATGAGTTATTAAAAGAGAAAGATTTAAAAAAAGTTGAAAAAACATTGATTAGTTTAATAAATAATGCTCAAAAGAAAGCTCAACAAACATCAGCTCAAAAAATGCAAGAATTGTTAAAAGATTTACCACCAGAGATTAGAAAACAACTTGGTATATGAAATTTCCAAAATCATTTTTAAAATTAATTGAAAGTTTAAAAAAATTACCTGGTATTGGTGAGAAAACTGCTGAAAAAAGTGCTTTTGCTATTGTAAAAAATCAAAAATTACTTCAAGAGCTTATAGATTCCTTAAATGGTATTAAGGAGTTAAAACTTTGTATTAAGTGTCATACTATTAGTGAAAAAGAAGTTTGTGATATATGTTCTGATATTCATAGAGAAAAGATAATAATGGTAGTAGAAAGTCCATATGATATGTTTCATATTGAAAAATTAGGTGTTTTTAATGGTAAATATCATGTAATAGGAGGATTATTATCACCCCTTGAAGGTATTGAAGCAAAGGATTTATTTATTGAAGATTTAAGACAAAGGATAATAGATGAAGATATTAAAGAAGTTATAATTGGATTAAGTCCAAGTGTTGAAGGTGATGCTACAAGTTATTATATATATGAAAAAATTAAAGATTTAAATATCAATATAACCCAAATAGCAAGGGGTATTCCAACAGGTTATGAAATTATATATGCAGATAGCATTACCCTTCAAAAGGCTATTCTTTTAAGACAACCTTTTAAATAAAATATCTTTTCCTTTTAATATATTTTCGTTTAAATGGCAAGTGAATAATAGCGGTAATAAAACCAGCTAAAAATCCTCCAATATGTGCCCAAAATGCTATACCAGAACTGATATTTAATAGTGTGCTAAATGTTCCTTGTATAAGCTGATTTATAAACCAAATGCCTATATAAATAATAGCGGGGATATAGGCAAAACCAATATAAATAAAGGGTATAAAAACAAATGAAAAAATTCTTGAAAATGGAAAAAATACAATATAAGCTCCAAGAACACCACTAATAGCTCCACTTGCTCCTATCATTGGTATATTTGAGCTTGGATATATTAAAATATGAAGCATTGCAGCACATATTCCCCATATTATATAAAATATCAAAAATCTAAAATGCCCAAGAACATCTTCAACATTATCTCCAAATATAAACAAAAACAGCATATTTGAAAATATATGAAAAAGCCCCCCATGCAAAAACATAGATGTTAAAACATTTAAAAATTGAAAATCCGCTGGAATAAGACCATATTTATATGTAAATTCAATCGGATCTGGATAAAAAAAGTAATGATAAATATAAACTGCAATATTCGTTATAATTATTAGATAGCTTATTATGGGAAATTTATAAGATTTTATTTCATCCTTTATTGGGAACATTTATTTTTTCAATCCTTTTTTGAATATCTTCAATTATTAAGTGAGCGACTTTAAGAGCTCTTAATCCGTCTTCACCACTAACTTTTGGTTTTCTATCTTCAAGGATAGAATTTATAAAGTCTTGAACTTCAAGCTTTAAAGGTTCCAAATTTTCATCTACATCTAAGAAATATGGGAGGATTGCATCTTCTTCTTTTACAATCATATAACTTTCTTTTGAAAGTAAATTTATAGAAATATATCTATCAGCTTGAAATATTCTAATTTCTCTAACTTTTTTTAGTGAAACTCTACTAACTGTTAAATTTATTACCGCACAATTTTTAAATTCAACTCTTGCACTTGCTATATCAATTTTGTCTGTTAAAACAGGAATACCAACTGCATGAACAAATATAGGCTCACTTTTAATATAATTTAATGCAATATCTAAATCATGAATCATTAAATCTTTTATAACATCTACATCTGTTCCTCTTGGATTAAATGGAGCTATTCTTAATGTTTCAATATAAAAAGGCTCTTTTATAAATTTTTCAGAAGCT
This sequence comes from bacterium, assembly GCA_030550205.1. Taxonomy (GTDB): domain Bacteria; phylum Hydrothermota; class Hydrothermia; order LBFQ01; family DSFT01; genus DSFT01. The sequence goes on from JAUQPS010000002.1 coordinate 50,864, forward strand.
AAAACTGCAGGATTAAATCTTTCTACATGTCCAACCATTAATTTTAAATTCTTTTGTCTTGCTAAATTTACAATTTCTTCTCCTTGTTCGACTGTTTCACTAATAGGCTTTTCTATGAAAAGATGCTTATTATTATTTAAAACTTTTATTGCAACTCTATGATGGTGTTTTGTAGGGACTGCACATATTACCGCATCAACATTATCTATAAGTTCTTCCTCACTATCAAAAGCCTTAACTTTATATATACTTGCTATTTTATTTTTTCTTTCTAAATCAATATCATAAACACCAACAAAATGAACATTTTTAATCTCTGATAAAATCCTTGCATGTAATGAGCCTAAATATCCAACTCCGATTATCCCAACTCTAATTTTATCTGTCAACATCTCCAAAAACAGGGTCTAAACTTCCTAAAATTGCTATTACATCTGGAATTTTAACATTTTTAACTAAATATGGTAAAACTGAAAGGTTTGAAAATGAAGGAGACCTTAATTTTAATCTATAAGGTTTAGTTGTATTATCAGATACTATGAAAACTCCCATTTCTCCTCTTGGAGATTCAACCCTACTATATATCTCTACATTTTCAGGTGGTTTAAATGCAATAGGAGCTTTAATGGGGGGCCTTGAGCTAATAGGACCACTTGGAATGCCATCTAATACTTGTCTTATAATTTTTGCACTTTCAACAACTTCAAGTCCTCTTACAACCCACCTACTATAACAATCTCCACCATTTTGGACAATTACATTAAACTCCAATTCATTATATGCATCGTATGGTTCTGCTTTTCGCACATCATAAGCAATTCCACTTCCTCTTATAACTGGTCCAGAACACCCATATAACTTTGCAATATCAGGTGGAAGGATACCTACTCCTATTGTTCTTACTCTAAAAGTTGGATTTTTTTCAACTAATGGAATTAATTCATCAAATATAAATTTTTCAGCTAAATTGCAAAATTCTTTTGCTTTTTTAACCCATTCACTTGATGGAATATCATATCTTACACCACCTACTTGAACCGCATTTAAATGGAATCTTGTTCCAGTAAATTCTTCCATTAATCCCAAACCAAGTTCTCTAATTCTAAATGCTCTCATAAATACACTTGTTCCACCCCCAAGTGCCCCTCCTAAATCTAAACCATATGTTCCAATTGCAATCATATGAGAAGTTATTCTTGATATTTCTGCAAGTAATACTCTAATATATTTTGCTCTTCTTGGAACTTCAACATTTCCCATTTTTTCAAGGGCTAATATGAAGCTTAATGCATTACTAATTGGAGATAAATAATCATTTCTTTCAAGGATTGGTGGAATTTGAACATAATTTAAATGCTCACAAAGTTTTTCAACCCCCCTATGCAAAAATCCTATATCTGGTTTACAATCTATAACATTTTCACCAGAAATTGTAAGAATAAGTCTTAAAACACCATGGGTTGATGGATGTTGAGGTCCCATATTTAAAATGAGCTTTTCACCTTCAAAAGATTCAATTTCAAATCCTGCTGGAAGATTTGTCATAGTGAAAGTTTAAAGCTAATTATGTTTGTTTTAAATAACTTAATTTGACAAGTTGAAATTTTTACTAATTTATGCTTTAAAATTTTGGCAGTGTGATTTGTAGTATTTGGTTAAGAAAGATTGGTGAAAGGAAGTCGGGCAAGTTTATTATTTTGAAGGAGATACTTGATTATAGAGGGGGGGTTGGAGTTGTATGGTTTTTTAATTAATGAGGTTCATCTTAAATCACATATTCTCTGGCAAAATATATCTCTTTTGAAATTTTTAAATAACAAAAGGAGGTGAGAGTATGTTAGTGTTGAGCTTGTTAGTAACCTTTGCATCAAGTGTAGGTGGTAAGTTTGTAAATACCTATGACCCTGTTATTATAAAAGAATGGCTAAATTCATATCCCTATCTCTATAAAGGCTTTATACCAAATAAAGGTCAGCTTGCTACTATGGATGGAAAAGTAGCAAAGGATGTTATCTTCTATTCAAGAAATGGAAATATGGGTATATTCATAACTGAAAATGGAATGAGTTATGTGATATATGATATTGAGAAAAAGGAAGTTAAAAAAGATAAAGAGATATTACCACACATAAAAGAAAAACCTGAAAATTCTATCTTACACTACGCCAGAATAGACTATGAACTAATAGGAGGAAAGATAAAGAAAGAAAATATAATCTATCAAGATGAACTACCAGGATATGAGAACTTTTATTTAGCTCATTGTCCAGATGGGATATTGTTTGTAAAGAGTTATAGGAAAGTTATAATAAAGGATATATATCCAGGAATAAATTGGATATTTAGATATGATGATAATGGAAATTTTCATCATGAGTTTGAATTAAAAAATCCCCACTTGATATCACAAATAAAGTTAAAAGTAAAATATGCTGATATAGAGTTAGCAGATAATGGAAAGTCAATAATTTTATCAACGCCAATTGGAAAGATAAAGGATGGGAGTTTAGTGGGGTATCAGGGGGATAATATAGTTGAAGTGAGTTATAAACTTATAGATAATAATTTAATAGCTTTTGATATTTCTAACTATGATAAGAATAAATCATTATTGATTGACCCACATGCTTTAATTTGGAGCACTTATTATGGGGGAGGTCATCAAGATTATGGTAATTCAATTACAACAGATTTACAAGGTAATATATTTATAACAGGAAGAACAATTTCAACTAACTTTCCAACTTTTGATCCTCAAAATGGTGCTTATTATGATAATAGTTGTGGAACTGATGGAAATTGTAATTATGATGGAACTAATCTTTACCATGATGTTTTTATTTTAAAATTTAATAATTTAGGAGT
>JAUQPS010000162.1 GCA_030550205.1 bacterium
AGGTGTAGATACGGCTTCCATTATAACTAAAATGGCTCAAAACTACAATATTGAGTGGAGTAAAATTATAAATTTAACTTACCCTGTAATTATTAATTCATTAATTCAAAGCTCAAAAGGCGATCTCATTCTCATGGGAAAAATAAAAAGGAACACCGATAGTGATGCTTTAATTATGAATATGAGTTTGCAGGGTAATACATGTAACGAAACAGTAGATTATCCCCTATCTATAGATTCTCTTTCAATGGACACATTTTCTATATCTCTTCCCATCTGGGATGTATATTTTGATATTTTCCCTTATGAATTACCCCACTTTGGTTTTGGTGTGTTCAGTGAAACAATATGTGAAACTCAAATTGCAGAGAAGGAAAATCATGAGGATTCTTTATCAATAAAAATTTATCAAGATGGATTTTTGATTACTTCTTTATGTTATGATAAATGCCCGATTATAGTGGAAATTTTTGATTTACTTGGTAGAAAAATTTTTGAAAAATATTACAAGAATTCCTATTTTATAAAGGAAAATTTAAATTTACAACCCGGGATATATTTTTTAAATTTAAATTGTTTTAATTCAAAAAATAAAAAAATAAAATTTTTAAAAATAGGAGGGTAAAATGATATGTTGGATTTTGTTTTTATTCACATTATCTGAAAAAATTGATTTTCAAATGGAACAGGATACCATAATTTTACAAAAGAAACCAGAAGTATGGAATTATTTAACAAATTATGGCGTTCTCGGTGGTGAGAAAGGAATGGCACTACCCGGTTTAAGTTGGCCCGGCAATATTTCTGTGAACAATTATTATTCCTGGGAAAGTTATTTTGTGGTTGGTGTAAAAGAGAATGGGTTTTATTATGTTACGCAAAAAGGTTACCAAACAACAGAATGGGGAAGAGGGAAAATATTTTATCATGGTCCGGGGATTTCTGAAGAAGATATTGTTATCTCTTGGCATGACTCTTCTAATAATATATATAACGCTCCTACAAAAAGAACAGGGTTAGAAGTAATTTGCAGGTCTTATACATGGTCATTTGAACCCTGGAATGACTTTATCCCTTATGAATTTTTTGTGATATGGCATAAGGATCAATGCGACATCCCAAATGTTGGTGAAACATTGGATAGTGTATTTATAGGAATTTATATGGATTGTGATATTTCCGGGGCGGACTGGAGTAATCCACAAATAGATGATACTACCTTTTTTGATGGGTATGTTGCCCATGGATGGGATACACTTGGGTATCCTTATGATTCAGTAACTTTATTACCTGACACATTTTTAAATATACCTGACTCAATTTATGACCAGTATATAATTTATGGAGATAATGAGTGGGAACATACAATTCGTGGCGATACACTGCTTTTACCAAGAAATTTAGCTTATATGTGGGATTATGATGACCCTACTACACCAGGCAATGATATAGGAGAAAATGGAGCCTCAGCAGGATATGCAGGGATAGCACTTCTTTATGCTCCACCTTCAATTGCTGATAGTATTTGGATAAATGGGTATGGAGATACATGCAGAGCTCCAAGAGTATGGGCATACCACGGGTGGGTTAGCGGCGGAATCTATGATGATACCATTTATTTTTATTTATCAGGAAAACCCTATAGATTTATCTGTAAATCACATGACCCTTATATTAAAGATTTTCGCTATTTAATCTCTTCAGGACCTTTTAAGATGGCAGACGGTGAGACATTAAAGTTTGTTTTTGTTCTTGCAATTGGTCAGGGAATGAATGGTGGAGATGATCAATATTATGGAAGGGGATGGATAAGGGGACTGAGGCAGACAATTGATTATGCATTAGCAGGTTATTATACTGGCTCTGAGATTTCTGACCCTTCTCATCCATCAGGACCTAATGAGGACATCCACTGGAAAATACTTTCTGTTTCAGAGAAAAATAATAAGAAAAAATTTTATTTGAATTTACCAACTATTTTGAATTCATCATGTAATCTAAAAATAAAAGGAAGTCCCGAAGTCGAGATATTCAATATTACAGGAAGAAAAATAAATGAGAATATGCTATTTAAAGGTTTTAAAGAAGGGATATACTTTTTAAAACCATATAAAGAAAAATTTAAAAAAGTGATTATTTTATATTAAAGATTTAAATACTTTAATCAGCTCCTTTTTTATTTGATTTTTCAATATTTTTTATATTATCCTTAAAACTTATGAATGTAATTGATTTATTTTTTAAGCCGAAAAAGGTTGCAATAATTGGGGCATCAAGGGATCCAAAAAGTTTAGCATATCAAACATTTAAAAGCATGATAGAATCAGGATTTGAGGGTGCCTTTTTCCCTGTTAATCCAAACGCTGACTATGTTCTTGGTTATAAATCTTATAAAAGTGTTCTTGAAATAGAGGACAATATTGACCTTGCAGTTATAACAACTCCTTCAAGGATTGTTCCTTTTGTTTTAGAGGAATGCGGTAAAAAGGGAATAAGGGCAGTTATAATAATAACAGCAGGATTCAAGGAAATTGGAGAAGAAGGCGAAATTCTTGAAGAAAAAATTAAAGAAATTGGTAAAAAATATAATATAAGGATCGTTGGACCCAATTGTCTCGGTGTAATCAATACTTCTCAAAATGTAAGACTAAATACATTTTTTGCAACTCCAATGCCTCAAAGGGGGAAAGTGAGTTTTGTTTCACAATCAGGAGCAATATGTGTTTCCCTTCTTGATCATGCAAGGGAAAAGGGAATTGGTTTTTCAAAGATTTTAAGTATTGGTAATAAGGTTGATGTTGATGAGATTGATGCCCTCTCTTATTTCAAAGATGACCCTGAAACAGAGATAATACTTTTATATATTGAAGGAATTTTAAGGGGTGAAGAATTTTTTAAAATTGCAAGGGAAACAACAAAGAAAAAACCTGTTATTGTTTTAAAAGTCGGGAGAACACCTGAAGGTGCAAGGGCTGTTTCATCCCATACAGGAGCAATTGCAGGAATTGATGAAAT
>JAUQPS010000163.1 GCA_030550205.1 bacterium
AAGCATATCCTGCTAAGGAACATAAAATAATTTGAGAAAAAACTAAAGAGAGAGTAACAAATAAAGAATTAAAAAAATATCTCCCAAAATCAAGTTTAAAAAATATCTCCTTGTAATTATTTAATGTCGGATTAGGTGGGATAAAATTAGGAGGTATAGAAGAAGCTTCCTCAATAGTTTCCAGCGAAACTACAATCATAAACCAGTATGGAATAAACATTATTATAGCTCCTAATAATAAAAGAAGAGTAATTATTTTACTACTCATAATATACCCATCTCCTTTGAAGATTAAATTGAATAATTGTTAGAATTAAAAGGATAAAATAAAGTACCCATGAAAGAGCTGTACCATAACCCATTCTAAACCAGTTAAATCCATTTCTATAAATGTAATAAACCAAAGTATAAGTAGAATAACCTGGACCACCTCTTGTCATAATAAATACACTTTCGAACATTTGCACAGAGCTTATTATCTGCATGATAAGTACAAAGAAAATAATAGGAGTCATCAAAGGGAGTGTAATATGAAATAACATATCTTTTTTAGTTGCACCATCTAAAGACGCAGCCTCATAATAAGTAGATGGAATATTCTGAAGTCCAGCAAGAAAGAGTATTATATTGTAACTTAGACCACCCCATATTCCTACTAAAGACAAAGAAAACAGAGCAATATTAGGATCAGTTAACCAGAAAATTTTCTTAATTCCTAAATGTCCTAATATAGTATTTAAAAGTCCATATTCTGGATTAAAAAACCATAACCATACAAAGTTTATAGCAACCGAGGATGTTACTGTTGGTATAAAGTAAAAGACTCTTAAGACCCTAATAAACTTTGAATCTTTATTTAATGCTACAGCAATAAGGAAACTCAATATCACTACGGTTGGAACTACATATAAAGAATATAAAAAAGAATTTTTTAAAGAGATCCAAAATACTTTATCTTGTAATATCTTTTTAAAATTTTCAAAACCAATAAAAATAGGCTCTGATATAGCATCATACTTCGACAACGCTAGTTTAAACGATATTCCAAAAGGTATATAGTAAGCAAGAAGAGCAAAAATAAAAGAAAAAAATATAAAAAAGAAAAAATAAATAGCTTGTCTATATCTTGGGATACCACCTAAAACCCTCATAAGATAAACCTCCATAAATAAAGGGGAAAGAGTTTTATACTCTTTCCCCTTTCAATTCTGATTTTCTTATTGGGAAGATGCTTTACTAATAATATCATTTATTTCTTCTGTAGCTCGTCTTAATCCTTCTTCTATTCCTAAACGGCCAGATATCATTTCAACTATATAATAAGTCTCCCATCTATCAAACCACTCACTTGCTCCTATCGTCTGAGGCCATGGATTTGTAAACTTAACAGACTCAATAAAAACTTGGGCATCTTTTTCTTTACCAAATTTCTTAAAGCTTTGAACCCAGAGAGTATCAGTACCTTTATAAGCTGGAATTACTGTTCCAGACTTACCGAGAATCTCTGCAGCTTCTTTACTTGCCATCCATTTTACAAATGTCCATGCTGCATCTAAATTCTTCGTCTTACTCCAAATTACATTTCCTAAAGAGTCTGAAATATTAGCTCTTTTCCCTAATTTAGATTTAGGTATCATAGCAACACCAAAATTAAAAGACTTTATACTTTCACTATAATACCCTAACATCCAAGAGCCACTAAAATTCATAGCACTCTTACCTGCAATAAATAAATCACCACTGGTCACACCTGGCTTAGGAGCTAAGCCTTTTTCAGTTAATTCTTTAGCAAAACTTAGAGCTTCTTTTACTTGAGGACTATCAAATAAAACTTTTCCATCTTTATCTACTAAATTTCCACCTAGAGATAAGATTAATGGAAATAGAAAAGCTTGAGATACAGAGAGGGGTCCTCCATCTACAGTAATCCCATATCTTAAAATAGTTCCCTTCGCATCTTTCTTTGTAAGCTTTTCTGCTGCTTTCTTTAGATCTTCCCATGTCCAATTATTGTCAGGATACTTCAATTTTGCCTCATCAAAAGCTTTTTTATTGTAAAATAATCCTATAGTGTCATAATCTCTTGGTAATGAATAATATCTTCCATCTACATTATGAAGTTTTAAAACCCCAGCAGGATAAACACTTAAATCTAATTTTTCTTTCTCAATAAATGGTGTTATATCTACTACAGCTCTTCTTAAAACATAATCCTTTAAATAGAAACCTGTGTCCATAGTAAAAACATCCCAACAATCCCCACCAGCCATCATTGTCTGAAGCTTGGTCCAATACTCCTCCCATGGTACATGTTCAAGTTTAACCTTAATATTGGGATACTTCTTCTCAAAAGCAGATATTTGAGCTTTTATACCATTAATCTGCTCACTCATCCATACCCCATATCTAATCGTTATAGTCCTCTGACCAAAACTAATAGTTAAAAATAGAAACAGCAAAACTACTAAAAGACTTGTTATTTTTTTCACTTTAAACACCTCCCCTTTTTTGTTCATATTATATCACTATTGATACTTTTTTATCAATATTTTTGATTAAAAATGATCTTTAGCAGAAACATTTATAAGACCGATAACTATTAGACAGATAGTGAATATTAAATATCTCTTTACAAATATTAGAACCTTATATATAATAAAAACTAAAATAAAAATTCAATATTTGATTGTTTTTGATTAAATATGAAAGAATATAGATTCAATAAAATTTTACAACTTATAAGAGAAAAAGGCTATCTTACAGTACAAGAGATAGCAAAAGAACTATCAATCTCTGAAATAACAGTAAGAAGGGATTTAAATTTTTTAGAACAACAAGGACTAATTAAGAGAGTAAGAGGAGGCGCTACCACCACAAGTATCTCTTCGGAAAACTCTTTTTTCTTAAAATTAGAGGAAAATAAAGAGATAAAAAAAGAGATAGGAAAAAAAGCGATTACACTCTTAAAAGATGGAGATATCATTGCAATGAGTGGTGGAACAACTATATATTAT
>JAUQPS010000164.1 GCA_030550205.1 bacterium
TCTATTATCATTAGCCATATTTCTCGTTGGTGAAAAGAAAACTCCCACCATATGCACTAATTTACTAAAGGGAAAATAAGCAGCTAAACTTGAAACTAAAAATAAATGTATATAAAAAAGGAGACTTAATTTTCCCTTTGGAAGTGAAGGATTAAAAGTGGCTAATCCATAAGTTAATTGTTTGATAGCATAAAGATCAGGCTTAACATATAGCCTCATCAAAATCCCAGTAATTACAATAGAAATGATTAACAAAAGTGGAAAATAGTCTGACGCGTGAGACAAATAATTAACTTTGGCATCAAAGAGTCTTCTAAGCAATAGAAAACTTAGCCCTGCTAAGATCAAAAGATCTGTAATATAAATAGGAGGAAGACCAAGTTGAAAAAAACTATCTATATAGCTTATATTTTGAATAAAGGTAGGAATAGGATTTAAAAAAAACCTCAAATGCCTGATAAGAATAATCAGAAAAGACATATGAAATAAAATAGCTCCAAGCCATAACCATTTAGCTGATCCATAAATAAGTCTCTTTCCATCAAAATCAGCCCTCAGATTTCTAAAAAGAGATCTAAAAAGGAAAATTTCAAAAAACATCCTAAGATAGACTTCCCATGTAGAAACAGGTGATTCAAGTCTGCTGTGTTTAATCCATGAAAGACTTTTTTGCTGACCACAAGTGGTAGGGATTTTAAAAGGCTGTGGAGAACGAGCCCAATTAATTATTCTATAAATGAGTCCGAAAAAGAAAATAGCAAAGGCTAAATAAGGAATAAAAATGGCAAATAGACTGTTCAATCCTAAAGCACTTACACCTATAATAGGTAAAAGTATAAGAATTAAAAGCACAATTAAACTAAAAAGTAGATTCATAAGCCTACTCCCCTCTTTTAATGTTTTTTATTTTCAAATAAATTTTGACTTTCAAACTCCCCTATTAATCCAGCCCTTTTTAAAAGCAAATAATTCGCTCTTTTCCACTCTTCTAATCTAATTTCATACAATCTTTCACGATATCTTTGATAAAAATCTATGAATCTAAGTATAAAACTATTAATTTTATCTTCAAGCTCTAAAAAGGGCCTCACTCCAAAGTCCTCAATAATTTTTTCACCATAATGTTCTCGCAAAATTTTCTTCAAATCAAGAAAAAACAGACAAGCTGTGGATGGGGTAACCTCTTGCACTGCCCTAATTTGGGCAAGTTTATCTAAATATGGATCAATCTTATCCCAGGAAAATTCCTCTCCTAAAGCCTCTACAAGACCTCTAAAACTTTCCTCTATATGATAAGCAAAAGGATTAGTAAATTGATCTATCTCTTTTTTGAAAAAGGCTGCAGCTTCTCCAAATCGTTCCCAAAAGGAATTTAACCATAACTTTAAAATAGTACCTTTATGCTTTTCTATAAAAGCGGTAAAACTCACAACCCCCTCCCGAATCTTAACTACAATTTTTATATCAAGGAAAATTGAAAGTCAAGGGAAAAAATTAGCAAATGTTTATAAAAAAACTAAATTTATAACTTTTTAAAGAGTGTTTTCTGAAAAATTCAAAAATTTTCTTTTTTATTCTTTCCAAAGTTTAGCTAACCGCTTCAAAAGATATGCTTTTTCAGAGGTTTCTATGTGAGCTTTATTCAATATTTCTTCTAATTGATAAATTGTATTTTCATAAACTTTAGGATTGATCTTATATGGATAACCATCCTTTCCACCATGGGCAAAACTATAGTGCACAGGATCAAGTCTGCAGGCTTTAGTGTTATAAATTAATTCTGCGGTAAGAGTTAGTGCCCTTAGAGCTTTTGCTCCAAGTCCCGGAGTTAAAACAAGATCCTTAAAGGTTTTAGGAGGGTTTTCATAGGTTTTCTCCCATATTTTAGGTAATAGCTCACAGGGGATATCTTTATAACTCAAACTATGTTCTCTCTTAAAAAAGATCCTTTCCATTACTTTAATTTCCTTTAAAATTTTATTTAAATCCTCTCTTAGCAGATCAAGTATAGAATTTCTTACTCCTTGACTTCTTGAAGTGGCTAAATTTAAAACCTCCCTTCTTTTAATGGCTGAAACAATACCTTTGTGCGGATCAGAAAAAAAATCCTTAGCAACTTCAGCCTTCCAATGATATCTTCTGGCATAGAGGTTTTTCTCATCCATACCTTGTTGGATTACTGCCCAATCTCTATCCTTGGTAAAAATGAAAAGATGGAAATAAAGGGTAAATCCATCTTGAAGAACACTATTATCAATCTTGGCAATGAGTCTACTTAAAAGAACAAATTGAGACACATCCCTTTCTAGAGAGGCTAATTCACCCCAAAACTCAATTTCTTTAGGAGTATGTAAAGCCATATTTCCTTTACCACCACAAATAAAAATTCCCAGGTCTTTAAAATATGGTTCTAACCCTTTTTTTATAGCCCCTCCTACTGTGGTAGTAAGTCCTGATGAATGCCAATCAAAGCCAAGTAAGCATCCAAAGGCTTGAAACCAAAAGGGATCTGATAATCTAAAAAGCAGTTCCTTCCTACCGAATTCTTTATATATAACTAACAAAATAGCCCGACTTAAGCGCACCATTTTTTCAAAAAGCCAGGGAGGACATTTACCCCCATGTAAAGGTAAATCTACTACATATCTTTTAACCATTTTTCTCTTCCAAGGCCTTTTCAATTTCTTGGAGAATAATTAGGCAAATTTCTTCAGGCATAGGTGAATTCCTAATAGGTCTACCCACAACTAAAAGATCAGCCCCTGCTTTAATCGCTTCATAAGGTGTTGCTGTCCTTACCTGATCATCCAGGTTTCTATCTTCCAATCTTATTCCAGGTACTACTGTTAATAGATGGGGAAAAGAATTTTTAATTAATCCTACTTCTTTAGCAGAGCAAACAATCCCATCACAGCCAACGATATTAGCAAGAAGTGTTAATCTATAAACTAAATCCTCCGTTTTATAGAGTAGCTCTCCGTTGAACCCAAGTTCAAGTAAATCTGCCT
>JAUQPS010000165.1 GCA_030550205.1 bacterium
TTATATTTAGTGGAGAAGAAAAATTCTTGAAAAATATAAAACAATTAACATTTGCTGGTGAGAATGCAGAGGCATATTTTTCAAAAGATGGTAAATATATAGTTTTTCAGTCAAAGGGGGAAGGCGGGATTTATGTTATAATTGATGGAAAATTTTTAAATAAATTGCAATTGAATTTAAATAAAATGAAAGCTTATGATTATGTTTTAAAAAATTTGGGAAATAACAAATTTATGCTATTTATAAAAGGAATATATGATACTGCAGGAATTTTTGAAGGCATAAAATATGAAAAATTATTTATAAAATACTATTATAATTGTGACCAAATTTTTTTAATGGATACAAATGGTTTTGTATTTAAGCAAATATCAAAAGGTGGCGCAAATACATGTAGTTGGTTTTTAAATGATAGTTTAATTTTATTTTCAAGCACAATAAGGCAAGGTTTAGATTGTCCAGAAAATTTATATGCGCAAGATTATTTAAAAAGGGGAATTTATGTATGGAAATTATTTAATTATGACTTATATGTTTATAATTTAAAAAATGATAGCTCATATTTATTATTTTCAAGTGAAAGCTATGATGCAGAAGGAGAAGCTAACTTTGGAGATACAATTGTTTTTACATCTTCAAAAGATGGAGATTTAGAATTATACCTTTTAAGTTTAAAAGATAAGAAAATTATAAAAAGAATTACGAATTTTATTGGTTATGATGGTGGAGCTATGTTTTCAAAGAGTGGAAGATATATAGTATTTAGGGCAAGGCATTTAAAGGATAGTTCTGAAATAAGTGAATATAAGGAACTTTTAAATAAGAATTTAATAAGACCTGGTGAGGTTGAATTATTTGTTTATGATGTTCAAAAAGATAGTTTTTGGCAATTAACAAATTCTCCAAAAGGAGTTTCAAATTTTGCTCCATACTTTCATCCATCAGAAAAATTTATAATTTTCTCTTCAAATTTACATGCTCCCAATAGCTTTAACTTTGAACTATATAAAATTGATATAGATGGTAAAAATCTTCAAAGAATTACTTATTCTAATGGATTTAATTCATTTGCTATGTTTAGTGAGGATGGAAAGAAATTAATTTGGACATCTAATAGGAATGGAAAAACAAGAAGAGATTTTAATATCTTTGTAGCAGACTTTTTAGAAATTCAATCTTCAAATTAGCTACTTCTCTTGGTAAAAATTCAAAATCGCAAGAACCTGTCAAAATTAAAAATTTTGGCTTTATATCTAAAAGTTTATTTATTACAAATTTTACATCTTCATAACTTTCAATTATAGAGTTCGTATTATCTACAATTCCTGCTAAAATGCCAATTTCTTTATTCTTTAAATTCTTTATAACACTTTCAATATCATTAAATGTAAAATCAATTCCAATTCCATCAATTTCCATTTTAGAAATTTCACCCAAGAATTCAGAAATATCAGAAAAATAAGTATTTAGTATAATTTTTTCATTTATAAGCTCTTTTTTTATAGTTTTAAAGAGCTTTTTTAGGCCTTTTAACAATTCAAAATCTCTATAAAATCCAAGTGATGGCTCTTGAAAATAAAAATAATTGTATCCTTTTTCCTTTAAAAATATCGTTATAGTTTTTAAAACATCTATTATAGCATCTTCATTATAGTTCTCTGAAAAGTATTTAAATATACCAAGTGATGGTAAAATTGCTAAATTTCCAAACTTAAAATAATTTTTATAAAATTCTTCTAAATTCTTTATTTCAAAATCTTGAAAAAGTAGAATTCTATAAAATGTGTTTGTTTCAAAATATCGTTTTAAACCATTTACTTGAGCATTTAAAATTTCTGAAAAAGGTCTTATTAAATCTTGCCAATTTAAAAGTCCATCAGATATAATTTTAAAATCTGCTTGTAATTTCTTTACTTCTTCGTAATCTTGTTCGTATATTCTCAATAATTCATCTTGGCTTATTCTGTTTCTTTCAAAGTCCCTTGTCGCTTGTATTAACTTTTCTCCTCTTGGATATTTACCATTCAAAGAAATAAAAATTTCCATTTAATCCCTCCATTTAAAAACTTCCTTTATTCTATGAACTGTATAAGCTGCAACTTGTAAATTATTATACATTACATGTTCAACATTAACCCCTATATTTTTGATGTCTAAGAAGCATAATTCTTGAAATAATGTTTCAATAATTTCAATGCTTCTTTTTTCAAGCTTTTTTTCATCTTCTAATAAATAATTTTCTATTTCCTTTGGTATATAAACTCCAAGCCATTTTAGAAATTCTAAATCTTTTCTCTGACTTACAGGAGCAAAACTTATAAATATTTTAGCAGGTTCTATATTTTCCTCTTGGCATAATTTATAATATTGAAGGATAACATTTTTTACATGTTCAAGTTCAAATACAATTTGAGATATAAAACCCCTCATTCCCGCTTTTGTTTTTTCTAATAATTTTTGAGGCTCATTTTTTCTATGAAATATCGTGATTCCATATATATTTTTAAAGTAATTTTTTGCTATTAATGTTGCGGGAATTGGATGATATCCAGGATATTTAATTTTTGAACTCTCACCTCCAACAATAAGAATATAATTAAACTTTTTAGAATATTCCTTTAACCATTCTTCAAACTCTTCTTTTTCCATAATAACTGAAATTTTATTAATTATAATTTCAACTGAACTGTCAAAATTTTTAATCATTTCACCAAATTCTGCATTATCAAATTTCATCTTAAATGGAACAACTCTTTGACCTCTACTTCTCTCTTCAATAACTTCTGGAATGCTAATTAAATCAATATCTAAAATTTTTGTAATGTTTGCAATTTCAAATGCTTTCCTTTCTATCTTGGAGATATCCCATTCAAGAGGAGGTGGAATTACTGTAAATATAATATCTACATTTTTACAATTCATTATGTTGAAAATTTTAAAGCTTTAAAA
>JAUQPS010000166.1 GCA_030550205.1 bacterium
GGTTTTCAAGTTTTTTTATCTCATAGAGAACCTTGACAAGATATTTTTCGTATATCGTTTTTAAGTAATTTTTAAATTCATCAAATTCATTTCTAACAATTTTAACCTCATTTGATAGGTCTGGGGCGAAATGTTTCTCAACGACATCTTCTATTTCAGAAATTTTCTTTTCAATGAAATTTATATCCTTTTCAACTTTTTGAGTAACTTTGACTATTTCAGGAATTCTCAATTTTATTTCAGTGTATTCAATTACCTTTCTTAGCGTATCTAGCTTATATTTTTCAATTGCTTTTAGGAATTCCTCTTCACTATCAAAAACCGTAGCAATTCTGAGGTAATCATATAAATATCTTTCATTGTATCCAGTTTTAGCCGCAAATGTTTTTATAGCTTCAGTTCCATATAAATCGTATGCTTGCTTTAAAATCACGCACTGTTTATATTTTAAAATCAACAAGTCAATTCCCCTTTTTCTAACTTCGTTTTCAATTTCAACGAAATTGTTTAATAGTTCCAGAAGAGTTTTAGCTGTTTTTGCATTGCTTGGCATTGCGGGTTTATCCATAAAACCTCCATTTTTTCGTTGTAAGTTAGCTTTTTAACCTTTTCAATTTTATCTGAATAAAAAGCCCCTATTGGCGAATATGTTTTTTTGTATTCCTTTTTCCAATCTTTTAAAACATCATCATATACCTTATTATCGTATCCAGATAGAATAATCATACCCTTGAATTTCTTAAGTTTTTCCAAAAATATTCTGTGTTCCTCAAGAGTTTTGAAACCTTTATCTTGTATATAAAGTTTATTAGAATTTATGACCTCTATTGGATAAGGCGGGTCAAGATAAAACAGTGTTTCTTCCGTATCATATTTTTCCATACATTCTTCCCAATCAAGATTTTCAACTATAATATTTTCAAGTCTTTTTTTGAATTCAACAATATATCTCAACGAAGAGTAGAAGGTATTGGATTTTGATTTATCGCTTTCATTTAAGTTAACAGAAAAAGTTGGCGAATACATTCTCGCTCCAAATCCCATTCTCGTTAAAACATATACTGCCCAAGCTCGCTCAATTTCGTCTGAGGATTTATTATTTATTATATCATAGGCACGATAAAGCTCTTCTCTTGAATAAAGAGTATATTTTAATTTTCGGTATAAAATTTGCGATTTTTTATAATCCTGCAAGACTCTGAAAAACGAAACTAAATTTTGGTCAATATCATTATATACCTCAATTTGAGAAGGAGATTTGTTTAAGATTATAGCCCCTGACCCGCCGAATACTTCAACATAAATCTTATGCGGCGGGAAAAATTGGTAAATCCATTCAAAGTGCATAGCTTTTCCTCCTGGGTAAGGAATTATAGTTTTCATATTTTTACCATTTCCCTTATATTTTTAAATCCTACTGGGTGGGAGGGTCTAAAGGACCTGTGAGTTTTTATCAAAAGCTCATCCATTTTCTTTTTTATTTCTTTATCATAATTAAGTTGTCTATCCTTTATAATTTCGGGAATTATATGCGAAAAAACAAGATAATGTGGTATAGAATAAATATAATTCAAAATTTTTTTCTCTCCAAAAACATATTCAGCTTCATTTACAATCTTTTCAAGTATATCAATATATCTTGGTATTTCATTGCTTATCAATTTCAGTGTTTTCAACTCCTCTATATATTCGCTATTTAAAACATCATTGGTTTCAATTAGCCGAATCGCTTCATTTACTAGCTGTGCATATCTTTTATAATTTTCTATGTGTTTTTTAAGATTAATGATTAAATTTTTAATGTAATTATATTCTCTCGTCATTTTGCTTGTTTCACTGATTATTTCCGATAACCTTTCAATTGCGGAGATGATTTTATTTTTTCTCATATTACCTCCTAATTTTATTTTTAATTGATAATTTTTCGGCAAGTGGTTTTATGATTTGCTCAATAATTTCGCTGCTTTTTCGTTGATAAATCATTTTCACAAGCTCTTGCGAAGGAAGGTTGCCAGCCTGCGCCCACTCTTTGTATGCCTTGGCAAAATCCTCATAAGTTATTTTACCATCGTTTAAGTCAATTTGAATAGCTGCTGAAATCGCCTCCTCTTCTCCAGTTAAATAACGATGCTTTCTAAACTTACACACAACATCAGCAATCATTTGCCTTATAGTGGTAATGCGATTATCTAATGGATGCTTATATCTTCGCCATTTAACTAACTTAAACAAAAGAATTGAATTCAAATTTGAATTTTTCATATTTGAATTAAATTCATTTGTTTGAGTTTGATTTATATTATTTATTTTATTTATACCTTTGTAATCTATGCTATTGTAATCTATGTTATAGTTTTTCACTTTGTTAAAAACTAGTTTTTCACTTTCTTCAAAACTAGTTTGCACATTTTTCGTAATAACGCTCTTATTTTCATTCTTTTCGCCTAAAAAATCATTGTCTTTTAATTCTTTTTCATCTTCAAGTTTTACCCAAGATTTCTGTTGAATTTGATTGTAATTCAATAAAATTTCATTTAATCTATTCCAGTTAAATTTGAAATATAATCTAGCTGGAAGTCCAAAAAGTTTTTCCTCAAGTATTCCTAGCTCCTTAAGTATTTTTCTTGACCTTTTTTGCTCGTAATAGCTTAAACCAGTCTCCTTTTTAATTTCATCTATCGTTTTGTATATCCAACCATCGCTATCAGACTGCTTACCTTCCCAATATAAAAATTGACATAAAAAAATGGCAGCATCAACGCTGCCAAGCGCCTCAGCAATTTTTGGGTAATAAGCCACGGGTCTCCCCACAAGCCTTAATGCATCAACGGGGGAGACCCCCCATAAATCGGAGGGTCTCATATATTTCCCCATTTTTATTTTTAATTAATTATGAGTGGCATTACTAATAT
>JAUQPS010000167.1 GCA_030550205.1 bacterium
AAGGTAATAAACTCCTTTAAAATTTTCGCTTGATTTTATTCATAGTCTTACAAGTTGATACAACAAAAATTATTTTTAAAGGTAAGTCATTAGTTTATTTGGCAGACAGTAATAAAATAATTTTAATTGATAGTGCTTATGTTAAAAGGGGAAATATTGAGCTTTATTCAGATACAATTGAATATTATACTCAAAATAAAGTTGTAAAAGCAAAACCAAAATTTGAGCTAATAATTGATACATCTAAAATTATTGGTGATAGCTTAATTTACTTTTTAGATACACAAAATGGATTAGCATTTAATACAAAAAATTATGTTCAAAAGGGATGGTTAAATTCAAATGAATTATATAAATTAAAAGGAGATACAATATATGTTCAAAATGGATATTTTACAACTTGTAATTTAGATACGCCCCACTCCGCATTTTATGGAACAGAAATGCTTGCTATTAGGAATAATATGGCATATGTAAAAAATGTTGTTCTTAAAATTAGGGGAATACCTGTTTTATATGCGCCTATTTGGATGTTTCCATTAAAGGAACAAAGAAGTAGTGGATTTTTACCACCAAGTTTTGGATTTAATACTATTGATGGAAAATATATTAGAAATATAGCATTTTATTGGGCAATTAATAATTATATGGATGCTACATTTTTTATAGATATTGTAGAAAGGCAAGGAATTCGCTCTGGAATATATTTTGTTTATAATGTTTATAAAAAGCTTAATGGAAGTGTAAATTTTAACTTTTCAAATGATTTTATATTTCAAGGAGTTAGAAGAAGATATGCCCTTGAAGGAAATCACAATCAAGAATTTTATAAATTTAGAACTTCAAGTAGATTTTCAATAGTATCAGACCAAAGCTATTTTCAAGATTATGCAGAGAATAAAAATCAATGGCTAAAAACAGAAACTTATTCATTTATTCAAATTAGTAGAAGTTTTTTCTTTGGAAGTTTTTCATCTAACTTTGATTATACAAAAAATTTAATTACAAACCAAAGCAATAGCAATTTACCAAATTTAATTATTGGTTTTAATAGTTTTAGCATTTTTGGAATAATTATTTCTCAAAATAGCTCATTCAATCATAATGTTTTCACAGATAGCCTTAATAACACTTATAGAAATTTAAACTTCAATTATGACCTTTCCCTTTCAAGACCTATTAATCTATTACCAAACTTAAAGCTTTCAAATAGCATAGCACTTCCTTTAAAATTAAAAAGAAGTTATTTAGATAGTCTTTGGAATGGGAATTTAACTATGAATTATTCAAGTAGTATTTCTACAACTATTTTTGGAAGAAGTATATTTTCAATTTGGAAAATTCAAAAATTCTATCATGATATAACACCTTCTATTGGAATTAGCTATTCAAGAGGCTTAATTTATATAAATTCAGATACAATTCCAAAAAACTTTAATTATACCTATTCAATCTCAAATCAATTCGCTATTAAATATAATGATAAAAGATATTCAATTGGAGCATTGAATTTAAGTGGAAGTTATAATCCACAAAATCAATTTCCATTCTCACCCCTTTCAATAAACTTAATTCTTCCAAGATTTTTAAATATATCCGCAAGCTTTTCAACAACATATGATTATTATACAAAAAGTTTTAGTCAAATTCTTGGAAATTTTAGTTATAGTCAAACTATTTTTGGTTATAATATAAGCTCAAGTCTTTCAACTCCACAAAATATATTAAGTTTTTCAATATCTGGAAAGCTTTCAAATAAATGGAGTTTTAGCTATTCATTTAGTAGAGATTTAAATTTAGGTGTTTTACAAGGTCAAAGTATATCATTAAAAAGGGATTTACATGAATGGTCAGCAGACATTTCATATTCTTCAATTGGAATATTCTCATCTTATGATTTTAGAATATACTTAATAGCAATTCCTGAAATAAAAATAACAAGAGGACTTTTAAATTTATTTTTCCCACTTGAATAAATTATTTTTTGGGTTGCTGAGGTTGAACAGGTAATTGTTTCATAATGTTTCCTTTTTTAATAGCTTCTTCAATAGCAGAACCATATGTTGCAGGTCTATTTAACATTGATAAAATAAATGATAAAATCATAAATGCAGCCCCTACACCCGCTGTTAATTTTGTAAAAAATGTAACTGTTCCTTTTGCTCCAAATACTGTCTCTGTCCCACCAAGAAAACTACCAAGACCAGCTGACCTTGGCTGTTGTATAAGAATAACAAAAATCATAAATATTACAAGCAGAATAAAAACAAATAACAAAAACCCATAAAGCATAGTTTGAAAATTTTAAAGGGGCAAGCGCCCCCTAATTTTTGATAAATTTATAAGTTAATTGTTTATTATCTTTGCTATATGCTTTTAGGATATAAATTCCAGATTTTAAGGATTTAAGGTTAATTTCTATATTGTTGGTTTTGAAAATGTTTGAATAAATTAATTTGCCATCAATAGAGTAAATTTTGATAGTTATTGGAGTTGATAAGGATTTTAAATTAAGATATAATTTATCTCTATAATTGTAATAATTATTTCTCTCTGAAACTGATGAAGAACTACTAAATTTGGATATAAAGACATCACCACTACTAGCATAACTTCCCTGATAATAAGCACCCC
This sequence comes from bacterium, assembly GCA_030550205.1. Lineage (GTDB taxonomy): Bacteria > Hydrothermota > Hydrothermia > LBFQ01 > DSFT01 > DSFT01. The sequence goes on from JAUQPS010000167.1 coordinate 2,635, forward strand.
CTCCTGGATTATATGTTGGAAAGTCTATTGACCATGTATATCCAGTCACAAATACATTACCCTGCCCATCTGTCGTGATGGAATAACCACCATCATCATCACTTCCTCCATAATAAGTAGCCCATAACCTAACTCCTGAATTGTTAAATTTTAAAATAAAAGCATCATAATCTCCAGCTAAACTTGATTGATAATAAGCACCCCCTCCTGGATTATATGTTGGAAAGTCTGTTGAATATGTCTCTCCAGTCACAAATACATTACCCTGC
>JAUQPS010000168.1 GCA_030550205.1 bacterium
AGCATTATTAAAGATAATGATTGCCTTAAGTAAAGGAACATTATGATTACCTTTTGATATTTTCTTCTTTTAATTTTTCAAATAATTTTTCTTTAGCAAAGTTTACTATTTTATTTAATGCTTCTTCATTTTTCGCTTCTTCTTTTGAAGAAAACGCTTTTGAAAGATAAAAAATTATTATTGTTTTTGGAGAAACTATTCCAATTTAATCTTCCTGCTATATTATTTATTCTTATCCATTTTAATTTACTATTTCTTTTAAATTTTTAAAATATACAATTACAATTTTCTTCCTAAATTCATATGGAAATAATTCATCTGCAATATATTTTATTTTTCCTTCTTTTAATAAAAAGATTTAAATAAGAGAATTAATTGTATATTAAAAGAAGATTTTTAATGAATTATAAGAAATTTTTAAAATTTTTAAAACCAACTAAAAAGAAGATTTTCATATGGTTAGGATTATTTTTTGGTACAGGATATATAATGTATCTCTTTTCTTTTACTTTTACAGATGTTCCTCCCTTCTTTGGATTTCCAATTCCTTTCTATCTTTTTGGAGGTGGTACTCTGACTGGAGTGGTTCTTTCAGAATTTGATTTTTCCTTTTTTATTATTGATGTCATTTTCTGGTATATTATTTCTTGTCTATTTGAGTAAATTATAAGAAATTTTTATTTTGTTAGCATAATTTCTTATTCTATTTTAAAGTATTATTTTACTTTAAGACCCTTGAGAAATTTGAATATTTAATCTATTTATTATTTCATCTACTAAATCTAATATTTCATTCTTAGATAATTGTAAAGGATTTGTTATTTCATAATTATTGATTAGCCATTTTTGCAATTTATCTCTTAAATCAAATTTTAATTTATTTCTAGCATCTATAATTAAATTTTTCATTATTTTTTCTTCTATTTCATTTATTTTATTATGAAGTGCTTTTCGACGACCAATTCCATCTTTAACAAATGCATTTTCTGGAATACAATCTATTGCATAACTAAACTAAAGTTTAGAAAAGGGCGTTGGAGCGAGAGCAATGAGAAGCCCTCCAATGGAAGCATAGGCCCAAAAGCTCTCCATTGGGGTAGCATACGGGCATGCTGAATAAAGCTGAACTTATAAATTTACTCATAAGAGAATTTAGAATACGGAAGGTTGCTGAAAGGCTAAAGCTTGTTTGACATGCTTTCGGGATTTTCCTAAAAAGTAGCTATACTTTTTTAGGAATAATATTGCTTTTACAATAATTTAAACCCCTCTATATAGAAGTGAATCTTCTATATGGAAAGGGGGCGGGGGAGAAGCGGGCGTATCTTTCCTACTTTCTCAACGAATAGTGCAATGAAGCAGGATTAAGTCATGTAGTTTTTCTTATTGATGAAGAAAAAAATGCAATCAATAAGAAGCTACATGGCGAAAACCTGCGGAGAGCCCCTCACTAAGAGAGAAAGATAGGAAAGATATGCCACATTTGATTACTTTAATAAATGCGATAGTTCAATGATTTTCAATATACAAATGCTCTTCCTCTCTTTACTCAGATAATTGCACCAACTACTTTTCTTGGGTTCAAATCCCAACACCCCCAACAATATGGGGGTGGTGTTTTTATGAATATAGTTGGTATAAATAATATGAGTAAGGAGGGGGAGAGACGAAGATGTTTGCCATTGGAAATAAGATTGCAGATGTATGAGAATGTTATTGAACTAAGAAAGCAAGGATTAACTCAGAAAGAAATTCAGGAAATAATCTATGAAAAGTATGAAATGCGATTATCTCAATCTACTATTAGCACTTGGATTAATAGAAAAACGCATCCACTTGGAAGAGTTAATAAATTTAATGGTGAATCTCCATTAGAACTTATGTATGTTATTGGAACAATATTTGGTGATGGTAATCGGTATTTATATTCTAAAAATGAACAATGCCTTTTACGATTAGCAGTAAAAGACTATGAGTTTGCAGAAGAGTTCGGAAGATGCTTAGCTAAAGTATTGGGAAGAAAAGAACCTTATAAACCATTTTGGGATAAGAATGAAAAAATTTGGATAGTAGAAGGATATAGCATTTTACTTTATGATTTTTTGAATAAACCATTTGAAGAGCTAAAGCCATACATTGAATATTCAAAAGAGACTGTTGCTTCTTTTCTGAGGGCGCTGTTTGACGGGGAAGGCAGTATACATGGACGAACATTAAGGCTTTATAATACAAATAAAGAACTGTTAAACTATACAAAATATTTATTAAAAGAATACTTTAATATTGATGCTACAGGGCCGCATTTAAGCGTAAAAAGCGGAACAATTACACGAACTCCAAATGGCAATTGTAAACGCAATAAAGACTGTTACTATCTTCATCTTCGTGCAAAAAGCCTATTAAATTTCTATAAATACATTGGATTTACAATACAGCGAAAACAACGAAAATTGATTGAAGCTATACAATAGATTTTTCTCTTCCCCTCTTTTTTTGTTTTAATTTAATAGTCTTATTATTTTCAACTTATTATGGTTTTTAAGAAAATTTTTAAAAGCCAACAAATTCAATAAAAAAACTTCACTGAACTTGCATATATCATTAGAACAATACTTTCTAATGGTTTTTAAATAAACCAATTTTTACTAAAGTTTCATATAAACTTTTTTTCTAATCCATTAAATCTAATTTCAAACTTTTCATAATTTTTTCTTAATTCTCTTAATTCCTCCTAAAGTTTATTCTGATTGATAAATTGATAAATAGCATTCAGGTGCTTTATGAGCATAAGAATGAATTAATCTATAAGGAATATTATTTTCCCATTTAAGTGTAATTCTACAAGCTAAATCTTTCTTTCCATTATAAAAAGTTAAACAACTTC
>JAUQPS010000027.1 GCA_030550205.1 bacterium
CAGGATAATCATATTTTGGAATTTTTATAAAGGATGAAGGATAAACTATTACTTGTGAGGCAAGTCCATCATAAAAGCTCTCTTTATAAAAAACATAAATTACACTATCTTTTAATATAACTTTTTTAATAGCAACACCATATCTTGCATTTGACTTTTTCCCTAAGGATACACCTATTAACATCTCTTTATTAAAATCTACTTGGGAAATAATTTCAGAAGTATCAATCTGAACTAGTTCTCCACTTACATTTCTAAAATCATCCCTTTTTAGTTTTTTGTTAAAAACCAGAATGTCGGAAACTGATCCAAAAACCATTTCGCCTGGAAGAAGTGGAGTATATATATACTCTTTCAAACGAGATTTCCTTTCCTTCTTTTACAACCTTCTCTATAAATTCCTTAGATGGAAAATATGTCTTTCAATCATTACTTTTTTGATTTCCTTTTTGACCGCTACAAGTCCTCAAAGGTTATCACCAAATCACTCCCATTCAATTGTAGCAGGCGGTTTTGAAGTAATATCATAAACTACTCTATTTACTCCTTTAACTTCATTTGTAATTCTATTACTAATTCTTTCAAGAAGTTCATATGACACTTTTGACCAATCCGCTGTCATACCATCTTCGCTCTCAACAATTCTAATAGCAATTACATATTCATAAGTTCTCCTATCTCCCATAACTCCAACACTTTTAATAGGTAATAAAATAGCAAAAGCTTGCCAAACCTTATTATACAATCCAAAATTCTTAACTTCTTCCTCTACTATTAAATCCGCCTGTTTAACAATTTTTAATTTTTCTTCATCAATCTCTCCAATTATCCTTACCGCATAACCAGGGCCTGGAAAAGGATGTTTATATATTATTTCATCAGGAAGACCTAATAATTTCCCTATCTTTCTAACTTCATCTTTAAATAAAAACTTAAAAGGTTCTATAAGTTCAAATTCTAAATTTTCAGGAAGACCTCCTACATTATGATGAGTTTTTATTTTATCAGATGGTCCAACAACTCTTTTAGATTCAATAACATCAGGATATAATGTTCCTTGTGCTAAAAATTTAATTTCTAAATTTAAACCCTTTACAAAATTTCTAAAAATATCAATAAACTTATTACCAATAATTTTTCTTTTTTCTTCGGGATCAGAAATACCTTTAAGAGCATTTAAAAATTCATCTTTTGCTTGAATAACAAATAGGTTTCTTTGAAAAATTTTCTTTAATCTATCTTTTTCATAATCCTTAACTAAACCTGTATCTACAAATACCATATATAAATTATCACCTATCGCAATCTCTAAAAGTTTAGCAAGCACTGTTGAATCTACCCCTCCTGATAAAGCTAAAATAACTTTTTCATTATTTACTACATTTCTAATCTCTTGAATTTTTTCTTCTATAAAATCACTTAATTTCCAATCCCCCTTAGCCTTACATATATTATATAAAAAATTTCTTAAAATTTCCTTACCAAATTGAGTATGATAAACTTCTGGATGAAATTGAACACCATAAATATGTTCCTTTTCAATAGCGCAAAATTCCGAATTTTCACTACTACCAATAATTTTAAATCCTTTTGGTAATGTTTTCAATTTATCTCCATGACTCATCCAAACTATCGATTCAACAGGAATTCCCTGAAATAACAAACTATTATTTAAAACTTTAAATAGTGCTTTTCCATATTCCCGTTTTGGGGAGGGAGCAACTTCGCCCCCAAAGTGCTTACCAATAATTCCAAGACCATAACATATTCCAAGTATAGGGATATTTAAATTAAATATCTCCGGATTTACATCAGGTGCATTATCTTCATATACACTATATGGACTTCCACTTAATATAATCCCTATAACATTTTCAAAATCTCCAAAGTAATTAGGAGGAACAATTTCAGAATATACATTTAATTCCCTTATTCTTCTTGCTATTAATTGTGTATATTGACTTCCAAAATCGTAAATTAAAATTTTTTGATGTTTCATTTAACTACATAGAAATTAACTCTCCTATTTCCTGCCATATTAGTTTCATTATCATTTGGATATTTTGGTCTAAATTCGCCCGCTGCTGCAATTCTAATTTTTTCTGGTGGTGCTCCAAGCTCAATAAGATATTTTACAACATTTAATGACCTAAATACTGAAAGTTCCCAATTTGATGGGTATTTCTTAGCAAGTTCTCCTCTAATTGGTCTTGGATCAGCATGTCCCTCTACTATAACTTCCTTTATCTCATTCCAATTTATACTACTATATACCTTTCTTATCATTTCCTTATCTTCGGGTGTAAGTTCAGCAACACCAACAGGGAATTTTACTTCTTCTTTAAGTATAGTAATTTCTGGACCTGTTGTCTTTGCTTCAACTGAAACTACTTCTTCCTTCTTCTCCTTCTCTTCTCCTGTTGCTCTTACAATTTCTCTTGCAATTGTATCATAAACAGGTTTAAATGCAATATATATTTCAGCTTGTGGAATTCTCATTGAATAATAATTAAGTGTTGAACCAACTAATTTCCATTTTCCCTCTGCAGTTGAATAATAACTATATACTTGAAATCCATAAGGAAATACAAATGAAAGTGATACATAATCATAAAGGGGAATACTTCTTCTCCTTCTTTCAGGATCACCTATTAACTGAGCACTTGCTTTCATTACATATAACTCATTTACATTATCCTTGGTTATATTTAATTTTTGTAAAATCTCCTCTTTTACTTGTGAAGCAGGCATCATGTATAATAAAGCAGAATCTCTTTGAAGAACTGTAAATGAGAATGAAGGAGGAAATTCTACACATAGCCTTTGATTACCAAGTGGATCTTTGCATTTTGAAACTACATAGTTATCAGGTTTTGCATAAACGATATAGTTTGGGTCGTATTCTGGAACATAGTATCTGATCAAACCACCCTTTTGAGGTCTCTTGGTAGTTGTGAATACAATAACTGACCTTAGGGATGGATCTATATAATAAACATCCTCACGGGAATAGCTCAAAATAAAAAGTGTTAAATCTATCATATTCTCACCTCCTTTAAGGTACAGTTTGTTCTTCACTTATAATTAAAAACTCTACTCTTCTATTTTTTGCTCTACCCTCAGGGGTAGAATTATCCGCTATTGGCCTTGCATCAGCATAGCCAACAGCGGCAAGCTTTTGTTTAGGTGCACCAAGTTCTATTAAATATCTTACAACCGCGGAAGACCTTGCAGTTGATAGCTCCCAATTTGTAGGATATTTTTCTGCTAATTTACCAATTATTGGAATACTATCTGTATGTCCTTCTACTCTAAGTTCCTTAATTTTTGAAAAATCTATTTTTTTATAAATTTCCTTTATTAATTCTTTACCACTCTCTTTAATTTCTGCAGAACCACTTTCAAATAATATATTTTCAGGAAGTCTTAATAATAATCCTCTTTCTGTTTTTTCAAGAGTTATTTGTTCTTTTCTCTCTTTTTCCTCTTGAATTAATTTAACAAGTTCTCTATATAATGTATCTTCTTTTACCCTAAAAAATACATAAATTTTGTTTGAAGGCACTTTTGAGCCATAAAAAGCCAAGGTGTTTCCTACTTGTCGCCAATTACCTACTGCTGTAGAGTAATATCCCACAATCTCAAATTTTAAAGGTAAAACAACAACCATTGCTAACTCCTCATATAATCCCTTAAATATCTTCCCACTTGCTCTAAAAACATAAATAGAACTATCATTTTTATCTACATTCACTGGTATAGCAATTTTTTCAGAATCAGATAATTCAACTATTTTTGAAATATAAATTGCAGAAGTATCTTTTTGAAGAACTGAAAATGAATAAGCATCTGGAAGATCTAAGCACATCCTTTCTTTTCCATCAGGGTCTTTACAAACACTCCACTTATATCCAAATGGCCTTGCATACATTACAAAATTTGGATTATATGTTTTTGGATAATATCTTATAACCCCTCCCTTATCATCTCTTTTATTAACTGTAAAAACTACTACATAAGCCAAAGTAGGCTCTATAAAATATATATCTTCTCTTGTATAATTAAGAATAACAAACATCAACATAGCAATTTTCAAAATTATAAAGCATATGTTTCTATAAAGCTTCTTCCATTTCTCTTTTCAAGATGTATCCTATGAATATCAGGGATATCAAAAATTTCTTCTTCATGTGTAACTAATATAACTTGATAATCTGGATTATTTCTTATAAAGTTTAAGAATAACTCACCTAAACTCTTAACTCTAATATTATCCATACCATAAGTTGGCTCATCAAGTATAAGTATTTTAAATTTAAGATCAAGCAATTGAGCGATAGCTAATCTTAAAGCTAATGAAAGTGAAGCTTGCTCACCACCACTTAAATTATAAGCCTCAACCTCTGAACCATCTTCCCTACAAAGATATATATTTAAGCCATTTTCAAAATCAATTTTAACTTCTCTATAATCTTCCAAACCAAATTTATCAAAATAATAACTAACAAAAGCACTTAAATTTTCATAATATCTTTTTCTTTTGTAATTTATAACCTTTTCTAATTTTTCATATAAATTCCAATAAAACTTATAATTCTCCTTTAAATTTTCAATTTTTTCAATTTCTTTTTCTTTTTCCCTTAATTGTTCTTTTTTTTCTTTAATTGACTTTTCACAATTTCTAATTCTTTCTTCAAATTTTCCAATTTCTTGATTTAGATTATCAAGCTCCTTTTGTTTTTCACCTATTAAATTATCCAAGTTGTTAAAATCAATATCTTTAAATTTTTGTGTTAGGTTATTTAGATTATTTTCAAGTTCTTGTTTTTTTGATATTTCCTTTTCTAAACGCTCCTTTTCGCTTTGCTTTTTTACATAATTTTGATAAAACATTTTATTTTCATCACTTTCTACATAACTTATAACTTCATTAAAATCAAAAGGATAATTCCAGCTTTTAACGATATTTTCATATTTTTGAAATTCTTTTTCTAATGCATCTTTTTGCTTATAATTATCATAATAAGATTTATATTGGCTATATTCTTTTTTTTCTTTCCATTCCTTCCAAAGATTCATATCAAAACTCTCTTTAATTTGCTTATATCTTAAAAATATATCCTTTTTATCTAAAAATCTCCTTATATTTTTTAGCTCATTTTCAATATCTTTGATTTCATTATTCAGTCTTTTTTCTTCTTCTCTCAATTTTTCAATTTCTTCACTTGCTTCCTTTTTTAATCTAAGCTTATGCTCTTCATCTAAATCTCTTTTACAAATTGGACATTTTCCTTTTATACTTTCTATTTCCTTTAAAATTTTTTGATTTTGTTCTATTTTTGCTTTAATTTCACCCAACTTCTTTCTATTTTCATCATTTTTTTCTTTCAATTGGTTTTCTTTTGATTCGCAATCTTTTATTATTTTTTCAATTTCTCCTATTTCCCTTGTATTAAAAACTTTTTCAATTTCATCTCCAAGCTTTTTTCCTTGTTTACAAGCAGATTCAAGATCTTTAATATCTTCCCTTTCAGACCATTCAAGATAGGTTTTATATTTATCGTGACCTTCTTTAAACCTTTCAATCTCTTTTAACTTATTTTCTAATTCCTCTAACTTTGATTTTGCTTCTTTTGTTCTTAATGCATCTTTATAAATTTCTTGAAATTTCTCATAAGTTTGATAATTTTCACTATTTTCATTTAAAAATTTTTCAATTTCTTTTAATTGCTTTTCCTTTTCTCCAATTTCCTCAATTTTCCTAATTAAATCTTTTATATTTCTTAAATTTTGAATATCACTTTCCAAACTTCCTTTTTTAACTCTTAACTCTTTTAATTTATTTTCACTTTCTTGCTTTTCGTTTAAAAGTTGTTCAATTTCTTTTTTTAATTCATCTATTTTATTTCTTATTTCTTGCTCATTATATTGCTTATATAATTTTTCACAATCTCTTGCCATTTCTTTCGATTTTTCAGAAATCATTTTCATTACATCAATACCTAAAATCCTTTCAAATTCTTCAAGTCTTTCTTTTTTACTTAATAATATAAACTGATTTAAACTTCCTTGTTTAACCAAAAGCGTATTTAAATATCTTTTCTCATTTATCCTATAATTTTTAAAAAGATATTCTTTAAGCGTAGTTGAAGTAGGAATATTATATTTATTTGTTTTAAAGTATCCTTTTAATGACCTTTCAATAAAAAATTTTCCTCCATTTGTATTAAACTCAAGCTTAACATAAAAATCATTTTTGTTAAATCTTAAAAATTGTTTAACATTGTCATAATACAAACTTTTGCCAAAAAGCGCATAATATATTGCTTGAATAATAGAGCTTTTACCACTTCCATTTTCACCCGTTATGACATTTAAACCTTCTTTAAACTCTATCTCACTATCTTCATGAACTAAAAAATCTCTAAGTCTTAAACTACTTATTATCATCCCTTAACCTCCTTAAAAGATCTTCAATTTTTTCTTTTTTTTCTTTATCATCATCAACTTTTTCCACTTCATTGTAAATTTTAATAATATCCTCATAATATTCACCAAGAATTTGTTTTTCAATTTCTTCATCTGAACTAATATTTCCAGATTGATTAATTTTGATTGGTTCTTCTATTATTTTATGATCAATGTGAATATAATGAAAATAATCATTAAAAGCATTCTTTATTTGTCTTAAGCTAATTATAACATCTTTTTTGACATTTTCTATTTTTAACACTAAGATAGCTTCTTTATCTTGATGATTTTTAAGCTCACTTCTTATCTCTTCTTCCGTTGGGTCTTTAAATTCAAGCTTTATAAATTTTCTTGGACTTTTAAGTGTTATCTCATCAATTATTTTAATTTCATTCTTGCTTTTAACTTCATAGACAAAAATCCTCTTTTTGCTTTGTTCCTTTATAAAACCATTTTTATCATAATCATATTCATCATAACTTAAAGCTTCTGTTGAACCTGCATAAGCAAACTTATTATTTAAAAATAATGGTGAGTGAAAATGTCCCAAAAATACAAAATCAAAGCTTTCTAAATTTTCAAATGGTATATCTACATTAGAAAAAACTTTATTTTTTCTCCTTAAAACTTCTTGACTTACAATTTGATGCAAAACTAAAAGGTTTATTTCATTAGGATTTAATGAATCTAAAATTTGATCAATACAATTTCTTAAAACTCCCGAATTATGAAAGTAAGGTATTAAAAAGAAATTAATGCCATCAAATTGAAATTTAATTTTTTCTACATTAATTCTTCCATTTTCAAAAATATCTCTTTGTTCTGTAACTTTTATTTTATCATTATCAATAGATAAAAGGCTAATTGGGGAAATACCAATACTTACAGAAAAATCATGATTTCCTGGAATTATTAAAAATGGAACTTGTTTTGAAACCTTAATAATTTTAGAAAATGCTTCTCTCAATGTTAAAGGTGTTGGTTTACTCTTATCAAATAAATCTCCACTATGAATAACAATATCAGGTTTTAATTCATCTATATATTTTATTACCTCATCAAATGCTTTATTAAAATCATTATAGCTTTCATTTAATCCATATCTTTTTGCTCCAAGATGAGTATCAGAAAAATGTAAAATTTTCATTGTAAAGTAAGTGCATATAGAACAATATTCATTCCAAACTTTAAAGCTATTTCTTGAACCTCAGAAGGATCACCATGTCTATCAGTCCAACCATCAGATATATTACTTTCATAAGTGTATAATAAAACAAGTCTATCACCAATAAATATACCATACGCCTTTGGGGGTTTTCCATCATGTTGATGAATTTTGGGTAGTTTATCAAATTTCCAATATATATTAAATATAGGATGATTTAATGGAATTTCTTCAAGCTCCTTATCTGGAAAAACTTTCTTAATTTCCCTTCTAAAATACTTATCCATTCCATAATCATCATCTACATATAAAAATCCACCCCTTTCAAGATATTCTCTTAAATTCTTTGCATCTGCTTCTGAGAAATAAACATTTCCATGCCCTGTCATATAAACAATAGGATAATTAAAGATATCTTTACTTGAAGGTTTAACTATTGCTTGTCTTTCATCAAGTTCTATATTTACATATTTTTTAATAAATTTTACAAGATTTGGAATGACCTCTGGGTCATTATACCAATCACCACCCCCATCATATTGCAATCTTGCAATTTGAAAGCTTATTATTAAAAAAACCATAAAAAGTCTTAAATTTTAAAGCTCTTGAACTATTCTCATAAGATACTCCCCATAACCACTATTATTATATTCCTTAGCAATTTCTATAACTTGCTCCTTAGTAATAAATCCCATCCTATATGCAACTTCTTCAATACATCCAATTTTTAAGCCTTGTCTCTTTTCTATGGTTGCTATAAATAAGCTTGCTTCTAACATACTATCAAATGTTCCACAATCTATAAATGTAAAACCTCTTCCAAGTATTCTGTAATTTAATTTATTTTCTTTTAAATAAACATTTAAAACATCTACAATTTCAAGCTCATTTCTTTTAGATGGTTTTAAGCTTTTGGCAATTTCAATGGCATATTTATCAAGATAATATAAACCAATAATTGCTAAATTGCTTTTTGGATTTTCTGGTTTTTCTTCAATTGAAATAATTTTATTATCTTTAATTTGAGCAATTCCATAGCGTTTAGGATCATTTACATAATATAAAAATATAGAAGGGGGTTTTGTATTTCTTAAAATTTCAGGAAGTCCATGTCCATAAATTAAATTATCACCAAGAATTAAAGCAAATTCATCCCCTATAAAATTTTCTCCTATCAATATAGCTTCCGCTATACCTCTTGGCTTTTCTTGAATTGCATATTCAATTTTAATTCCAATATGACTTCCATCCCTTAAAAGAATTTTAAACTTTTCTATATTTTCTTTATCTGAAATAACTAAAATTTCCCTTATGTTTGCAAGCATTAAAATGGAAAGTGGATAATATATTAAAGGCTTATCATATACCAAAAGTAATTGTTTTGAAATAATTTTTGTAATTGGATATAAGCGGGTTCCAAGACCACCAGCTAAAATAATTCCTTTCATAGAAATTCCAAAATTTTATCAAATGATTTAATAATTTCTTCTTGTGCTAAATTCTTTGGTTTATTTACAACAAATGGAATTCCATTATCTGATAATTCTAAAAATTCTACATCTAATGGTATTTGACAAATAAGTGGGACATTAAATTCCTCAGATAAAATTTTACCCCCCTCTTTACCAAACAAATATATTTTATTTTCACAACTATCTATTAAATAACTCATATTTTCAACAATTCCAATAATTTTCACATCAAGCTTTATAAATGCATTTATAGCTCTTCTTACATCATCAAGTGAAACTTTTTGGGGTGTTGTAACAATTATAACTCCATCTAAACTAACTAATTGGCATGTTGAAATTTGAATATCACCCGTTCCAGGTGGAAAATCAATTATTAAATAATCTAAATTCCCCCATAATGTATTAAAATATAGCTCTGAAAATGCTTTATGAAGTCTTGCCCCCCTCCAAATAACAGGCATACCTTCATCTAATAAACTTGAAAAACTAACAACTTTAACTCCATAATTTTCAATTGGTATAAATTTATTATCTTTACTAATTTTTAGTGTCTGACCTTTTATATTTAATAATCTTCCTGCAGATGGACCATAAATATCTGCATCAAACAATCCTACTTTATAATTCTTCTTTGCTAAATTTACAGCTAAATTTATAGCTATTGTTGATTTTCCAACTCCTCCCTTACCACTGGCAACTCCAATAATTTTTCTAACTCCTTCAATTTTCTTTGGATTAAATATATTTGGTTGTAATTGTTGAACTTGTTCCTTTATAATAATTTCAACTTTATTGATTTTTAGCTTTTCCTTTAATGCAATTTTAATTAAATTTGAAATATCATTTGAATAACTTAAATACTCATTTGGTATTTTTAAAACAATTTTTAACTCATCATCTTCAAAATAAACTTCACTAACCCATTTTAAACTTACAATATCGGAACCATTTACTTTAATCTCCCTAAGAACATTAAAAATATCTTTTAGCATAGCTTTTCTCCTTGTAGTTTATAAGAACCTTCCTTATAACCTTCTGGTATATACCAATTTTTTAAATTTTTAAATCCACATTCTAAAAGAAGCTTACCAATCCATGTATTTTCAGGTTTCTCATGTAATAACAATTTATACATCTTAAAATCGTATTCTATCATAACATGTGAATTTTCAGGCATTATTTCCAAAAATGCTCTTAAAAATTTTTCAATTAATTCATAACTATATTTATCATTATATCCAATTTCAAGCCAGGGTCTATAATAATCCCTTCCATAAAAAATTTTCCCATATAAAAACCACTTTTCAATTAGCTCATCATTTTTATATAAAGAAAATACAAAATTCCTTTCTTCTTTAAATCTCCCCTTTTCAAATTTCCACAATTTAATAAAATAATCTCCAATTTGGTAGTTATGTAGTTTTAATAAGTCCATTATTTATCCCCCTCTCAAAAACATAGATTTTATTATCCTTTTTATTCCTTAAAACTTGAAAGAATTTTATCTTTTTCTTATTAACCTTTCTTTTTTTAATAAGAGTGTTTATTGTAGATAAAACACTTTTGCTATCAGTAGTAAAAATTAATTGCTTTTTAAATTCAAAACATTTTTTAACTAAAAATTTAGTAATTTTTTGAGCATACTTGGGGGGTAAACCGAGCTCAATGTTTTCAATAGCAAGAACTTTTATTTTTTGATAATGTGGATTTAAGTGCTCATCAATAATACCAAGCATTTTTTCAGTTTCGTCAATTATTTCAGCAACTTCAAGTTTCGCCAAATATCTATTAAGTTCGCTTATTGGTTTAGTTCTATAATGTATAGGAAGATAAGCTATATAACAATCTACATTTTTTTCTGAATGTGATACAAAAATAGAATTTACGACACTTGGCATGTTATGTGAAAATGGAGACTTATAAAATATAAGAGATTTTTCTATATCTCCAAAAATTATATTAATTTGCGAAAGCTCAATTTTATTAGGTTCAAATTGATAAGGAAGTTCTATTTCTTTTAACATATCAGAAATTAAATAGACTTAGAACCAAATTGCTCCCTTAATTTATTTCTAAGCTCTAAATTTCTTCTATAATAATCACCAATTCTATATGATTTATCTGTAATTGGACCTGCTGGAATATTGAACTTTTTCGTAGAAAATATATTTTCTCTATCAACTACCCAAAATTCAAGAACATCTCCTCTTCTTCCAAAAGTTTCCTTAACAAGAATAATTGCAGTTTCAATATCAGGTGCTTTTAAACTTGAAATATGAACCATAGGACCGCCACTTTCTCTCCTTGCAAAAACTTCAAAAACTTTCATGATAATAAACTCCTTATTATGCTTGTCTTCTTATAATAATGCTCCCTAAGTAATAACCTTGCTCTTGTCTTTGGTCCATCATTATTTAAAATTCTCTTAAATTCATCCCAATGTAAATCTCCTGTAATCCATTTTCCAGTCTTTTCATCATAATGTAAATCTGGGTCAGGAATTTCTAAACCTATTTCTTTTATTAGTGGAACATATCTTGATAAGTATTCTTGGCGCATTTGGTCATTTGTCTTTATCTTTATTCTCCACTTCATAGCTTTCTGAGTGTTAGGGGATTCTTCATCAGGTGGTCCAAAGAAATGCATTATTGGAAACCACCATCTGTTTAATGCATCTTGAAGCATTTGTCTTTGTTTTTTTGTTCCACTTGCTAACTCTAATACTAATTCCTCACCATATTTAAGATGAACACTTTCTTCCCAACAAATTCTTTTCATTATTCTGGCATAAGGAGCATAAGAACACTGAGTTAAAGCTCCCTGTGTAACTAAGGCGGCACCATCTACTAACCAAGCAATGATAGCAACATCTGCCCAATTTTCTGCTGGATAATGAAATACATTATGAAATTTAGCTTTCCCGGATATTAATTCCTCTAACATTTCCTCCCTACTCATTCCACTTAAATCCTCAACTACTCTATATATCATATGGGCATGTCCTACTTCATCTTGAACTTTTGAAACAAGTTGTAATTTCCTTTTTATACTTGGAGCTTTTGGAATCCATTCACCCTCAGGCAAAGCTCCCATTAACTCACTATTTGCATGCATCTTTATAAGTCTTATAAGCTGATTTTTATATTCATCAGGCATCCAGTCATCTGCTTCTATAAAGTCCCCTCTTTTTATCTTTTCTTCAAATTCTAAAATTTTATCTTCCATAGTTTGAAAATTATAAAGCACTTTAAAATTTTAGAGCTATGGCTTTGAAAGAATTTAAAATGCCAGAAATCGCTGAAAGTGTCCATGAAGGTGAAATTGGAAGAATTCTTGTAAAAGAAGGTGATTATGTAAAAAGAGAGCAACCTTTAATTGAAGTTCTTACAGATAAAGTAAATACTGAATTACCTTCTCCATATGAAGGATATGTATTGAAAATTCTAGTAAAGGAAGGTGATATTGTAACTGTTGGAACACCACTTATAATAATAGGTGATAGCTTAGATGAAAATATTGAAGTTAAAAAAGAAATTTCAAAACCTGAAAAAATTATACAAGAAGAAAAAATTACTATAGATGAAAAAGGAGAAATAAAAGTTCAAAGACCATTAGCAGCACCTGCGGTAAGAAAATTAGCAAGGGAGATGGGTATTGATTTGACACTTATAAAAGGGAGTGGTCCAAAAGGAAGAATTACAAAGCAAGATGTTTTAGAATATGCTAAAAAGTTAAAAGAAGCTCCAACTATTGAAGAAAAGGAAGTAATTAAAGAAATACCAATTATTGAAAGAAAAGAAGAACTTGAAGAAATTATACCAATTAGAGGAATTAGAAGAAAAATTGCAGAACACTTAAGACTTTCAAAAGACAGAGCGGTTCATACCTTACATGTAGATGAAATTGATATGACAGAAATTGTAAAATTAAGAGAAAGATTAAAGAAAATTGCACAAGAAAGCGGAATTAAATTAACTTATTTGCCATTTATTATAAAAGCAGTTGCAACTACCCTTAAAAAACATCCATACTTTAATGCTATTGTAGATGACCAAAAAGGTGAAATTATCCTTAAAAAATACTATAATATTGGTGTTGCAGTTGATACGCCAGATGGTTTAATTGTTCCTGTTATAAGGGATGTTGATAAGAAAAGTATAATTCAAATAGCAAAAGAATTGGAAGATATTTCAAATAGAGCAAGGGAAGGAAAACTAACACTACAAGAACTTCAAGATGGGACATTTTCTATTACAAATGTAGGTTCAATTGGGGGGCTTTTTGCATTTCCTGTTATAGATTATCCAAGGGTTGCTATACTTGGAACACACAAGATTAAAAAGGTTCCTGTTGTAAATGATAATGACCAGATTGAAATTAGACATATTATGTATGTTTCTTTATCATTTGACCATAGAGTTGTAGATGGAGCAGAAGCGGCAAGATTTACAAGAACCTTAGCAAGAATTTTAGAAAATCCAGATATATTTATTTTGGAGGTAATATGATAGCTATCGCAAAAACAAAACCAGAAAGAGGATTTGAAATTATTCAAAAGGCGGTTCCAAAGATAAATGAGGATGAAGTTCTTGTTGAGATCAAATATGCTTCAATATGTGGAAGTGATGTTCATGCATATGTATGGGATGAATGGGCAAGAGAGGAAATTAAAGAGTTTCCAAGAGTGCTTGGACATGAATTAAGCGGAGTTATTGTAGAAAAAGGTAAAAATGTAAAAAATGTAGAAATTGGAGATTTTGTAGCAATTGAAAGTCATATTTGGTGTAATGAGTGTTATAATTGTAGAAATGGAAATTTTCATGTTTGTAAAAATACAAAAATACTTGGATTTGGAGTGGATGGAGGATTTGCTAATTATTTAAAAATTCCATATAGAAATGCCATAAAAGTTCCAGATAATATACCAAAACATTGGGTTCCAATTATGGAACCTATGGGAAATGCAGTTGATACTGTTTTAAGCGAAGATATTAGCACAAAAAATGTTTTAATAATAGGTTGTGGTCCTATTGGACTTATGGCAACCGCTATTAGTAAAATTTGTGGAGCAAATAAAGTAATAACGATGGATGTTAATGAATATAGGTTAAATATATCAAAACAAATGGGAGCAGATTTTATAATAAATCCCAAAAAAGAGAATGTTTATGAAAAAATTATGGAAATTACAGATAATATAGGAGTTGATGTAGTTCTTGAATTTTCAGGAAATGAAGAGGGTTTTAAAAGTGGATTAAAGGCAATTATTGAAAGTGGAAGAGTTTCAATGCTTGGACTTTTTCCAAAACCCTTTGAATTTGATTTTAATAATTACTTTATAATGAAAAATTTAAGAGTTTATGCAATCCTTGGAAGAAGAATTTATTCCACTTGGTATAAAACTATAAATTTAATTCAAAAAATTAACTTAGAGCCAATTATTAGTCATATTATAAAACTTGAAGAATTTGAAAAGGGTTTTGAAGATATTTTAAATGGCAAAGCAGTTAAAGTAGTCTTTAAAGTGAGTGAATGAGCAATTAAAATTTTTTATAAATTCTTGTAAAACATATAATGAATTTTTAGATGGAAAACTTATTGAAATTTCAAAAGCTCATTGGATTGCTTATCGCTTATTTATTCAAAATTATTTAAAGGATTTTAACGAATTAATAGTTTATAAGGGTTTTTGGAGTGGGTATGAGCTTTATGAAAAACCTTATTATAGATTTATTGCAGATGTTGATATTTTTACACATGATAAGAATTATGAAAAATTGAGAAAATTCTTTTTAGATTTTGGATTTAAAAGCTATTTTCAATTTTCAGAAAAAATTCCAAAATTTTTAAGATATAAGTTTGAATATGAAGCACTATTTTTTAAAAATTTTTTAAACTTTGAAATTCATAGAAAAATTCTCCCAAGCTATTATATTGAACTTGATAATAAAAAGCTTTTTAAGAGAGCAATTGAGTGGAAATTTAATTTATTAACATTTCCAATAGAAGAACAATTTATTATTTCAGTTTTACATTTTCATAAAAGTGCCAAAAAGAATTTATATTGGCTTTGGGATATTTTCATTCTCTATTCAAGAATAGAGCTAAAAAAAGTAAAAGAAATATGTAAGTATTATTCAATTGATTATGAAAGATTTATTGAGATTTTTGAAGAGATAAAAAATGGTAAATTTTTAGAACAAAATAGATTTTTCAAATGGAATTTTAAAAGTTGGTTAAAATTTGTATTATTTAAAACATTACAAAAGCTTTAAAATTATAAAACTATGAAAGTAAAAGATTCAAAGCCAAAAGTAATAGGCAATCCATATAAATATCTTGAAAATGCTAAAAATATATTAGAAGAGAAAGCAAAAAGAGAAAGAAATTATTATAAATACCGTAAATATGTAAGAATGGCTGGACATATTGCTTGGGCAGGGGTTTTATTAGCTTTGGATTATTTAATGGAAAAATATAATGTAAAATTTAAAGGAAGAATGGATGTTAATAAATATAGTGAGTTTATTTCAAAGATAAATAAGAAAATTTTAAAAGATTTTAATTCTGCTTACAATCATTTACACCTTTTTATGGGTTATGATGGAGAATTAAATGTAAAAACTTGTAAAATAGGATTAGA
>JAUQPS010000028.1 GCA_030550205.1 bacterium
GGTTTTTTAATCAATTTAAGGATATTGATTTTGAATTTATACCAGTTATTGTTTATCAAATATCAGGTCAAAAGGATATAATTCTTGGATATTTTTTAGATGAATTTAAGAAATATGATGGAATGGAGTTTAATGAAAAAAATATAGCAAAGATATTATTTGAAGAGTTAAAGAAATTTAAAGTAAAGCAAGTGATTTTTATTAGTCCTATAAATAGGTTTGAGATTTATAAGAAGTAAGCTAATTTTAATGATAGTTTTTGTTTTAATTAGTTGTTCAAGAGTTACAGATATTGATTTGTTAGACTATAAGAAAGGGATTTATTATTATAATCTTCAAAATTACGATTCATCAATTTACTATTTTAAAAAATTTTTAAGAAAAGTTCCAAGATATAAAGAAATTGCTGATACTATTATAAATGCTCACAATTTTCTTGCCAAAAGTCTTGAAAACACTGGAAAATATGAATTAGCTATCTTGGTATATAATGATTTAATAAAATACCTTCAAAAAACTTACAAAGATAATTCAAAATTTGCTTATGTATATTTAGAAATGGCAAAAATCTATGAAAAAATGGGTCTTAAAGAACAAGCTATGAATTATAGGAAACTGTATGAGAAATATAAAAAGTAAGCTTTAAAATTTTTATAATGTTAAAAGTTTCTGTTGTTATTCCAGCTTATAATGAAGAAAAATATATTAAAAATTGTATTGAATCTTTATTAAGTCAAGATTATGAAGGAGAATATGAGATTATTGTAGTGGATAATGGTTCAACAGATAGAACACTTGAAATACTTAAAAATTATCCTATTAAAGTTATCGTTGAACCAAGGAAAGGCGTAGCTTTTGCAAGACAAACGGGATTTACAAATGCAAGTGGAGATATAATATTATCAACAGATGCTGATACAATTGTCCCTAAAAATTGGATAAGAAAATATGTTGAGGAATTTGAAAAGGATAATGAACTTGTTGGAGTAAATGGACTTATTGAATTTAAAGAAATTTTTAATTTTACATCACTCATTTTTAAAATTTTTACTCCATTTATTCTAAAAATTGAAAAGTTAATAAGAGGAAATGTTAGTTTTACAGGAGCTAATTTTGCAGTTAAAAAAGATGCTTTTTTAAAAATAGGTGGATTTAATACGAATTTTGAAACAGGTGAAGATATAGATTTAGGAAATCGCTTAAAAAAAGTTGGGAAAATAAAAACAATAAACAATGTAGTAATAACATCAAGTAGAAGATTTAAAATGGGTTTTTTTAAATCTTTATTCATTTATGTTCTTTTTAATTACATATCTTTAATTTTGTTTAAAAGGCCAATAATGAGGCACTTACCACCTATTAGAGAAGTAAAAATAAATCCTATATTTGGTTTTTCAATTTTAGGAATTTTATTAATTTTCTTATCTTACTTTGAACTCCATGCCCAACATACAAAAAAGCTTTTAAGTAAAAATTATATTTTCTTTCGTTTAGTTAATAAAGGTGAGGTTTTGATAACTTTTGATGATGGACCAAGCCCTTATACAAAACAAATCCTTGACACCCTTGATAAATATAATGTTAAAGCTATTTTCTTTTTAGTAGGAAAGAATATAGAAAAATATCCTGATGCGGTAAAAGAAATATATAAAAGGGGACATATCATTGGAAATCATTCTTATTCTCATTCAGTTTTACTTATATTTAAGGACTATAAAACAATAAAAAAGGAAATTGATAGCACTAACAAGTTAATTGAGAATATAACTGGTTTTAAGCCATATTTATTTAGACCCCCATATGGGATATATTCTCCTGTTACGGATTCTGTTATAAGGGAGTTAAATATGAAAGTTATTTTATGGAATGTTGATTCAGAAGATTGGAAATTAAAAAATCAAGATGAAATTTATTTTAATGTTATTAAGGACCTTAAAGGTGGTTCAATTATACTTTTTCATGAAAGAAAAAATACATTGAAAGTTTTAGGAAAAATTATAAGAGAGATAGATAAAAGGGGATTAAAGTTTGCCTCAATTTTTTAATATCTCTTGAAGTTTGATAATAAGTTTTTCTAAATTTATTTTTTCTTTTGCTGAAATTTTAATAACTTCTTTATTTTCAATGTTATCTGGTAAGCTTTCAGAATCTATTAAATCTATCTTATTTACAACAATTAAGTAAGGTTTTTTAAGAATTTGAGGATTATATTTCTCAATTTCAAACTTTAATTTATAAAATTGCTCAATTATATCAGATTGAGTAGGATCAAGAAGGAATATAAGGGCTTTAACCCTTTCTATATGTCTTAAAAATTGAATACCAAGACCTTTTCCTTCACTTGCTCCTTCAATTATTCCTGGAATATCAACAATTTTTATTCTATTATAAATATCATCTATAAAAACACCAAGATTTGGAATAATTGTAGTAAAAGGATAATCTGCAACTTTACTATGAGCATTTGTTAAACTATTTAAAAGTGTTGATTTTCCAGCATTGGGAAATCCAACAATTCCAACATCTGCAATAGTTTTAAGCTCTAATTTTAATTTCATTTTTATTCCTTCTTCTCCTTTTTCTGCTATTTGTGGAGCTCTATTTTCTGGTGTAGCAAATTTTGCATTTCCTCTTCCTCCCTTCCCACCCTTTGCAACTAGAATTTTTTGATTATGATATAAAATTTCTCCAATTTTTTCATTTGTATCAGCATTATAAATAACTGTTCCAATGGGAACTTTAATATAAACATCTTTTCCATTTTTTCCTTTCATCTTTTTAGGTTTTCCATTTTCACCATCTCCCGCTTTAAAATGTCTTTTTCTTTTGAAATGAAGTAAAGAGCTTAAACTTTCATCACCTATAATATATATATTTCCACCATTTCCTCCATCTCCACCATCAGGACCACCTCTTGGAACATATTTTTCTCTTCTAAAATGAACTAATCCATCTCCACCTTTTCCAGATTCTACAATAATATAAGCAATATCATAACTCATAGGAATAAATTATAAAAATTCTTAGGTTCTATAATTTCAATTCCAAGCTCCATAGCAAGTTTAATTTGTCCTTCATCTGCAGTTGATAAAATTGCTTTTTGTTCAATAGCTAACAAAATTGTATCTATATCTTCCTTTGAATCAACAATTCCCTCTCTCATAACTCTTCTATAATTTTCCCTTAAATATCTAATAGCATTGTCTTTATCATTAAATTCCCTTACCGCTTTTTCAGATACTCTTAAACCTCTATTTATTCTATCTCTCATTTCTCCAACAAAATTATACAAAATTATTCCAGGAATTTTTATTTTATATTTATTTGGAGATTTTACTCTAAAAAATTTTTGGAAATTTGAAGGAATTTGAACAAATGTAGAAATTTCATTTAATGTATTTGGTGTTAAATAAACTTTAATTTCAGGTTTTTTTTTAATTGTTCAATAAGCCAATTAATTGCCCCTTCTATGGAACTTGAAATATGTTTAAAACTATAAGGATTTGTTAAAACACTTGTATCTATAACAATTTTCATCAATTATAAGCGCAGGATTGAGCATTTATAATAACATTTGAAAAGACTTTTTGATTTACTTTAAATGTATCAGGTGTTTCACCATAACACATCCATGTTCTTGTTTCTTTTAAACCATTAACTTTTACTCTAAATTTTACAATACCATTTTCATGACCTTGTGGAATTCCTATTTTTATACTATCAAATTGAATTGTCTTTGAGCTTGCACTATTTGTAGGACCTTGAATAGTAACTTGTCCATCATAAATAGCATATAGTGTATAATCTTGAACTACTTGTATAGAATCATGAACATAAATAGTTCCAGAAACTTTGAGAGTGTCTACAATAATTATTTCTTCTTTATTTCCTGTTCTTGTTGAACAAGCTATGAAAAGGAAAATAAAAGGTAAAATTCTAAACATATGGGCCCGCCGGGATTCGAACCCGGGACCCCTGGATTAAAAATCCAGTGCTCTAACCAACTGAGCTACGGGCCCAAGTCTGAAAATTTTAAGGCATATTATTCAAACTTCACATATTTGCTAATACTTACTCCTTTTGGAATATAATATAATACACTTTTTACTTTCTTTAATTCTTTAATCTCATCTACTTTTACTCTAATTAAAAGATAAGTCATTTCTAAATTTGATATTTTTGTTGAGGGTGGAAAATCCTTAGGTTTTATTCCAAATACATCTCCCTTAGGAACCACTTTAAGATATATATATCCTTCCTCTCTAAACATTTTCTCTTCTTCTTCATTCGTTATTACTCCAACCTTCTTACCAACACTTATAGCTTTTTCTTTCCCTTCATTCTTTAAGGCTTTTAAGAATTCTTCCAGTTCTTCAGCAAACATTGGAAAAGTAGTATCTGAATCATTTATTGAATCATTTATATAGGGTTCTGTATAAGTTTCTGGAGGAGGTTGAGGATTTTCTCTATAAGATTTTTCATCCTTTTTACCACAAAAAGTTATTAAGATAATTAACAACCCAAACAAAAATCTCACGATCAATACACCAAGAATTTCGTTAAACTTTTTTCAACTTTTAAAATATAAACCCCTTTATTTAAAATTCCATCAAACGTATTTCCACTATAAATTCTTTTTCCTTCAATTGAATAAATTTCAAATTCTTTATCACTTTTAATTTTCACATTATTTCTAAAAATTTTAATTTCTATATCTTTGATATTGAGATTTGAAAGAACTGGTTGTGGAGTATTTAATAGTGCTCTTTGAGTATGAACAAGCCCCCATCCATAATAATCATCTCTTCCAATATCTCCAAGGTCAATAGCTGATGATTTTAAGATATTATAAACATCATTAAATGTTAAGTTTGGATTTATTGAAAGTATCAATGCCACCGTGCCTGCTATATGAGGGGTTGCCATAGAGGTTCCTTGAAGATAAGCATATTGATTATTATATGGAACTGTTGATAGTATTTCTACGCCAGGAGCCGAAAAATCCAATTCTGGTCCATAATCACTAAAACTTGCTTTTTTACCATTTTTATCTAAGGCTCCAACTGCTATTACTTTATCATATTTAGCAGGATAATCTATTCCATAATTTCCGTCATTTCCAGCAGCAGCAACCATTATAATATTTCTATTATAAGCACTATCAATTGCTTCTTTTATAATTTGACTTTCAGAAGGACTACCAAATGACATATTAATTACTCTTGCTCCTTTATTTATACACCACATAATACAATTTGAAATATCTGAACTTGTTCCACCGCTATTAGTTAATGCTCTACATCCAAGCAATTTACTATTAGGAGATACACCAACAATTCCTTTATTATTATCCATTACCGCTAATATCGTTCCTGCAACATGTGTTCCATGATATTCACTTGCATCTGGTGGAGAAATATCATTATCATTATCTACTTCATCATATCCTTCAATAAAATTATTACTTAAATCTTCATGATAAAAATCAATGCCTGTATCTATTACACAAACTTTTATATTATTGCCTTTACTTATATTCCAAGCATAATTTAAATACATAACATAAAGTCCCCAAAGTTTATCATAAAGGGGGTCATTTGGTTCATATAATAATTTATATACAATCGTTGGTTCAGCATATAAGACATTTTGATCATTTTTTAGCGTTTGAATTAAATTTTTAGCTTTTGAAATTGTAGGATTATCAAGATATATACGATATGCATTTTTTATTCTTAATGCTTCAAATCTAAAATTTCTTAAAACATCTGGAATTTTTCCATCTTTTGTTTTTACTACTATACTCTTACCATCCCAATTTTCCCAATTTATATCACTTAAAATTAAAAATAAGCTTATCATCTTAACCCCCTTATATATCCCCTTATCCAATATTCCTTTGAACTAAACATAGCACTATTTCCAAGAACAACATAATAAGTCCCCTCAGATAATGATGCTTTAAAACTATAACTTGTAATTGCTTCTTGATAATCTCTAAGTTGGGCATTTTGATTGTTTTTCCATCTTTCAAAATTAATACTATCACACCAAAATGCATAACTAATATCATTTCCAACTTTAACAATAGCTTCAAAATAAATAGAATCACCTTCTAATGCTTTAAATTTTAAATACCAATAACTTTGAGGGTCTAAATTTACTGTTCCATGATATAAATCTATAAGAACAGGAGTATTACTTCCAGGCTCATTTGGATTATTCTCTGCACAAGCAGAAATAATCAGACTAAAAATTAAAAGTTTATTTAAACTTTTCATTTATTTCACCCCTATTTATTAAAAGTGTTTCTTTTGTAATTTCATCATTTAAATTTAAAGTATTTTCTTTTATTAAAACTTTTAAGAAATTCTTTATATTATTTGAATACATAAAACTTGCATGATATGGAATTGTGGAAGGTAAATCAGGTATCCCAATAATTTTAACTCCATTATATTCATAAACTTCATTATATTTTGTAAGCTCACAATTTCCGCCTCTTTCAATAGCTAAATCAACTATAATACTTCCTTTTCTCATAACTTCAACCATATCTTTTGTTATTAAAATAGGGGCTTTTGCTCCTAATACCGCTGCAGTTGTTATTATAATATCTACATCTTTTATATATTCTTTCATGGCTTCTCTTTGCTTCTTATAGAATTCTTCATCCATTGCTTTGGCATATCCATATTTTTCCTCTTGGGCAAATAGTCCTAAATCTACAAATTTTGCTCCAAGACTTTCTACTTGTTCCTTTACAGTTGGTCTTACATCATATGCAGAAACTTGTGCGCCAAGTCTTCTTGCAGTAGCAATAGCGGAAAGTCCAGCAACTCCCGCTCCTATTACAAAAACCCTTGCTGGTAATAAATTACCAGCAGCAGTCATAAGCATAGGAAATATTCTATTAAAATAATATGAAGCTATTATTACCGCTTTATATCCTGCTAATGTAGCCATTGAGCTTAAAACATCCATATTTTGAGCTCTTGAAATTCTTGGCATAAGTTCTAAGGAAAATACTGTTAAATTTTTCTCCGATAATAATTTTATCCTCTCTTTGTTAAAATAAGGGTCAAAAAGTCCAATTAAAATGCTTTCCCTTCTAATGTGCTCTAAATCCTTTTCGTCAAATTTATAATAAACTAATATATCACATATACTTAAAATTTCATGCTTTGTTAATCCCTTTGCTCCTAACTTTTCAAATTCTTCATCATCAACCCCTATGAAGTCTCCTATGTTTTTTTCAAAGTAAATTTCTAAATTTAATTTTTTTAAGTCGTTAATAACATTTGGCATTAAAGGTATAATTTTTGATTTTAAGAACCCAATCTTCATAATGAAAATTTTAAAGTTAATAAATTCAGTCTTTTAGAAAATACAAGTTTACATAAACTCTTTTATTTAAACCCAAATATGTCTCTTTTACTACATAGAATAAAATTTTCCCATCTTTATAAAATTCGTAAATTTCAACATCTTTTGGATCTGATTGTTCAATTGTAGTTCTTCCATCCATAGTAGCACTTTTGAAAGTTTCAACAACATTTTCGAACTTATAAACCTTAAACTTATATCCCTTTACTATACTTTCCATTTTTATTTTTTCCAAGCTATCTTCATCAATCCTGAAACTTCGCAGTTTGTATATTTGGTTTATTAGTTTGTCATATTCTCCATTGTTGCTCTTTATGTTATCAGAAAAAATTTGTGTTAATATAATAAAAATCATGCTCATCTTACATAAAATTTTGTAGTTTGTCCTTCAATTTCTACAATATATGCTCCTTTTTTAAATTTATTATCAACTTTAAATTCATAAATTCCTTTTAAATTTGGATTTACTTCTTGTTCATATACAATTCTTCCAGAAAAATCAAAAATTCTCACTTTATAACTTTTAATCTCTTCAACATAGAATCTTATTGTAAGCTTTTGATTTGAATTTAAGGGATTTGGATAAGCCAAAAGTTTAATTTTCTTTGAAACAGGAAACTCCGATATGTCATTATATTCATAAAAGGAAGATATAAAGGATTGACTATAATTGAAATTCCAAAAGTATATATTGTTTTTTAAGTCAGAATGAACAAAAATTGAATTTTTCAATAAAGGATAAACATCAGAAAATCCTTTTGAATAATTAAAAACATATGAATTAAATAAAATGCTTGTATCTGCACTTAAAACAAATGCAGTTTTTTCATTTATATAACCCATCAAAGCTCCTTCAAAATTATATTTATAAATTCCATTTTCCGTTATAACCAAAATTCCATCTTTATAATAGCTTAAATTTTTAGCAATATCCTTTAATTCAACTTGTCTTAAAATGTTTAAATTCTTATCTAATATCCAAAGATAGTTGTTCGTAAGAGTATAAATTCTATCTTTTAATATAATTGGGATAACTTCAATAGGTTTAGGTAAGACTTCAAGTTGTTTTGAATTTATTATGCCAAGTGTATCATCAATTATATAAAATGTTCCATCAATTCCTTGTAAATATATTGTATCGTTTTTGATTTGAAAACATGTAGAGATAGGGAAGTTAAGAAATTTTGATTTAAAAATTGTTCTTGAAATTGGCTCAAATAATATAAGTTTTCCTTCATCTGTTCCAAGCAAGATGTAATTTTTAATTCTTTTTAAACAACTTCTAATTGGAAAATTGAAACCTTGAATATAATTATTTGAAAACGTATTTGAAATTAAAAAGCTATATAATTTCCCGTCTGTTGAGCCTAAATATATTTCATAATTTCCATCATTATTAAAGTCTTCAATGAGTGGTGGATATTTGAATAAATATGGATAAAATGTATAATCTCTAATTTGGAAAAATATTTTAACAAGGGCTTGATTATAATAAGGATTTCCATCTGATTTGAACAAATATAACTCCGAATAAATTCTTACTGTGTTTGTATTTTGGTCAATTGTATCTAAGTGCCCTTCAAACAAAGCCATAATGAAATTATCTTTTGAAATAATATATTGCTTTTGGAATTTATAATTTTCATTTCCAAGATATAACTTTAATAATTTTTGATTTCTTACCTTAAAACTCATATTGCTTGAAACATTAGAAATATCATAAATTTCAAATCCTGTTATTTTATTTTCATTTGTTTTTAATGAAGGATAAGTAAAATCATCAATTCTATCCCTATTTCCTCTATAAAATGGGTCATATTTAGAGCCCTTCCAACCCTCTGGATATTTTATAAAATATTGAAAGTCTGGGACACCATCTGCCTCAATCAAACTAACTCCCATTGGTCTATTAGATTGAAATAAAAATCCAAATGAATCAATGATGTTTTTATCAATGTGCCATATTAAAATTCCCTCACCAGGTAAAGCATAATCCCATTCATCATTCTTAACACCAAATCTATAAGAGCTATCACTACTCCATATAAATTCCACTTTATTATCTTCAATTTTTTCCCTTTTTCTAAACTCAATAAGAAGATATTCCTTATTGTCAAATAAAATTCTATAAAATTGTGGATAAAATGTAGATGGTAGTATATTAAAAATTTGCTCATTTAAACTTAATTGAATATCAATAATTTCATTTGGCTCAATAATTCTTTGACAACTTGGACATATTAAATTTAATATACTATCCATATATAATTTTGTATAAGCACCAGGAAGTGTAGGAAGGTAGCCTTCTGGTATATTATCAATATCTCCACCATAACCACCAACTGCCATTAAGTCAAAATATCCTGCTCCTGTTCCAATTCCAGTATAATCATATAAATCATCTACAAAGAAAATTAAATGGTTAAGCTCATGAATAACTGTTCCTTCAAGTCCAACATTAATTCCATCTTGTCTTAATGTTTGTGGTAATATTGTTGCATCGTATATTGTATCAATTCCATTATTTACTATAATATATGGCTCTCCAAGATAGTATTCAAGAGCACCAGGAAAAATTGTAAGAGCTGGCAAATCATAAGGAGTATCTCCATTTATATCAGTTTGATATGCAGAGCCTGCAAAAAATATAGCAATTCTTCTAAAAATTAATTCTCCTGGTTGAGGATTACAATAAGCTAAATTTTGATTTGAGAAAATTCCCATCTGGTCAGCACTTCTTATAGCATCCCTAAAAAATGATGTTATACCTTGAACAAAGAAGTTCAAATCTCCATAATATCTAATTTTGTGAGGAACTTTTATAACTGGTGAAATACTATATTTGAACTTAATTCTATTATAAGTTGCAGATAAAAAGTAATTTTTTGAAAATTCTAAAATTGATGAAAAATATAAGCTATCATAAGGGGGTTTATAATCAAATGTGCCTTTTGTTCCATAACTTGTAGTATCAAATAAGCCATTTCCTGTTGTAAGGGGATCATCTGGATTTTCTTCTTGAAATTCAACTCTTAAAGCTAATATACAAATAGTTATAGTATCTGTTTGGAATATATTGAATTTATTTTTGTAAAATTTAAGGGGATTTATTCGTCTATTGAAGAATGAGATTTGCTTTTCTACATAGGCATATCTTTCAAAAAGCTTCTTTTGAATTTGAAAATCAGAAATTAAAATAATAAACATTCACTAAAACTATTCTTGAAAATTTTAAAGGGGCAAGCACCATATAATTTTAAATATAACTCCAAGGAAATTTGCCTTTAATTTTTTTATCTATTTGAAATGAATTTAAACTTATGAAATTTAAAAAACTATAAAAATTCTTTTCCCAATCTGCTTTTTCCTTTACTATTTGTTTATTTATAACTCTTGCTTTTTCAATTTTTTCAAAATCCATAGCCTTTTCAATTTTTTGGGCAATATCATATTCATTTAAAGGATTAAATAAATAACCATTAAAATCATCTATAACCCATTCAAAATTAGCCCAAATATCAGAGACAATAGGAAATGCTCCAAAATTCATAGCTTCAAGAAGTGAAACTGATGTTGAATCAACAAAGGATGCACTTATATAAATATGACTTTCTGAAAGCAAATCCATTATCTCACTATGTGTTGAAGGTTTAAATTCAACTAAATCACTTATTCCAAATTCTATACAAATTTTTTTATAATATTCACTATCTTTTCCTTTTGAAAGAAAAAATAAAACAAAATTCTTTAATCCTCTTTTCTTTAAAACTTTTATTGCTTCTAAAATTTTTAATTGATTATAAATTTCATTTATATGCTTTCTAAATTCAACAATTCTAAAAATATCATTTTTCAGTGGCTTTAAAGGTTTATTTAAAATTTCACTTTCAAGACCAAATGGAAAGTTTATAATTTTAAATGGATTAATCTGAAAGTTATTTACTAAAAGCCATTTAAGAGAATATGCATCAACATGAATAATTTTAGCACTTTTTAAAATTTCTCTTGAAATATAATTTCTAAATTTCTTATAAGCTATTGAAAATAAATCTCTTCCCCAGACAGACAATATATAAGGTTTTTTTAGTAAATAAGCCATAAGCCCATAATTTTGAATAAAATGTGCATGAATTATATCTGGTTTAATTTTTTCATAAATTTTCTTTAATTCATTTAATGCTAAAATATATTTTAACTTCTCTGAATGGGATTTTGGTTTAACATAAAAAATTTTTTCATCTTTTATAATTGGCTCTTGAAGGGAAAATCCATATGTTTCAAAAAATTTAGAATAACTTTTAAACCATAAAATTGTATGTTTTGATTGAAAGTCTCCAAGAATTAAAACTTTCATAATTTTTTTATTTTGCATATATAAAATGGCTCATATTCTCCAAAACTTATATAAACCCCTAAATTTAAACTATCAGTATAATAATCATTAAATGGTAAAGTAATTTTTTCAACTTTTGCATTTTCATATTTGCTAATTAAATAATTAATAACTTCTTCATTTTCTTCTCTTGTAATTGTGCATGTTGAATAAATTAATATCCCACCCTTTCTTAATGATAAAAATCCACTTTCAATAAGTTTCTTTTGTAGCTTTGAAAATTCTCTTACTTTCTTATAACTCCACCATTTTAAAATCTCTTTATTTTTATGAATTGTTCCAATAGCAGAACAAGGAACATCTACTAAAACTTTATCAAAATAATTTTCATAATACTTATAAAATATCTCACCTTTAAATTGAGTTATAATTACATTTAAACAACCCATTCTATCAACATTAAATGCAAGGGCAGAAGTTCTATCTATATTTACATCATTAGCTATAATAACACCTTTATTATTCATCAATTGTGAAATTAATGTTGTTTTTGAGCCAGGAGCAGCACAAAGGTCTAAAATTATTTCTCCCTCTTTTGGTTCTAAAAGAATAGCAGGTATCATTGAAGAAATCTCTTGAACATAAACATAACCCAAATAATGCTCAAGAGTATTACCAATCTCATAAGGATAATATTCAACCCTAAATGCAAAATTTATAAAATCAATTTTAGATAATATAAATCCTTTATTTGTAAGCCTTTTATAAACATCATCAATCTCTGCTTTTAATGTATTTACCCTAATTACTGGTCTTAATGGTATTAATGACCATTCAAGAAATTTTTCATATTTATCTTTATAATGCTCTTTTAAATAATTTTCAAGTTGTTTGTTTGTCATTATTTTTTAAATTTATCCAAAAGGGCTTTTTTTACAATAGGGGGCACAAGATTATCAATATTACCTCCAAGCATAGCGACTTCTTTTACAAGACTTGAAGATAAAAAGAAATAATCTTCTGATGGCATTAAAAATATCGTTTCAATATCACTTAATAATTTTCTATTCATCCAAGCAATTTGAAATTCATAATCAAAGTCTGAAACCGCTCTAATTCCCCTTATAACAATACTAACATTTAACTTTTTACAAAAATCAACTAATAAACCATCAAAACTTAAAACTTGAATATTATTAATTCCTTTTAAACTTTCTTTTGCTAAATAAATTCTTTCTTGAAGGTCAAATAAAGGTTTTTTATGTCTTGGTTCTGCAATTGCTATTATAATTTCATCAAATAGTTTTAATGCCCTTTTTATAATATCTATATGTCCATTTGTAATTGGGTCAAACGTTCCTGGATATATTGCTCTTTTCATTTCAAAAGTTTAAAGCAATGAAAGAAATTCTAAAATTTTTTCAAATACAATTTCTGGTTCTATCCAATCAAGACAAGCATAATCATTCCTTTTACAAGGTTTTTCACCATGAAGTGAGCAAGGCCGACAAGGTAAATCATTTACTTGAAAAACTTTATATTTATCTGAAAATGGTTCAAAACCAAAACTTAAAACAGTAGGACCAAAAAATACAATAGAAGGTATATTAAATGCGCTTGCTATATGACTAATTCCACTATCATTTCCAACAAACAATTTTGCATACTTTACTATCAATAACATTTCCCTTATAGTTGTTTTCCCAATTAAATTAATACCTGAAAATTCATAATTTTTTAAAAAGTGTAAATCCTTTTCTGTCCCTATATAAACTTTTTTTATAGGTATATTTTCAAGGAGTTTATCAAGCTTATCATAATGTCTATAAATTCTTGAGCTATATCTTGCAGTTGGATTTATAACAATATAATCACCTTCAATAATAGGTTCTCCTTTTACAATAAGCTTTGGTTTTTTATTTGAATTAATTGTTTCATTATACATTTCATAAATCCTCTTATTATTAAAATTTTTTTTAAAAATAAGTGTAAGCCTTCTTTCCAAAATTCTCTTATTATAATGTTTTGAATGAAATGGAGAAATTATTTTTGAAAGAAGAAAAGTTTTAAATTTAAAGTGCAGGTCCAAAATAAGACTATATTTCTCTTTTAATAGCTCTGATAATTTAACTTCCTTATCAATAAAAACTTTTTTAACTCTAAAATCATCTGCAAATATCTCATTAAAGGGTTTTCTTGTTAAATAATGAATTTCATAGTTCCTTTCATATAGTTCTTCTATTACACTTGTAGTAAGAATAACATCACCAAGTTGCCCAAGTCTAATAATTAAAGCCTTTTTCAAATGCAAAATTTTAAACTTTAAAATTTTAATTGTTAATTTCATTTAACAAACCCTTTAAGTTGGCAAATTATAAAATGAGTAATTTTTTAAGTTATTCATAAACAATAACTTATATAAATTGTCAAATTAAAATCACTTTAATTAGTCAAATTAAATTTAAATTCTAAAATAAACTTCATACCTACATTATCTTAATTAGTCAAATTAAATTTAAAATTTTTAAATTATCTACTTGATTGAGTTTTTTCTATACTTTAAAATTTGGAAATGCTTTTTGAAAAAGTTTTAATAAAAAATCATACAACGTTTAAAATTGGCGGATATGTCAAGTATTTTGCACAACCAGAAAGTATTGAAGATATCATTTATATTGTCAAATTAGCAAAAGATAAAGATCTAAAAATTATACCAATTACAAATGGTTCTGATATTATTTTTCCAGATTATGAAATAAATGCAATAGTTATAAAGTTAGATAAAATGAAGGGAATTGATATTATAGATGAAGATGTTGTTGAGATTATGGCTGGAGAGGGACTTGCAAAAATTGCAATATATCTTGAAAATTTAGGATTGAGTGGTTTTGAATATTTATATGGAATTCCTGGGAAAATTGGAGGTTCTGTTTGTAAAAATGCAGGAGCTTATGGTATTGAAATTAAGGACTTATTATTAAAAGCTTTTGTAGTTAGTTGGGATGGAGAATTATTAGAGCTTAAAAATGAAGAGCTTAATTTAAGATATAGGGAATCAGATTTGCTTAAATATGGTATTTTATATAAGGCACAATTTAAATTAAAAAAAGATAATCCTGACATAATAAGAAAGAGGAGATTAGAGTTTTCTGAAAGAAGGAAAAGAACACAGCCATATGGTGTTCAAACTGCGGGATGTATGTTCAAAAATCCAAATAATATGAGTGCTGGAAAGCTTATTGAAAGTGTTGGTCTTAAAGGTTATAGAGTAGGTGATGTTATAATATCAGAAAAACATGCAAATTTCTTTATAAATTTAGGAGATGGAAAGGCAGAAGATGTTTTAAAATTAATGGAAATTGCGAGAAAGAGAGTTTATGAGGAATATGGGATAATGCTTGAAGAGGAGGTTGTAGTTATAAGATGAAAGATTATGTAATTGCAATAGATTTAGGTTCTGGTTATATAAAGGCGGGTCTTGGTTTTTATTCAAATAATGAGATTGAAATTTTAGCAATAAGTGAAGTTCCATCTTATGGTATAAGATATGGATTGATTAATAATACTCAAAAGGCTTCTGAAAGTATTAGAAGTGCCATTGAAAACTTAAATAGGATTACAAATTTTGAAAAGTTTGAATATCTTCCCGTTGTTGTTGGTATAAATGGAAAAGGTATATTTACTGCAAAGAGTTCAAATGGTATGATATCTATAAGGAATAATAAACCCATAGATGAAAATGATATTAAGAGGGTTATTGAACAAGCAAAAGTGGGAGCGGTTATTCCAAGTGAGCATGAAATAATTTATGTTCATCCAAATAGCTTTATTGTTGATAATCATAAAAATATAAAAAATCCCATAGGAATGTTTGGAAGAAGACTTGAAGTAGAAGCATATATTGTAAGTGTTGAAATTTTAATGCTTAAAAATATAAAGATGGTTTTAAATAGTGCGGGAATTTC
>JAUQPS010000029.1 GCA_030550205.1 bacterium
TAATTTCCATCCTACTTCAAATGTTTCTTCAATTGTTCTACCACGAAAACCTTGATTTATCATAACTTTTTCAAACTCATCAGCAAATCTAATATACTTTCTATCTATTTCAGATAATGCATCCTCACCTACAATTGCTGCAAGTCTTCTATTATCTTTTCCTCTTGCATATGCTGCAAATATCTGGTCTGCCCATTGCCTATGATATTTTTCTGTTTTACCTTCACCAATTCCATTATTCATAAGTCTTGAAAGTGAGGGTAATATGTCAATAGGTGGAAATATTCCTAATCTATGTAATTCTCTTGAAAGAACAATTTGTCCTTCTGTAATATATCCTGTTAAGTCTGGTATTGGATGAGTAATATCGTCATCGGGCATTGTTAATATTGGTATTTGAGTAACTGAGCCTTTTTTACCTTTAATTCTTCCAGCTCTTTCATAAATGCTTGCTAAATCTGTATACATATAACCTGGATAACCTCTTCTTCCAGGAACTTCCTCTCTTGCAGAAGATATTTCTCTTAATGCTTCACAATAATTTGTAATATCTGTAAGAATAACTAATACATGATAATCTAATTCAAAAGCAAAGTATTCTGCAACAGTTAATGCAAATCTTGGAGTTAAAATTCTTTCAATTGTAGGGTCATCTGCCAAGTTTATAAATGCTATTAATCTATTACTTGCTCCCATTTCTTCAAATTGTTGTTTAAAGTAAGCATATTCTCTTTGGGTTATTCCAATTGCTCCAAATACTATTAAGAATTGTTCTCCTTCACCTCTAACAGTAGCATATCTCATAATCATAGCAGCAATTTCATTAGCAGGCAATCCAGAACCTGAGAATAATGGTAGCTTTTGACCTCTTACAAGTGTATTAAATCCGTCAATAGCGGAAATACCTGTTTGTATAAAATCTGATGGTTTTTCACGTGCAACTGGGTTTATTGGAGAACCTATAATAGGTAATCTTTTTTCTGGAATTACAGGACCAAGTCCATCAATCGGCTCACCTCTTCCATTAAAAATCCTTCCTATCATATTTCTACTTACACCAAATCTAATAACATCTTCTACAAGTCTAATTTTACATGTTTTAACATCAAGTCCTAATGTTCCTTCAAGAACTTGAATAACTGCAAAATCTTCTGTAACTTCAAGAACTTGACCACTTCTCTTAATACCAGTTTCTGTCTCAATTTCTACCAATGCTCCATATGAAAGCTCTTTTGCGTTTTTAACAATTAAAAGAGGTCCAGATATGTAATCTACGGATGTATATTCTTTGACGGACAAATCGTTCATATGAAAATTTTAAAGGATAAGACTGAAAAGCTTAATTTCCTTTAAAATTTTAATCTTGATAGAAAAACTTGCTCTTATATTAACAGATGGAATTGGAGCACGTAGATATAGGAAATTAATAAATAAGTTTAAAAATGTTGAAAATATTATGAAGGCAAAAACAAGTGAATTATTAGAAATTATTCCAGAAAGCTTAGTTCCAAAAATTAGAAATTTAGACTTTAAAAGAGCAGAGGAAGAGGTTAAAAAGGCAGAAAAATTAAATGTAAAAATTCTAATTCTTGGGGATGAAAATTTTCCAGAAGAATTAGAAAAATTTGAATTTACAACTCCCATATTGTATGCATGGGGAAATTTGAAATTGTTAAAAAAATTAAAATTTGCTATTGTTGGAACAAGAAAACCTACTGAATATGGCAAAAATTTAGCTTATAAGTTCTCAAATATATTATCCCAAAAACTTGTTATTATTTCAGGTGGAGCTATTGGAATAGATACATATGCTCATTTAGGTTCAATTCCAAATACAATTGTTGTTCTTGGTAGTGGAATTAATGTTTTACATCCAAAAAGTAATGAGAAATTATTTAAAAGGATTTATAATGAAGGAGGATTAATTATATCGCAATTTCCTCTGGATTTTCAACCTTCAAAGGAAACATTTCCAATTAGAAATTTAACAATATCAGCATTAAGTATAGGTGTTTTGTTAATTGAAGGTTCAGAAGATTCAGGAGCTTTAATTACCGCTAAATATGCTTTTGAACTAAATAAAGAAGTGTTTACAATTCCAAATAGAGTAGATATTCCACAAGCAAGGGGTCCTATTAAATTATTAAAACAAAATATTGCTCAAATTGTTGAAAGTCCAGAAGATATACTTAATGAGTTTAAATTAGGAACAATAAATAAAAATTTAAATAATATTGAGCTTGATGATTTTGAAAAATTGGTTTATGAGAAAATTGTAGGGAGAGTTAGTTTTGATGAATTACTTGAAATTTTTAAAGATTATTCAAAACTTATTACTACTTTAACATCCTTGGAATTGAAAGGATTAATTAAGCAGATTGGTGGCTTTTACGAAAGGGTGTAAATATAAGTTTCTTTTTAATGGGTCTTGAAAGTGCCTTTAAAGTATCTGTTGGTAAAGCTTGAGAAATTTCAACTATTTTCCCATTCTTTAAAATAACTTTTATACTACTTTCTCCATCTAAATTGTATGGTTCATAGGCAGTATCAATTGCAACTTTTTCAATTAAATAATATTTTGGGTCAAGTCCCTCTTTTCTTAAATTATCTTTTATTTCTTCAATATCTTCAATAGAAAGCTCTTCATCATATACTTTAAATATCTCCCTATTTAAAATTCTTCTTGACAAATCTGAAATTATTCTATCTTTTGAATTTGTCCAAATTTTAAATAAATAAAACATATCGCTATCATCAAGATTTAAAAATGCTTTAAGACCTCTTTCACTTTTAACTCCATCTTCAATAAGAATTCTTAAATTTTCAATAAGTGGAATATCACATTTTTCTTCAATTAAATCCCTTGCCCTTTTAAATAATGAATATAGCATTGCTTGTAAAGATAAATTTGTTTTGTGAAAATATACTGACCAATACATTAAATATCTTGCAACTAAATAACCTTCAACTGCATGCTTTCCTTTTTCTTCTATTGCTAACTTATTATCATCTGTAATAGTAATAGTTTTTAAAATTCTTGAAACATCAATTAACCCATAATGAACTCCACAATAAAATGCATCTCTTCTAATATAATCAAGTCTATCCACATCAAGTTGGCTACTAATAAGTTCATTTACAAATTTTTTCTCAAACTCTCCGCTTAATATCTTAATAACATTATTACAAATCTCATCTCCAATTATGTCTTTAAGGACATTTTTTAATATCAATTTTGTAAGCTCTTCATGTTTTATGTTTAATAAAGTAAATTCAAGAGCATGTGAAAATGGTCCATGTCCAATATCATGAACAAGAGCAGAAATTTTCATAGATATTTTTAGTTCTTCTTCAATTTTAAAACCCTTAATTTCCAAATTTTTAATAATTTCATCCATTAAATAAACTGTTCCAAGTGAGTGGGAAAATCTTGTATGAGTAGCGCCTGGATATATATAACTTACAAGTCCAAGTTGAGAAATTCTTCTTAATCTTTGAAATGAAGGATGCTCCACAACTTTTAAAAGAGTATTGTCTAAAATTATAAAATCTTCATATAAAGGGTCTCTTATAAATTTCATTGTTCAAAAATTTTAAAGCTCTACATTTTCAATTTTTATATTAAATTCTTGTGCAAGCTTGATAACTCCACCTGGACAAACAAATGGACTTATAAAAATTTTATCATCAATTTTCCTTAGATTTTATTTCTATTGCTATTGTTTTACCATTTGTTATAATAAGGTCTATTTCAATAGTTGAAGGTTTTGAGAATACATAACCTTCATCATCAAAGAAAATTAGTTTTTCTACCTTAAATCCTATGTCTTTTAATAAATAAGCTATTGAATTTCTGAAAGTATTTTCTGATTCAATTCCCCATCGTGCTCCAAGAGAACTTATTTTATTGTCTATGTATTTTTTCATTTCATCAAATTTTTTATTTATTCTTTCAAATTGTTCTTGATTAGCTTTTCTCATTTCTTCAATTGCCTGTGTCAAATTATTTACTCTTTCAGTTAATTCAATCAAAGCTTTTTCTAATCTATTTATTCTTTTACCTTGCTCCTTACTTACTTTTGTTAATTTATCTATCCTTTTACCAAGAACTTCAACAGTTTTCCATAACCTTTCATTTACTTTATTCCCTTCCCTAATTATATCCCATAGCTCTTGTATCATCTTCCTATTTTGCTCAATCTCCTCCTTTATTATAATTTCTACAATTTCCCTTCTGGAAATTTTTCTAATATCTTGTTTATTTATTTACTTTCTCAAATTCAATATAGTTTTTTCATCTACGGTTAAATATATGCCATTTCCAAGATATAAAACAGGTTTCTTTTTATTTAGATCTAAAACAGGCATATTAAATAGCTCATAAGTTGAATTTTCATCAAAATGTATAACAAGAATTTTACCTACGAACAATGTATGGTCTCCATAAGTTGTATAATCATATAAAGAGCATTCAAGAACAGCATATGCTCTCTCTGGAATTGGAGTTTTTGTTTTAATACTTTCAATTAATTTAATATCTTTTGATTTATCAATTTCTCTATAACTATAAGTTCCAAAAAATTCAACATCTTGAACTTTATCAAATGGCCAAAAACATATAGAAAATTCTTCTCTTTCTAAAATTAAATTATATGTTGCTCTTGTAGGAGATATTGAAACTCCATAAAGCGGTGGATCAAATGAAAGAGGAGTATTCCATATACATGACATAAAATTTGCCCTTAAATTCTTATCAAAAACTCCTACAACTACAACAATTGATGGATAAACAATATATCCCCTTCTAAAATTGAAATCTAATAGATATTTCATATGCTTAAAATTTTAAAGGTTTAAAATTTCAAACTTTGGAAATTTACCTATTTTCAGATGCTCATTTTGGCTTTTCTGAAAGTGAGGAAGAAAAGTTTAGAAAATTTAAAATTTTAATGGATAGAGTTAGAAAAAATGCAAAAAAATTTATAATAATTGGAGATTTATTTGATTTTTGGTTTGAGTATGATAGTGTGATATTTTCGCATTACTTTAAGGTTTTAAATGAATTATATTTGGTTTCAAAAGATGTTGAAACTATTTATATAGCTGGAAATCATGATTTGTGGATTGGAAAATTTTTTGAAAAATTAAATATAAAGCCAATTATTGGAAAATATGAGTTAATTATAGATGGTAAGAAATTAGTTTTTGCTCATGGTGATGATTTAAAATTTAGAGTTAAAACAAGAGATATTTTAAAAAATCCTATTTTAGTTTGGTTATTTAAGATGATACATCCAGATTTTGGTATTAAAATTGCTAAATTTGTTTCTAAAACAAGTAGGAAAGCTCATAATGATGTTGATAAAGTTCCTGCTTGGTTATGGAATTACTTTCAAAAAATTGAAGGAGATATATTAGTAGTTGGACACTTGCACAGCCCAATGTGCGAGATAAAAGGAAATAAAAAAATTATATGCATTGGTGATTGGATAAATCACTTTACATATGGTGTAATAAATGAAAATGAAATAAAAATTTTAAATATAAATGAGCAAGTGCTATATACTTTAAAATTGTAGGAACTTATGTTTTTCATTATATTTAATATCGCTTTTCAAGCAGAAAGCTTGAATATAAAGGTGGAGGAAAATAAAGTTATATTAAAGTGGAAAGCTCCACCTGTGGAAATTAAAAAATATGAAGTTTATAGAGCGGATGAAGAAAACTCTAAGGAACATCCACTTCTTTTAGGACAAACGGATAAAACGGAATTCATAGATACAACAGTAAAACCAAATGTCAAATATAGCTATCTTATTAGAACTTATTCTGATGATACAACTTATGCGGATACGAAGTGGTCTGAACCTGTTGTTTTATTAATTAAAAATAAAAATGAAAATAAACCTTACTTTGACTTTAAAAAGCTTCCTGTGCTTGTATTCCTTTTAGTATTTGGTCTTCTTTTCTTTTATTATTATTATTCTGCTAGGTTGGGTAAAGTGCCTTATATTAGGAAAATTGCGGGGCTTGAAGCAATAGATGATGCAGTTGGTAGGGCAACAGAAATGGGAAGACCAATAATTTATACAACAGGCATAGGAACTTTAAGTGATCCTTCCATTATAGCAGGTATTGCAATATTAAAATATGTTGCTAGGAAAGTTGCAAATTATGGTATGGATTTAATTGTTCCAAATAATGACCCTCTTATAATGATTGCTTCAAGAGAAGCAGTTAAAGAGGGTTTTACAGAAGCAGGAAGACCAGATTTGTATAAAGAAGATAATATAATGTTTTTAACAACGGAACAATTTGGATTTGCTGCTGGATTTAATGGTATTGTAATTAGAGAAAGACCAGGAGCAGCTTTTTATCAAGGTTACTTTTATGCAGAAAGTTTGTTAATGGCGGAGACTTCTTATAATGTAGGAGCTATAAATATCGCTGGAACTACTGCAATTACACAATTACCATTCTTTATAGTATCTTGTGATTATACTCTTATTGGTGAAGAGCTTTATGCTGCATCTGCTTATTTAAGCAAAAATCCTTCCGAAATTGGAACAATTAAATCAGAAGATATTGCAAAATTGTTAATTATTATAATTATTATTGTTGGAGCTGTTTTATCAACCTTTTCTGAATATAACATATTAAAAGGTTTAAGTGAAGCATATACAAGTATTTTTAAAGTAGGGGGGTAAAATGCAAGTTCAACTTCCAGTATTCATTACGTTTATAAGTGGAATTTTGATAATGGCTCTATTTTTTATACCAAGAGAACCTTTTACGCAAATTGAACAACTTACAAGTAGGTGGTATGTAATTGTTTCTGGATTTGCACTTTTGCTTGGTATAGATAGTCTTGTTCTTTATCATTTCAGAAAAATTAGAAGAAAAAGTAAAGATGCAGTATATAGTGTTATTCTTTTAATTTCATTTTTTATAGCGCTTTTTTGGGGGGCTTGGGCATGGTATAAATATGGGGGTCCATTTGTTCCAAATTCAAGTTATTTATGGTTATTTAAAAATGTTTTCCTTCCACTTGATGCTACTATGTTTTCATTACTTGCTTTCTTTATTGCATCAGCAGCATATAGAGCATTTAGGGCTAGGAATTTAGAATCCACATTACTTTTATTATCAGCAGCAATCGTTATGATGGGGAGAGTTCCATTTGGAGGTTATATATTTATTCCATTTTTCTTTGCTTTTATGATATTAACTGGTAGCTATTTAATTTATATGGGAACAAAATATACAGGATTTCGCTCTATAATAAGATATATTATTGGTATTTTCTTCTTAACCTTAGGATTATCTATATTCATACCACAATTTTCTATGCTTCTTTCTGACTTTATTCCAGCACTTTCCGATTGGATTATGAATTATCCAAATAGTGCAGGTCAAAGAGCAATAGGACTTGGTTTATCTCTTGGTTCTATTGCATTTTCTCTTAGAATTATATTTGGAATAGAAAGGGGTTATATAAGATGAGAGCAGTTTTAGATTTTTTATCCCTTATAGATAGAAGAATAATTTATACAATTTTGATATTTTCCATAGTTATTCCCCTATTTCTAAAACCTTCTCTTCCTACAAGACCAACGCAAGAAGTTAAAGAAGCCTATAATGCGGTAGAATCCTTAAAAGAAGGAGATGTATTATTACTTTCCACGGACTATGGACCTTCTGCTTATCCAGAACTTCAACCAGTTTTAGAAGTAGTTTTAGAACAAGCTTTCAAAAAGAATGTAAAAGTTCTATTGATGACGCATTGGCAATTTCAAGGTTTAATAGTTGGTATAAGTGCAATAGAAAAAATTGCAAAGAAATATAATAAAAAATATGGAGAAGATTATTTAATACTTGGTTTTAGACCTGGTGTTGTTGGGGTTATGATAGGTTTAAGTGAGGATTTTAGGAATGTTTTTCAAGTTGATTATTACAATAAGCCACTTGATAGTTATCCAATATATAAAGAAATTGTTGGGGAAGATGGGATTTTAAATTATAAGGATATAGACTTATTATTTGGATTTGAAGCGGGAGCAACGGGAGATTTCTGGATTCAAATTGTTCAAGCAAGATACGGTGTAAAGATGGCTTTTGCAGTTACTGCGGTTATGGCTCCTCAATACTTTCCATATTATCAAGCAAAACAAATTGTTGGAATTGTAGGGGGACTTAAAGGAGCTTATGATTATGAAAGTTTAGCAAATAAAAAAGGTCTTGCATCTTTGATTATGGTTTCGCAAGTTTCTGTTCATAGCATAATTTTATTATTTATACTTTTTGGGAATGTTGGCTTTATACTTAGGAGGTTTTTAACATGATAGAAATTATTGGTATTTGGATAGCTGCATTTTTAACCCTTGCGGTATTGTCATTTGTATTTGGTGATAATCCAATATATAAACTTGCAGAGCATATCTTTGTAGGGGTATCTGCTGGATATGGTGTAATTTTAACTTTAAATCAAGCTATTGTTCCATCTATTCAAATGGGTCTTGATCCACAACAGCATATATTTGTAAGAACTATGACTGCTATTGCTATTTTCCTTGGTATTTTAACTCTTACAAGGCTTGAAATTTTTTCATATATAATTCCTTCCTTAGTATGGCTTTCAAGATTACCTATTGCTTTTGTAGTAGGAGTGGGCTCTGGTATTGGAATTGTAGCTACTATACAAGGATTTATATTTCCCCAGGTTTCTGCAACATTCTTACCCCTTCTTTCTCCAAGTTTTAGCTTAGATTTATCATCTCCCCTTAATTTCTTAATTAGTGCTCTTACAATAATTGGTCCAATTGTAATTTTACTTGGAGTTATTACAGGTCTTGTTTATTTCTATTTCTCTGCGGAACAAAGAGGAATTTTACTTGGAATAGCAAAGCTTGGAATTATTATAATAATGATTACATTTGGAGCAAGTTTTGGTTATACAATTATGGCAAGATTTTCACTTTTAATTAGTAGATTTTACTTCCTTTTAAGTGATTGGCTAAATCTCATAAAATGAAAAATAAAATATCTTTCCTATTGGTTATACCTTCTATTATTGTATTTTTAGACCAATTAACAAAATTTTTGGTTGAAAAAAATCTACCCTATCATCAACCTATAAGTGTATTTGGGGAATTTTTTAGATTAACATTTGTTTATAATCCAGGTGTTGCATTTGGTTTAAATTTTGGAGAAAAATTTCCTTATACTCCTATTGCTATTGCAATTACATTGTTTGTGTTATATCTTGCAATTAAAGAAAAGAGTTTTTTAAGTTTTTTTGCTTATTGTTTAATTATTGGGGGAGCCCTAGGAAATATCATTGATAGGATATTTAGGGGAATGGTAGTAGATTTTTTGGATATTGGAATAAATGAGCATTTAAGATGGTTTGTGTTTAACTTGGCAGATAGTGTTATTACAATTGCTATATTTTTACTTATTTTTGATAGTGTTTTTAAGAGGTCTAAACATGAAGTTAAAAGATAATTACGGAAATGTTTATGATGTTAGTATAGACCATAATTTAAAGTTAGAGCTTTTGCTTAAAAAAGAAGGAGAAAAGATTATATTATTTTACAATTCAAGGATATATGTTATTGAAAAAGTTTTAGAAACAACTGCTTTTGAAGAGCATAGTAAAGAGGAAATAATATCACCTATTACAGGGAAGATAAATAAGTTGAATGTAAAAGAGGGGGATTTTGTGAATAAAGATGATGTTTTACTTACAATTGAATCAATGAAGATGGAAATGATTATTACAAGCCCCCAAAATGCAATGGTTGAGAAAGTTCATTGTAAGGAGGGGGAAGTGGTAGGTCAAGGAAAGTTATTATTAAAACTAAAATTCTTAGTATGAGAAGGATTGTATCACCATCTGAAATGAAGGAAATTGATAATAGTTCAAAAATTCCACAAATTGTATTGATGGAAAATGCAGGAAAATCAGTAGCAGAAAGAATTAAAAATTTTGGAAAAAGTTTTTTAATTATGTGTGGAAGTGGGAATAATGGAGGAGATGGATTTGTAATAGCAAGATGGTTAAAAAAATTTAAAAAATATGTAAAAGTAATAATTTTTGATGAAAATTTTAAAACAAATGAAACAA
This sequence comes from bacterium, assembly GCA_030550205.1. Lineage (GTDB taxonomy): Bacteria > Hydrothermota > Hydrothermia > LBFQ01 > DSFT01 > DSFT01. The sequence continues at coordinate 10,127 of JAUQPS010000029.1, forward strand.
AAATAAATTTTGAGTTATTAAAAGTTTTTAATGTGGAATATAAAAAGTTTGATGAAAAGGAATTTATTGAGGATGTAAAGAATTTTGATGTTATTGTTGATGCGATATTTGGAACAGGATTTAAAGGTTCTTTAAAAGATGATTTTTATAAAGCTGTTGAAATTGCTAATAATTCAAAAACTATTAAAGTTAGTGTTGATATTCCAAGTGGAGTGGATGGTGAAACAGGTTTTATTGAAAATATAGCTTTTTTAAGCAATTATACTTATACATTTGCTTATGAAAAGCTTGGACATTATTTATTTGAAGGGAAAATTCATAGAGGGAATTTAGAAGTAATAGATATTGGAATTGAAGAGGAACTTGCTGAAAATAAAGGATTTTTATATCTTGAAGAAGAGGATGTATTAAATTTATTGCCAAAATATAAGGGTTATGAGAGTAAAAGAGAGAAAGGGAAAGTTTTAATAATTGGGGGAAGTAAGGATTTTGTAGGTGCGGTAATTTTAAATGTAATAGGTGCTTTGAGTAGTGGAGTAGGATTAATTTATGTAGTTGTTCCTAAAAAGATATATCCATATGTTGTTGGAAGAATTCCAGAAAGTATTGTAATTCCTGTTGAGGATAAGGATGGTTATTTTTCAAAGGAAAGCTTTATTGATTTAATTTCAAAAAATTTGAATTTTAATAGTATTGTAGTAGGAAGTGGTATTTCAAGAAATGAAAGTGTAAAAGAGTTTATGAATGAAATAATAAAATTAGATGTTCCAAAAATCATTGATGCGGATGGAATATGGGCAATTTCTGATAAAATTCATTTACTAAATGAAAAAACAATTATTACTCCCCATGTTGGAGAAATGAGTTTTATTATAAATAAGGACCCATATGAAATAGATAGAAATAGAATTAAAATTTCTTTGGATTTTTCAAGTAAAAATAAATGTGTTCTTTTGTTAAAAGGCAATCCAAGTGTTATTGTTCAAAATAATTTAAAATTTTTAAATATATGGGGGGATGAAAAATTGGCAAGAGGGGGGAGTGGGGATGTGTTAAGTGGTTTAATTGGTGGATTTTTGGCACAACATTTAAGTCCTATAAATTCAACAGTCCTTTCTGCATATTTACATTCAAGAAGTTGTGAATTTTTTGATAAATTAACATTTAAACCCTCTGATATACCAAAAGGAATAAGTAGATTACTAAGAAAACTATGTTGTTTTTTTTGAACTTTTACTCATATGGTAATTTTGGTTATATTGTTATTGATCCTGGACATGGTGGAAAGGACCCAGGAGCAATTGGTAAATGGGGTATAAAGGAGAAAGATATTACATTATCAGTAAGCAAAAAAATAGCAAATATTTTAAAAAAGGAGTATGGGTTTAAAGTGATATTAACAAGGGAAGAAGATATATTCTTATCTTTAAGCGAGAGAGCAGAAATAGCAAAAAGGTATAATGCTAAATTGTTTGTAAGTATTGATTGTAATTATTTTGAGATGAGTAATATCAAAGGACCTGAAGTATTCTTCTTATCTAATGAATCAAGAAAACTAGCATTTTTCATAAATCAAAGAATAAATGAATTTACAAAAAGTAGAGGTATAACAAAGGCGAATTTTTACCTTTTAAGAAATATTTATATTCCTTCTGTTATAATAGAGATAGGATATGTTTCAAACCCAGAAGAAGCAAATCTTCTTATAGACAAAAATTATCAATACTTATTAGCAAGAGGTATAGCGGAAGGGATAAGGGAATATGTAAATTGGTATATAAGCGAAAGATGATGGGCATCTTATTTCCATTAGATAGTATATTATCCGTTTATTCAATAAAGCTCTTGAATAATTTAGCAATCTACAAAGATGACACAATTTATTTTGATTTTCAAAATAAAATATTTAGGCATAAGGATAAAACTTTTAAGTTTTTATATGAGATTAGGGATAATAAAATCTATGTAAATGGCAAAGATATCGCTTTAATAATTTATAGGCTAACATCTATACCGATATTTTGGGATTATAAATCAAATGAGCTTTTTAGGGCAATTGAAACAATTAAGAAATTTCAAATTATTGAAAATAGTGATAGTTGTGTTTTAATTTTTACATTATCAAGAAATACAAAAGAACAATTATGGCTTGAAGAAAATGCTATCTTAATACATCTTCCAGATGGTTTTTATCCAAAATTTAATTTTATAAAAGGAGATAGTGGAATTATTGATTCTATCGCAATTTTCCATACAAAAGAGGGGGCATTCTTTAAAATTTTCGTTTCTACTAAATACGGCTCTTATAAAAAAATTAAAGAAAATTATGTTTTAAAATTTATACTTTACTCATATGGTAATTTTGGTTATATTGTTATTGATCCTGGACATGGTGGAAAGGACCCAGGAGCAATTGGTAAATGGGGTATAAAGGAGAAAGATATTACATTATCAGTAAGCAAAAAAATAGCAAATATTTTAAAAAAGGAGTATGGGTTTAAAGTGATATTAACAAGGGAAGAAGATATATTCTTATCTTTAAGCGAGAGAGCAGAAATAGCAAAAAGGTATAATGCTAAATTGTTTGTAAGTATTCATTGTAATTATTCAGAAGTAGATAATGCATTTGGACCAGAAACTTACTTTCTATCAACTGCAAGAACAAGTGAAGAAAGAGCGGTTGAAGCTCTTGAAAATTCAGTTATTAAGTATGAAGTAGAGGAAAGTGATATTCTGAAATTTATTGTTTCAGATATTTTACAAAATGCTTATTTAAAGGAATCTCAAAAGTTAGCATTCTTTGTTCATGAAAAATTGAAAGATGGAAGAAATGATAGGGGAATAAAGCAAGCAGGATTTTATGTTTTAAGGAAAGTTTATGCCCCTTCTATACTTATAGAAATTGGATTTATTTCAAATCCAGAGGAGGCAAAACTTTTAATGGATGAAGAGTATCAAAATAAGTTAGCAAAGGCTATAGCAGAAGGGATAAAAAATTATATAGATTGGTATATAAGGAGGTAAATTATGAATGTGGAGCAAGTTCTTATAAATGAATATAAAGTGCATCCGATAGTAGCAAAAGCACTTATTAGGAAAGGGATAGTAGATACAGACTTGGTAAAGAGTTTATTTTATCCTACTATTGAAAATTTATTGCCATATAGAGCAATTGCAAATATGGAATTAGCATTAAAGGAAATTTTGAGATATTCTTCAAAAGAGGAGATTTTAATTTGGGGACATGATGATTTGGATGGGGTTAGTTCAACAGCAATTTTACTAAAAGTATTAAGAATTCTTAATTCAAATCCAATATATTATATTCCAAAAAGGGGAAGTCAAGGACATAAATTAACAAGACAGGGAGTAGATTTTGCTTATAGTAAAGGAATTAAACTTATTATATGTGTTGATACAGGATTGAGTAGTATAGAAGAAGTAGAGTATGCAAAGGAAAAGGGTATAAGTGTAATTATTGCAGACCATCATGAAATGCCAGAAGAATTACCTTCCGCTATTATTTTAAATCCAAAACTTGGTGGAACAATTCCTTATCTTTCTGCTTCTGGTTTAAGCTTAAAAATTGCTCTTGGTCTTATCAATTTAAAGTTTGGTTATGATATTAATTTTATACTTGAAAATCATCCTGAAATTATTATTTATTCTGCACTTGGCACAATATCTGATAGAATGCCTATATTTTCAGAAAATAAAATTATTGTAGATTTAGCAAAGGAGCTTATAAATAAATATAGTTTTCCATTATTTAGAGCTTATTCATTAATAACAGGTCAAGGAGCTTCTATTGAAAGTCTTATTCCTATACTTTCAACTATAAATAGTGAGGGCGAAAGGCATTTAATTGTAGAATTATTATTGTCTGATGATGAGGTTTTTGTAGAGGAACAACTTAGTAGAATTTATAAGTATTCTCTTGAAATTACAACAAAATTAGATGCGGAAGTAAAAAGAATAGAAAGAAATATAAAAAGAATTAAAGGTTATATTCTTTTGGATTTGAGACATTTAAGTCCATATCACATAGGTTATATAGCAAGTAGAATTAAGGATAAATTTAAGGTTCCAGTTATTGCTATTTCGTATGATGAAGAGCACAAAATTGTTGCAGAAATAAGAGCTCCAAATGGATATAATATGCTTGAATTTTTAAATGCTCTTTCAGATTTATTTATAAACTATGGGGGGCATAAAAATGCATGTGGATTTTCTATGGAAGCAGAAAATTTAACAGATTTCATTGAAGAAACTGAAAATTATTTTAGTAATTATAAAGTTAATTTAAAACTTGAAGAGAATTTTGACTTGATAATTGATAAGTTTGATGATGAGCTATTTCAAAGCTTGGATAATTTAAGAAAACTTGGGGTTAGATTTAAAATTTTATTAAAAGGCGACCTAAAAGATATTGTTTCAAAATTAAAGTATTATACTATTTTAGATAATCAACAAATTTTATCAATTTATGCACCAGAAAATTTAAATTATATTGTTATTCTTACAACAGAAGATGGATTTAAGATAGAGGAGATAGGATGATAGTTGTAATGAAATTTGGAGGCTCTTCTGTCGCTAATAAAGATAGAATAATAAATGTTGCCAATATTATAAAAAGTAAAATAGATGAAGGTTATAAACCTGTTGTAGTAGTTTCAGCAATGGGTAAATCTACGGATAATTTATTAAATTTAGCATATGAGATTTCAGAAAATCCACCTAAAAGAGAAGTAGATATGTTAATATCTGTTGGGGAAAGAATATCTATGGCATTATTGTCAATTGCTTTAAATAAAATTGGAATACCTTCTAAATCATTTACAGGTTCCCAGGTTGGAATAATTACAGAAAATAGATTTAATAATGCAAGAATTATAGAAGTAAAATTAAATAGAGTTTTGGATTGCCTGAATAATAATGAAGTTCCCATTATTGCTGGATTTCAGGGGGTTAGTATTGAAAAAGAAATTACAACACTTGGAAGGGGAGGAAGTGATTTAACAGCAATTGCTATTGCTATTGAACTTTCCAAAAAATTTGAAAATGTAAAGTGTGAAATATATACAGATGTTGATGGAGTTTATGCAATTGACCCAAGAATAAAAAATTCCAAAAAATTTGAAAAAATTAGTTTTGATATGTTAATTGAAATGGCAAGTTTTGGTGCAAAGGTTATGCATTCAAGAGCGGTTAGTTTAAGTGCAAAGTTTAATTTTCCATTTTATATTTATAGCTCTTTTGAAAGGGGGGATGGGACGATGGTTGGGAATTTTCTTGAAAGTCCAAAAATAAACGCAATAACTCAATTAGATGTTATTAAAATTGTTATGAATTATAATGACGAGATATTGAACTTACTTTCTCAAAATGATATTCAAATTATTTTGTTTCAAAAGTTTGTAGATAAGGCAGTTTTAATTATAAAGTCAAGTGATTTTAAAGCATTTTCAAATTTGTTTAAAAATTTTG
>JAUQPS010000169.1 GCA_030550205.1 bacterium
GTAATACGTGAAGTTGAACAAAGAGAAAAACTTGAACAATTAAATAGGATTAAATCTGAGTTTTTATCTTTTGCTTCACATCAAGTTAAGGCACCAATGGCTGTTGTTAAGGGCTATGCAGAATTAATTGCCGAATCAATGGAAAATGTTCCTGAACAAGCTAGAGATTTTGCTAAAAAAATTAAAAATTCTGTTGATAACCTTTTAGAATTGGTGGAAGAATTTATGGATTATCGAAAAATTGAAGAAGGAAAAATGGAGTTACATTTTGAGGAAGTTGAAATTGTAAATTTAATTAAAGAAATTATTAACAACTTCCAGTTAATAGCAAACGAAAAAGGACTAGAACTTACTTTTGAAACTAATTTAGAACAATTAATTATCAAAGCTGACAAAATTAGAATTTCTCAGGTAATTCAAAATTTAATAGACAATGCAATAAAATATACTCTTAAAGGATGGGTAAGGGTAAGTCTTTCTAAAGAAAATAATAAAGTTTTAATAACTGTTGCTGATTCAGGTATAGGAATGTCGAAAGAACTTCAATCGAAGCTTTTTGGTGAATTTGTTAGAGATCCTAGTATTAAAAGAGAAATTAGGGGAACGGGTTTGGGGCTTTATATAGCAAAATATATAGTAGAAGCTCATAAAGGGAAAATTTGGGCAGAATCTGAAGGAGAAGGAAAAGGAAGTAGATTTTACGTAGAGTTACCTATTTCTTAAGATTTAAAACTTATATAAAACTTGACAAAGGCGTTTTATAATTATTTAATGAATGGTGAAGAAAACAAGAAATTAATTTTTTTGATAGATGATGACAGAAATTTTTGTAATCTTTTTACCTTACTCTTGGAGAAAGAGAAAATTAATGTAAAATGTTTTTTTGAACTAGAAAATGCTTTAAAAGCATTAGAAAATGAAATACCTAATTTAATTTTATTGGATATAGCAATGCCAAAGATAAATGGATTTAATGGTTTAATAGAAATAAAGAAATTATTAAAAGACAAAACGATACCAATACTTTTTATCACAAATTTAGATTACACAGATAATGGACAGAGAGTTGATGAAGCTTTAGCGAGGTCATTTGGTGCTGATGGCCTAATCCACAAAACTGAAAGCTTAGAAGAAATTTTAAAAAAAATTAAATTTTTTTTATAATTTAACATAAAAATGGACCTAGGCAAAAAAATTTTATTAGTTGATGATGATCCTAATTTTAGAGAGATATGGAAAAACAAATTAGCTTATGAAGGCTTTGAAGTGATTGAAGCGCAAAATGGAGAGGAAGCTCTAAAAATTTTAGAAAGCACCAAACCTGATTTAATCTTATTAGATATTTTAATGCCAAACATAAATGGGGTGGAGGTATTTTTAAAAATAAAAGAAAACCCTGAACTGCAAAATATAAAGGTAATTTTTATAACTTCTATGGATGAAGATAGTGAAGATTTTGAGTTAATTAGTCAGTACCATAAAAAATTAGCAGAAGAAATAGGTGCAATTGATTATTTAACAAAAGCTGCAGATCTTGATGAATTAATAAACAAAGTAAAAAGCGTTTTAAGTGCTAGCTAATAATTTTCCTTTATAAATTTATCAACCCCTTCAGCTATTCCTTGAGCTACATTTTTATAACCTAGGATTAAAATTAATAAATCTCTTTGATTTTGCATATTCCCCATTTCCAAAATCACAGCTGGGGTTTTGGGATGAATTGCATGTTTATATTTTGACCAATTAAAAGCATAATAATGAGTCATATTTGAAGTAAATTCATCTATAAACTGTAAATTTGTATATTTTGAATAAGATTCTATAATTGAATCTTTTAATTTAAATGCTTTACCCGAATAATCAATAAACGGAGTCGAAATCATAAAACCACTAACTTTTTTATCTGTAGAATTTGCATGAATTGCAATAAAAGCATCAGCATAATATTCTGGAGGAACAACTGCGGGTAAAAGCTCAACTTTATAACCTTTAGATTCTAAGATATTTTTCACTTCACTACCTATAAGGTAATTTATATCTACTTCTTTTAAGCTGCTTATGACAGCTCCTGTTTTAGATATTCGTTTTAGCTCTATTGGTGGATTTTCTTTTATCCAATGTCCTATTTGAATTCCTATTTTTATTGGACCTTCTGGTCTTTCCCAATTATCAAAATTAGGAAATCTAAAGTAGAGAGCTTCTTTTGAAAATTCTGGAAATGGTTGAATATATATTTCACTAAGTTTTAAAATTAATTCATCAATGTTAAATACATTTGCTGATGACAAAAGTGCTAATAAAGTTAGAATATTTATTAGAAAGGTTGGATTATTTATCATTTTTAAAAATAAATTATAATCATTAAATAACATGGAGTCAATAAAAATTTTTATAGGTTGTGATCATAGAGGATTTGAACTAAAAAACAAACTTTTAGAAAAATTTAAAAAACACAATTATCATGTAATAGATTTAGGAGCTTTTAGTTATAATCCAGATGATGATTACCCAGATATAGCATATAAATTGGCTTTAGAAGTAGCTAAAAATGAAAATAGTAAAGGTATCTTACTTTGTGGCTCAGGTGTAGGAGTTTGCATAACCGCAAATAAAGTAAAAGGTATTAGGGCTTGTTTAGGATTAAGCCCAGAAATAATTCAAAAAGCAAGAGAAGATGATGACATAAATGTATTATGCCTTCCTGCTGATTTTATTGACGAAAATCAAGCTTTTTATTTAATTGAAATATTTTTAAATACTATGTTTAAAAAAGAAGAAAAGCATATAAGAAGGCTAGAAAAAAT
>JAUQPS010000170.1 GCA_030550205.1 bacterium
GCAGTATTAATAGAATTGTTTAAGGAGCTTTCAGCTGAGAATAAGAATTATGATATCGGATTAATGCTAACAACCGATGAAGAAATAGGTAGTGAGAATGGTGTTAATTATCTTTTGAATGAAGAGGGTTATAGTTGTGATTTTGCAATTATACCTGATGGAGGATTTAACTTTAATATAATAAATAGAGAAAAGGGAGTTTTACATTTTAGGGTTATTTCAGAAGGTAAGAGTGCTCATGGTTCAAGAGTATGGGAGGGTTTAAATGCTATTGATAATTTAATTGACTTTTATAATGATATAAGTTTAATTTTTCCTTCTGAGCCTTGTGGAGATCCAAATCATTGGCATAATACTATAAATATAGGTAAAATTCAAGGAGGATTAAAAGTTAATATCGTTCCAGATTATGCAATAGCAGAAATAGATATTAGATTTACAGAGCCTTGGACAGTTGAAACAATGAAAGAGCAAGTTTTATCATCTATAAAAAAATTTCCAAATTTAAAATTTGAAGTTTTAAGCACAGGTGAAGCAATTTATGTTCCAGAAGATAATGAATTTTTAAAATTATATAAACAAACAGCTGAGAAAATTTTAAATAGGAAAGTTGAGTTTATAAGTGAGCATGGTGCGACTGATGGAAGATTTTTTGCTCAAAAGGGAATACCTGTTATTATAACAAATGCAATTGGTTATGGACTTCATACAGATGAAGAATGGGTAGATTTAGAATCATTATATACATTAAAGGAGATATTTAAAAGCTTTTTAAATGAGAGAGCTGATATTTAATGCCCTTGAAGAATTATTAGAGCAACCTATAAATAATAAACTTGATGAAGTAGAGGTTTTAAATTATAGAATTTTTTATAGAATTTCAAAAAACAAACATAAATTAATTTTACAAGATAAACAATATCCACATATTATGCCACTTTTTATATTAGAGCTTGATGAGAGAGGAATTTTTAAAGCTTATTATAAATTTTCAGATTTAAGAAACTCACCAGTTCCCTATAAACCCTTTTTAAGATATATTTATAAAGTTGATAAATTTAAGTTTTTAAGAACAATTCAACCCTTTAAAGATGAAATTCGTATATATTATTTAAATGGTTCAAAATTAAACAATGAAAGCTTGGAGCAATTTTTTCAAAGAACATTTTTCCCAAATGATATATTTGAGGATAAAATTTTGATATTTGAGCTTTTCCATTCAAATAAACTAAACAAGGATATTTTTAAAAATTTTAAAATTATAAGGATGTTAAAGTCATTTGCAGAGGAGTTAGAAATTAAAGAAGGAATTCTTTTAAATGAAATTTCTAAAAAATCCCAATTAACATTTAAAAGCTTAATTGGAAATGAAAGATTATATGCAGAAAATGAAAATGGTGTAATTTATCTTTCAAGAATTTATGATAAAATTGGATATTTGTTACATTTTAGGCCGAATAGTGAATTAAGGGAAATGTTTATAAATAAGGGACAGCAATATATTTTAAATATGTATGCATGTAATAGTGATTATTCAGATGGAACTATTAAAAGTTTTGATAATGATGTTTATTTGCCTAATTGGTCAATTGGAATAATGCATATATTTGAGGATAATTTAGATGAAGTTGCTAATCAATTGGATAGATTTTTAACTTTTGAAAATGGTGTTTATATAAAACAAGAAACGTTATCTGAATATGCAAAATTAACGATAAAGTATAAAAATGTCATTTTATATGGTCCGCCTGGAACTGGTAAAACTTATTTAGCATTAAAAATAGCTTCTGAAATATCTAGAAATTATACAATTGTTCAAATGCATCCAAGTTATAGTTATGAAGATTTTATAGAAGGTATTAGACCAAAGGTTGATGGAGGATTTTATATTAAAGATGGGATATTTAAAGAATTTTGTAAGAGAGCTTTAAATAGCTCTGAAAATTTTGTAATAATTTTGGATGAAATTAGTAGATGTAATATAATTCAAGTTTTTGGAGAATTGCTTTATGCTCTTGAATATAGAGACAAATATGTAATTTTACCATATTCCTTGGAAAAATTTAAAGTTCCAGAAAATGTTTATATAATTGGCACTATGAATAGTGCGGATAGGAGTGTTCATTCGCTTGATATTGCTTTAAGAAGAAGATTTATATTTATTGAAATTTTGCCAGATTTTAATGTTGTAAGAAATTTTTATTTAGAAAATAATTATAATTTAGCTATTCTTGATGAGCTTGAAAGCTTTTTCAATTTTGTAAATGATATTATTGAAAGAAAACTTGGAAAGGAATTTTTAATAGGGCATAGCTATTTTTTAGTAGAACCAACTGAAATAAAAAATGTTATAAATTTAAAAGTTCTACCGATATTAAATAGCTTGCTTTCAAAAGAGGATTATAAATCTGTCTTAAAATTCTTAAATACTTTAAAATTTTGGGTATGATTTTCATTCTTTTAAGCCAACTTCATTCTATTGGGGCACATATCGGTTATCCGACCGCTTTGAGTTTATCTCTTGTCCAGGATATAAGAATTATGGCTGGATGGAATATCCAAACTGAAAATTTCTATTTTAGCCTTGATAAGGACTTCAATATACCCACAAGAGAAATTCAACCCCTAAAATTCTATATTGGAGTAGGTGGATATTTAAGTGCTAAAAAAACAAAAGATGGAAATACCGCTATTGTTGGAATAAGAATTCCATTTACGCTTATGTTCTCATTTACAGAAGCACCCTTAGATT
>JAUQPS010000171.1 GCA_030550205.1 bacterium
GCTTTAAATAAAGAAAAAGGTTCTTTAACCTCAATATGGAACGAGGCTGGAAAATATGTTTAAGGAGATTTTAAATATTGTCCAAAGCTATATAGACTTATTGAAAACAATAATTACTAACAATAATGGATTTTTAGGAAAAATTATTCTTCTATTTATGATTATTTTATCAATTTTTGCTTTTATTCTCGGTTTTGTTTTAGCAATAATTTTAGGCATTTACCTAATTTTGCTTTTAATGAAAACTTTAAATTCAGGCTTAAATTTCATAACAGGCATTATTCTAAAAACAGGAGCTAAATAATGGCACAACTAATATATTCTTCAATTCCAATAGTTTCAGCAGGAATAGGAATAGAAAAAATTTTAGACAAAACAATAACAATAGACCCAAGAAGTTATATTGATTTAAATTTTGACAAAGCAATTCAAACAAAAGAATTTGATATAATTTATATTTATATTGATAATAACGCTTCATTAGAATTTTCACTCATAAGAGAACTTGAAGCAGGAATAATTCAAGAGCAACCATTTGGCACACTCACAATTTCTACAAATATCTTTATAAAACAAACAGGAATGTTTTATAGAAATGGGGATATGGCAAGAGGTAATAGATTTGCTTTAACCAACACCCAATACTATAAATTAAGAATTTATAATCAAGGTGCTTACCCAGCCACTTTAACCATCAAAATTTGGTTAGAAAGGCAACTATGAGAATAAAAGTTTTTGATAAAAAAGGTAAAATCAGAAAAGATAAAAAACTACAAGAATTACTTTCAAAATCCAAAATCATTATAAAATCATTTGATAAAGTTAATCTTGGAAATTTCACAATAGAAGCCAATTCAGCCCATTTAGGAAACATAAAACTTATAAAACAATCTCCAAATGAATTTATAGTTGATTATTCAGATACTACCAAACCTATAAAATCAATAGAAGATTTATTAGATTTTGGCGTTGTTTTATATAATTTAGATGAAGTTTATTTAGAAAGCAAAGAATTTGATAAATACATCTTAATGACAGCAGGAGGTGTTTTATTTATATTACTTATAGGATTTCTAATAGGTTTTCTTTTTGGAAAAAGTAGGCTTTAAAATTTTGGGAACACCCCAAGGGGTGAAATGGGCGGGGGGATGAGCCCAGATTTGAAAATTGGTAGTCCCCTACACGGGGACGACCCAGGGGTTTAAAATGGTTGGTAGTCCCTTCCGCCCGCCTAAAATTTAAAAACCCCAATAAATTCAATACTTTCAAGAAGGGTATGCTTAAACCCTAATGAATTCAATACTTTTAAATATCTGATTATTTTAAAAATTAAGACATTTGAAAGCCTTATTATTGCTTCATTTCCCGCCTTTTTATCTCTTTCACTAATAAAAACTTATAAATCCTAAAAAAATTACACTTTTGGGAAGGGGTATGCTTTAAAATTGTCAAGATGACAAAATTCGCAAATAGGATTTCAAAATGAGAAAAGCTAATTCAAGAGATAAAATCAAAAGGGCGGTAATAAAAGCAGCCATTAAAAGTGGAATAGATGGAATTAAAATAAAGGATATATCAAAAATTTCAAAAAAATCCGAAGCTCTTATATTCAAATATTATGAGGATAAAGAGGAACTTATAAGGAAAACATTTGAAGATATTGCAATTGAATTCTATAATTATATAAAATCAAAAGTAGAAAATAGCTCTGATAAAATTAATGCTTTCATTGATAGTTTTATAGATTTTGCTCTTTCAAAGAAAGAAGAATTTTTATTTATTTTAAAGATGTTTCAATTTCATTATGACAAGTTTATAAGGAAAGTTCCAAAACCTATTGATATATTAAGAGAAATTGCTCCATCTGGAAAATATAATAAGCAATATACCATTGCTTTTATTGTTTCTATATTAACAAGGATGTTAGAATTTTATATAAATGGACAAATAAATGATAATCCAGAGAACTTTAAGAAAATTGTAAAGGAAGTTATTAGCGCAGTTTTATAGAATGCCTGCAAGAATTCAAGTTTTCCTAATTATTCCATTCTCAATAATTATATTATCTTCTTTCATTCTTTCAAATATAGCAATTTCAAATATAAAAAATGAAATTAAAAATTATAGTTCGGTTTTATCTAATACATTAAGTTCAAGTCTTATGCTTGGTTCAGAAGATGTTGAAAATATCTTAAAGAATATACCATTTGCTATAATTATTACAGATGATAAAGATAGCATTAGATTTTATAAAGGTTTTAATAAAATGGATAATTTGTATAAGATAAAGGAAAATTTAAAAATAAAGCATCAATTTTCAGAAATTGTATATGAAGGTGTGAAAATTGGAAGAATTTATTATACAGAACCAAGCTCTATATTTTACTTATCAATTTTGCCTTTTATTTTAATGCTTATTACAATTATAACATTTATTATTATTGTTTTAGCTATAAGGAATGTTTATAACTATGAAGCAGAAAAATTTTATTCAACATTTGCAAAAGGTTTAGCACATCAAATGGGAACTCCAATCTCTTCACTTATAGCAAACATTGAATTATTAAAAAGGGGAGAGGATAGATTTTATGAAATTGAAAATGATTTAAATAGAATAACTTCAATTTTAAAAAGATTTTCAAAAATTGGAAGTGGTATAAATTTTAAAGAATTTTCTATAAATGAAGCTATTTTAAATGCTT
>JAUQPS010000030.1 GCA_030550205.1 bacterium
TTAAACTATTAAAATTTATTAACTTACCATTTTGGTCATAAAAATAAACATTTTCTACTTTATTTCCAAATTTCGGATCTAATTCTACATTTTCTATGTGTTCTATTTTTACATCACTTGGAAAATTACTTATTAATAGTATTAGCATTCTTTTGGTATTCTATTAGTCCCTCCTTACTAAAATGAATATCCATAACATTTCCTAAAATTAAAAGAAATATGAAAAATAGTGGCATTAGTGCAAAAGCAACTGTTAATTTATCCTCATATCTTAAATACATAAAATAAAGAGCAAGTAGAATAACTTGAAGTGAAGATAAAAGAATTATAAGAAATGAGCCAAATCCCCCCCAATTTAAGTAGAAAATTCCAACATTTACAAAAGATATGGCAGAGATTATGAAAAATACAATTACATAAGGAAAGTAACTTAGAGGTGGTTCTCTAAAATGTTTATTCTCAGCCATAGCGAAAATTTTAAAGCAAAAAAGATATTTATCAGGAATAAATACTTTACACTATAATTTGTTAGGTAGTATAACTAAATCATCAAAGTTTTAGTTAAGTAATTATTTACTATTGCAATTGACTTGCATTAAAATATGCTTTAAAATTTTAAAACTTATGATAAGTAAGTTTAAGATAAAAAGGAGGAAAAAATATGAAAACAACACTTTTTATCTCTTTAATCTCTCACTTTTATTTCCTGATAAGCCAGGAAAATGGTTTAGATTATAAAAACGAAAAAGAGGAGGAAAATGATGAAAACTAAAATTATGATAAATGTCGCATTTTTCTTGTTTCTTCTAAGTTGTCAATCAAGTAAAACTGAAATAAAAGAAGAAAATAAACAAGTGCAAAATGAGGTAGTAAGCGATATAGGTATAGGACCTATAAAGGAAGTAAAGCTTGGACCAATAGATCAATCTCTTGTAAGCAAAGGAAAGGAAGTTTTTGAAATGAAGTGCACTGCTTGTCATAAGCTTGATGAAAGGTTTGTAGGACCACCACTTAGAGGAATTACAAAGAAGAGAAAACCTGAATGGATAATGAATATGATATTAAATCCTGTTGAAATGACACAAAAAGACCCAATAGCAAAGCAACTTTTAGCAGAGTATCTAACCCAAATGACTTTTCAAAATGTCTCCCAAGAGGAGGCTAGAGCAATTCTTGAATATTTTAGAAGCATAGATGAAGAGCAAAAATAAAAAGGAGGTAAGAACATGAGAAACTTTTTAGTTGGGGGAATAACCCTTATAATGAGTGGGTTGTTTTTGGGTTGTGCGCCAAAGAAGGAAGCCTCTATTTCAGATGTTGCTTCAAAAGTTTATGTAGCTCCTGGCTCTCATGATGAATTTTATGTTTTCTTCTCCGGTGGATTTGGTGGGCACGTAACAGTCTATGGCATTCCATCTGGTAGGATACTTAAAGTAATTAAGGTATTTCAACAAGATCCTGAAACAGGATGGGGTTATAGTGAAGAAACAAAACCTATGCTTATGACTTCCCATGGTTTTATACCTTGGGATGACACACATCATCCATGGCTTTCTCAAACAAATGGGGAACATGATGGAAGGTGGTTATTTATAAATGCAAATAATGTTCCAAGAATTGCTAGAATAGACCTTAGAACTTTTGAAACCACTGAAATAATCGAAATACCAAATTCTGGTGGAAATCACCCATCCCCATATGGAACAGAAAATACAGAGTATGTTGTAGCTGGCACAAGGTTTTCTGTTCCTATTCCACAAAGAGATGTTCCAGTAGAATCTTTTAAAGAGAATTTTAAAGGAACAATAAGCTTTATAAAAGCAAATGAACCTGGAAAGATGGATGTTGCATTTCAAATACTAATGCCAGGTTTCAACTATGACCTTGCAAGATGTGGTAGAGGTCCATCCCATGGTTGGTGCTTCTTTACATCTTATAATACAGAACAAGCTCATACATTACTTGAAGTAAATGCTTCTCAAAATGATAAAGATTATATTGCTGCAATAAATTGGAAGAGAGCAGAGGAATGTGTAGCACAAGGAAAATATAAAGAAATTCCTGCTACTTATTATCATAATTATTATGATGAAGAAAAGCACATGGCTATATCGGAGGTTAAAAAATCTGTAAAAATGATTGATCCAAAAGAGTGTCCAGGTGTTGCATACTTCTTACCAACTCCAAAATCCCCACATGGTGTTGATGTATCTGATGATGGAGAGTACATAGTTGGAGGTGGAAAGCTTGCAGCTGTTATTCCAATTTTTTCATTCTCTAAGATGTTGAAAGCAATAGAGCAAAAGGCTTTTGAAAAAGAAATAGAT
Source organism: bacterium (assembly GCA_030550205.1). Lineage (GTDB taxonomy): Bacteria > Hydrothermota > Hydrothermia > LBFQ01 > DSFT01 > DSFT01. The sequence goes on from JAUQPS010000030.1 coordinate 2,328, forward strand.
GGAATACCAGTTCTTAAATATGATGCGGTTTTAAATTGCGAAGTTGAAAAGCCTTGTCTTGGACCACTTCATACAGAATTTGATGGAAAGGGATATGCTTATACTTCATGCTTCGTATCCTCTGAAATTGTAAAATATGAATATAAAACATGTAAAGTTGTAGATAGAGCACCTGCTTACTATTCTATTGGACACTTGCTTGTAATGGGTGGAGATACAAGAAAGCCTTATGGTAAATATATGATTGCTATGAATAAAATTACAAAAGATAGACAATTGCCAGTAGGTCCAGAATTATTACAAAGTGCACAACTTTACGATATAAGTGGAGATAAAATTAGACTTCTTTCTGAATTTTATACACTTGGAGAACCTCACTATGCACAAGGTATATTAGCATCAAAGATAAAGGATAATGTAGCTAAGATATATCCTCTTGAAAAGAATAAGCATCCTTTTGCAGTTAAATCTGAAAAGGAAGCAAGAGTTGAAAGAAAAGGTAATGTGGTTCATGTTTATATGAGTGCTATAAGATCACATTTCACACCAGATAATATAGAAGGTGTAAGAGTTGGAGATACAGTATATTTCCATGTTACAAATCTTGAACAAGATTGGGATATTCCACATGGTTTTGCAATAATGGGGGCAGAAAATGCGGAAATATTAATAATGCCTGGTCAAACAAAAACACTTAAATGGGTTCCAAAAGCACCAGGTGTTTATCCATTCTATTGCACAGACTTCTGCTCTGCATTACATCAAGAGATGCAAGGATATATAAGAGTTTCACCAGCAGGCTCTAATGTTCCTCTTAAATATTATACAGGCTTGCCAAGCCCACAGGCTCAAAAATAGGGGGTTTTAAAATGAAAATGCATTTAGTTTCAAGAGGGCTTTTGGCCCTCTCCTCAATTTTACTTATTTCTATATATTTTTTTCCACTTTGGAAAATTCATCTTATAGCTCCCCAATATCCAGAAGGCCTGACGATGTATATTTGGATAGATAAAATTACAGGAAAGACTGAATTTGACTTATATAATATAAACTTATTAAATCATTATGTTGGAATGAAACATGTTCCATCTTCTATACCAGAACAAAAATTTATGCCTATTATAGGGGGTTTTTTAATAATTTTTGGTCTATTTTCTTCTATTGTTAATAAAAGAGCTTTGCTTTATATTTATTTTATAATGCTTACAATTTCTGCAATTTTAGGGCTTGCTGATTTTTATAAATGGGAATATGATTATGGGCACAATCTTGATCCTAATGCACCTATTAAAATGGAACCATTTCAACCACCACTTATAGGTGTAAAACATCTCTTAAATTTCACAGTAGCTTCACTTCCTCATACTGCTGGATATTTAGCTATAATTTCAGTTATTTTAGCCTTTATTGCCATCATAGTAGATATTAAGTTTTGTAAAAAAGAAGTTCCTCAATGCGTTTAATTTATTTTTTAATTCTTTTTATTTTATCTTGTAAAGTTCAATATAAACCAGAACCTATAAAAGTTGGCGAAGATATTTGTAGTTATTGTAAAATGGTAATAATGGATAAAAAATTTTCAGCAGAAATAATAACAAAGAAAGGAAAAGTTTATAAATTTGATGCAATAGAATGTATGATTGCTTATTATAATGAAAATGAAGAGGATATAGAAAAAACCTATGTTACTAACTTTTTAAATCCAGATGAATTTCTTGATGCAAAAACTGCTATATATTTAAGAACACCACATATAAAAAGTCCTATGGGTATGAATTTATCTGCTTATAAAAATATAGAATCTGCAAAAAAGATGTTAGAAGGCAAAGAAGGAGAAATTCTAAATTGGGAGGAGGTTAGAAATATAATGAAGAAAGAGCATTTTCATCATCATTAAATTATGGATATTTTGGTTTGTAGTGAATGCTTTTTTAAAGATATACAAAGTGCTATAAACTTTTCAAAGGGAGGAGAAAAAATAATTGTAAAGTCAGGTATTTATAAAGCTCCCATTTTTATTAATAAAAGTATTGAACTTATTGCACAAGGAAAGGTTATTATAGATGGAGGGGGAAAATATCAAATAATAACAGTTATGGCAGACGATGTAAAAATTGAAGGTTTTATTATAAAGAATTCAGGTATGTCTTATAGTGAAGACATTGCAGGATTAAAAGTTAAAAATTCAAGAAATTGCACAATAAAAAATAATCATTTAATAAATAATTTTTTTGCAATATACCTTGAAGGAGTAAATAATTGTAAAATTGAGAATAATATCATAATAGGTTTTGCAAGAGGTGAAGGTTCTTCTGGAAATGGTATTCACATTTGGAATTCGGAAAGTATATTTATTAAAAAGAATTATATAAAAGGTCATAGAGATGGTATATATTTTGAATTTGTAAAAAATAGTATTATAATGGAAAATGTAAGTGAGGATAATTTAAGATATGGACTTCACTTTATGTTTTCTCATAATAATGTTTTTATAAAGAATAAATTCCATAGGAATGGAGCAGGTGTTGCAGTGATGTATTCAAAAAATGTAATGATAGAGGAGAATATATTTAATGAGAATAGAGGATTAGCAAGTTATGGCTTTTTATTAAAAGACCTATCAGATAGCAAAGTTTATAAAAATCAATTTATAAATAATACTTATGGTGTTTATCTTGAAGAGTGTAATAGAACGATATTTAAAGAAAATTTATTTAAAAATAATGGATGGGCCATTAGAATATATGCAAATAGTGAAAATAACCTATTTGAAAGAAATATCTTTATTGGAAATGCTTTTGATGTTTCAACAAATAATATAACTTACTTTCAAAATACATTTTTAAAAAATTATTGGGATAAATATCAAGGTTATGATTTAGATAAGGATGGTATAGGTGATATACCATATAGACCTGTATCATTTATGTCCTTTCTTTTTGAAAAATATCCCTTATCTATTCTTTTTTATAATAGCTTTCTTATGTATATAATGGATATAATGGAAAGCTTAATTCCTTTGTTTAATCCAAAATCTCTTATTGATAAAGAACCCCTAACTAAACCCTTATGATAAAATTAGAAAATATATATAAATCTTTCGGAAATAGAATTTTATTTGAAAATTTAAATGTTCATTTTGAAGCAAACAAAACAACTGCAATTCTTGGTCCAAATGCTTCTGGAAAAACTACATTAATTAAAATTATTCTTGGACTTGTAAGACAAAATAAAGGAAGAGTATTTGTAAATGGAAAAGATACTCTTAAAGATCCTTCTTATAGAAGGTTTATAGGTTATATGCCACAAATCCCTGAATTTCCAGAAAACTTAACAATAAAGGAAATAGTAAATATGGTGAAAAATCTTAGGAATGAAAATTTAAAAAATTTTGATGAGCTTGTTGAAATTTTAAATTTAAGTAATGAACTAAATAAAAAATTCGTAAATTTGTCTGGTGGGACAAAACAGAAAGTAGGAGCGCTATTAGCATTTTGTTTTGATTTACCTATTTTAATTCTTGATGAACCCTTTATAGGACTTGATATTATCAGTGCATATAATTTAAGATCGCTTATAATGAAAGAGAAAGAAAAGGGAAAAACCATAATTTATATTTCTCATATCATATCGGACCTTGAAGAGATAGCAGATAATGTTATATTTTTAAATTATGGTAATATATTATTTAATGGGAGTTTAATAGAGCTTAAAAGGAAAACAGGAAAGGATAAACTTGCGGAGGCAATGCTGTGTTTATTAAACTCATAAAATATGAGCTTTTTGACCTTTTCAAAAGCAGATGGATTATAGGAATTTTTCTTTTTTATTTTTTTGTTGGTTATATACTTTCTTATTTCTCAGAAGATTTTACAAAATCTATTGTAGGTTATACAAGCATTTCTCTTATAACATTGCCTTTGTTCTCACTTTTACTTTCATCAATTTATCTTTATAACAATAAAAATTTTATAGAGTTTGTTCTAACACAACCGATAAAAAGAACCACTATTTTTATTTCTATTGTTTTAAGCATAACTATTTCATTATTATTAAGTTTTAATATTGCTTCATTTTTGCCATTTTTTTACTTTTATGGTATAAATTTTATTCATTTAAAATCAATATTATTGATTTCTTCCATTATTCCTCTTTTTATTTCCTTAGGTATGCTTTTGGCTACAATTGAAAATGATAAATTAAAAGGTATAGGTTTTTCTCTTGTTGTTTGGTTATTTTTTTGTGTTTTTTATGATAGTATTTTGCTTTATTTTATAATTGTTTTCTCAAATTATCCAATAGAAAAAATTGTTATTTTTTTAACTCTTATAAATCCAATTGATACAATTAGATTAAATGTTCTTATAGATTCAGGTCTTTATGAGATTATGGGCTTTGTAGGAAAGTGGCTTTTGAAATATTTTAAAAATTTTTGGATAATTTCAATTTTTGTTTCTCTTTTTTATAGCTTTTTATTTTTATTGTTGTTTAGCTGGATTTTTAAGAAAAAGGATTTCTAAAATGATGTGGATTTTGTTTTTACTTTTTATTTTTTCTTGTAATAAAAAAGAAGAAAAAGTTTTAACATATCAAGAAGTAAAAGCTCTTTTTAAGGAAAGAGGATGCACTAACTGTCATGATATGAGAAGGAATCTTGTAGGTCCTCCTTTTGTAAGTATAGCTCAAAGATATAAAAATAATAAGGATGCAGAAAAGATATTATTTAAAAGCCTTAAAGATGGCTCTTGTAATAAATGGGTTAATGATTGTATGCCAAAGCAAAACTTAGATAAAAAGGAAGCAAAAGCTATGATAAGGTGGATTTTGAATTTAGAGCCTTAAAATTTAAAAATGAGCAACTTTACTTTTATTTATTACTTTTTGCACAAGATAAGGATTATGAAATCACAAAAATCTCTGCTACCCTTGAAGAAAAGGAAGAAATAAAACCAGATATAATTATTTTCAATATCTCTATAACTGCTAATGGTCAAAAAGAAATAGAAGTAATTAATATACTTGGAGATGTTGATAAAGCTATAAGAAATTTTAATTTAGAATACTCGGGCGGAAGTTATTCAGTTCAAGAAAATTGCTGGATAGAAAATAACAAAAAGAAATGTGCTGGTTATTATGGTGAGCTTAATTATGTTTTTAGATTAGAAAATCCATCAGAACAAAATAAAATTATTGATACATTAAACGTTTTTAAAGGAAAATATAATGAAAAGATGAAATATCAAATTTCTCGTCCTTCTTGGGCAGTTTCTGAAAGAAAATTAAAAGAGGTAGAGGAGGAGCTTAAATTAAAACTAATAGATAAAGCAAAGGATTTTTCTAATAAAGTGAGTAAAAGACTTAATAAAGAATGCTTTATACAAAGTATAAACTATGATGTTATATATCCTATATTAAGTAAAAGAAGTTATCTTCAAGCTGCATCTCCAATTTCTATTTCTTCTCAGGCACCAGAGCCTAAGGAGGATGAATTTACTATTAGGGTAAAAGCAGCATTTAATTTTGTATGTAAGTAAAATTTTATTATGATTTCTAACCTTTTGTTTCTTATTCTTTTTACTATAATTTTAAAATTTTTGTTGGGATTTGTAGATCCTATTGCTTTTAAACTACTTATTGATTATGGTATAATGGGGAAAAATCTGAAACTATTTATTATTATTTCAGTTATTGTCATTTTGTTAGGAACATTGTTAAGATATTTGAATTTTTTGCAAGAGGTTTTAGTTCAAAAATTTAAAAATAAAGTTTTAAGGAAAGAAGTATTAAACGCTATTGAAAATTTCTTTGATATACCTTATTCAAAGATAGTAAATAATAGTGCTTATTTTTTATCTCGCATTTATGATGAAAGAAAAGAATTTGTATTTCAAAAAATCGAAATTTTATTAAACCTTGTTGGTTCCTTAACTTTATCCATTGTATCTCTTTTTATTCTGCTTTTTATCTCTTGGAAAATTACACTTATTCTTCTTGTAATTATACCAGTTTTGTATATTTTATCACAAAAATTGGGTTCAAAAATAACTTCTTTATCTGAATTAGAAAAAGAAAAGGAAGCAAAATTAAGAGAAGATTTAGTAAAGGTAATTTCTTCATATAGAGCAATAAAGATATTTAATCTTTTTGAAGTTTTATTTAAGAATGTAACTGAAAAGATAGATAAGTTCTTTGAAATGTTATTAAAAAGAACCAAAACAAGTGCATTTTATAGAACTTCAAGCGATATATTTCTTTCTTATGCTGAATTTTCTGTATTTATATTTTTGGGTATAGGTGTTATATTAGGTATTTTAACAATTGGTGATCTTTTTGCTTTTACACAAGCATTTTGGAAATTTATGAATGGAGTAATGGAAATTATTTCTTATTTTCCTGTTATTTTTTCTTTAAAGGGGATCGAAAAAAGAATGAAAGAATTTGAAGCTTTAAGGAAAAATGAATTGAAGGTTTATAGTAATAATGAAATAATACTAAATAATATAAGTTTTGGTTTTGATGAAAACAAAATATTGAAAAATTTCTCAATAAAAATTCCTTTAAAAAAGAAAATTTTAATATCAGGACCTAATGGAAGTGGAAAAACAACACTATTAAATATAATTTCTGGCTTTTTATCGCCCGAAGGTGATATAAAAATTCCACCACTTGAAAAAATAAGTGCTATGATAATGCCACTTGAATTTATTCCTGGAAATCTAAAAGATAATGTTAATTTTGAAAATCTTTCTGAAAACAAAAGAAAGAAATTTATGGAACTTTTAGAAAAATTTAATCTTAAAGAAAAGATAAATATGGAACCTTATGAGCTTTCTGAAGGTGAAAAAAGAAAATTTGCTATTATAAGAACAATTCTTAAAGATGCAGAAATTTACATTTTTGATGAACCCCTCGCAGGTATTGATGTTGAAAGTAAAGATGAAGTTATGAGGACAATTTTTGAAGAGACGAAGGATAAGACAGTTATAATTGTTATGCATGGAGATGATAAATATAACGCACTTTTTGATGAAATTATAAATATAAAAAAGGAGGGTGCTTATGCTTAACCTGTTGATTTTAGCTTCAAAATCTGTTATAAAAGCGCAACTTGGTTTAAGTTTTTAATTGAATTTTATGCTTTAAAATTATAAAACTTATGGAGGAGCTTAGAGTAAAGTTTAAAGAGCCTTATAAAGGTTATGAAATGACATTTGGTTTAGTTCGTGTTGAGAAGATAAGAATTCCTACGATACAAAGGGAGCTTTCTGATAGCTTGGTAAAAAGCTTAATGATGTCTATGGAGAAAATTGGATTTATTGACCCTATTATTGTAATTCCATCTGACGATGAAACTTATTTTGAAGTTATAAACGGACAGCATAGATTAGAGGCAGCAAAACTACTTGGAATTAGGGAAATTCCTTGTGTAATTTTACCAAAAGAAATGAAAAAATTTATAATTAGTATGAATATAGAAAAGGCTCCCAACTTAAAGGATAAGGCACATCAATCATATGAGATATTCAAAGAGCACTTAGAAAAATTTCCTGAAATGAAAGAATATGAACTTTCGGATTTAATTGAATTTCCATATTATTTAACCATAGGTTTTATAACTGATGAATATGGTGATAAAAGATTTCCAGCTTATGCATTTGAAAAAGTTTTAGCAAAAGTAGATAATTGGACAGATTTAGAATTACCAAAAGCAAAAGATGAAAGAAGAAAGAGAGCAGAAATACTTTTGGATTTAAGAGTTGTTTTAGATGAAAGATATAAGGAACTTGGTCTAAAAAATGCATTAAATAAAGAAGCCATTGTCTCAAAAGCTTGGCAGGCAATATATGGTAAAAGAGTTAGAGTTATTGAAGATGATTTTTATAATGCTATGAGAAAATTAAAAGAAACAATTCCAACTATTTCAATTACAGAAGAGGAAGAAGAGTTTTGAAATTAAACCCGATTTTAGTTAACATAAGGTTCATTATGTGTAAAATATCGGAGCCTTAAAGCATTTAAAGCAACAATGATTGTTGAAAAAGACATAAACATTGCAGCTAATGCTGGTGAAAGTGTGATTCCTTTAAAAGTTAAAATACCAGCTGCAAGTGGTAAGGCAATAACATTATAACCAGTTGCCCAAAAGAGGTTTTCAATCATTTTGCGATAAGTTTTTCTTGAGAGCACAATTAATTTAACAATATCTCTAGGATCATTCCTAACTAAAATTATACCTGCTGATTCAATAGCTATGTTTGTTCCAGCCCCAATTGCTACTCCAACATCTGCTTGCATAAGGGCAGGTGCATCATTAATCCCATCACCAACCATCATCACTTTCAAATTTCTTTTTTGAAGTTCTTTAACTTTATTAACCTTATCCCTTGGTAAGACTTCAGCAAAATACTCATCAATTCCTAACTCCTTAGCAACTTTCTCAGCAACTTCTTTTTTATCACCAGTTATCATTGCCACTTTAATACCCATTTGATGTAAATTTCTGACAGCTTCAAAAGATTCTTTTCTAATTTCATCTTCCAAGACAATTGCTCCTAATAGATTCTTATTTTCCTCAACTAAATAGACAGTAGTTCCAACTGTTTTTATTTTTGGTTTTTCAATACCTAATTCTTTTAGAAGATTATCACCTCCCAAATAATAAGTTTTTCCTTGAATTTTCCCTTTAACTCCTCTTCCAGTTAAATTTTCAAATTCTTCAACTTTTAAAAGTTCAATACCTTCCTCTTTTGTTTTTTCTAAAATTCCTTGAGCAATAAAATGTTGAGAATACTGATTTAAGGATGCAGAGATTTTCAAAATTTCTTCATTGCTTAAATTTGCTTGTGAAATAATAACTTTTACCTTAAACTTACCCGAAGTCAAAGTCCCAGTTTTATCAAATAAAACAACATTTACCTTTCTTGCAAGTTCAAGTTGTAATCTATTTCTTACCAAAAAACCATTATGGATTGCTAAGGAGGTTGAAATAGCTACAACTAGTGGAACTGCTAAACCCAAGGCATGAGGGCAAGCAACAACTAAAACGGTTACCAATCTTTCTATGGCAAAAGCTAGATCTTTTTGAAAAATAAACCAAAAAATAAAGCTTAAAGAACCTACACTTACAGCAATAAAAGTTAAATATTTAGCAAAAACATCAGCTAATACTTGAAGTTTTGATTTTGATGCTTGTGCTTCTTTAATTAATCTTTTAATTCCTGCTAAAAATGTTTCCTCACCTATTTTTGTTACTTTAACTTTTAAAACTCCATCACCATTAATTGTTCCAGCAATAACTTCTGAACCAACTTCTTTCAAAACCGGTTTACTCTCACCAGTTATCATACTTTCATTAACTTCAGATTTCCCCTCAACAACGATACCATCAGCTGGAATTTTTCCCCCAGGGCGAATAATTACAATATCATTCAACTTTAATTCATTTAATCTGACTTTTCTTCCATCCTCTAATTCCACTATATCAGGCAATAATTTCTCAATCTCTTGCAATGCCTTTTGTGCCGAAGATATTGATTTCATTTCAAAATAATGTCCTAAAAGCATAATTGTAATTAAGGTTGTTAGTTCCCAGAAAAATTCATGTCCGATTTTAAATAAAATAGCAAAAACACTATAAATATAAGCAGATGTTATCGCTAAAGCGATTAAAGTCATCATTCCTGGATTTTTGGCTCTTATTTCTCGAAAAGCACCGAGAATAAAGACAAAACCACAATAAAAAAACACAATTGAACCCAAAAGCAAAATTATATATTGAATTCCTTCAAAAGAAGGCAATTTTATTCCCGTAATTTTTTGAAAAATCTCAGAATAAAGAACTATTGGAATAGTTAAAATCAAAGACAACCAAAATTTTTTAAGAAAATTTTCAGCTTTATGGCCATGATGCTTATCTAAATGATCATCGTGTTTTTCTTTATGTTTTTTATGCTTTTCAATAAGTTTCATCCCACAAACAGGACAATTTCCTGGCCGTTCCTGCGGTTCTATACATCCCATTGGGCAAATATATTTTTTCATTTAATTTAAATTTTAAAGCCTTAACCTTTAAAATTTAAAATTACTATGCTTAAACCAGCAGGAGACCAACCAAAAGCAATAAAGGAAATTTTAAGAAGAATTAAAGAAAATCATAAATATATTGTATTGCTTGGAGCAACAGGAACTGGCAAAACATTTACTATTGCGAATGTTATAAAAGAACTCAAAAGACCAACCTTAATAATTTCTCACAATAAAACCTTAGCAGCTCAACTTTATGGGGAACTAAAAGAACTCTTACCAGACATGGCAGTTGAATACTTTATATCTTATTATGATTATTATATTCCAGAAGCTTATATTCCTGAAACAGATACTTATATTGAAAAGCAAGCGGACATTAACGATGATATAGAAAGGCTTAGACTTAGAACAATAGCAAGTTTATTTAGTAGAAGAGATGTTGTAGTTGTTGCAAGTGTATCATGTATATATGCACTTGGAGATCCAAACGATGTTAGAGAATTTTTTGTTCTATTTGAGAAGAACAAAGAATATAAAAGAAGGGAGCTTATTGAAACATTATTATCTATGCAATATAAGAGAAATGATATAGAGCTTCAAAGGGGAACATTTTCAGTAAAAGGTGAAATAATAGATATTCAACCCGCTTATGAAGAAGCAATATTTTTAAGACTAGAATTTTTTGATAATATGTTAGAAAGAATCACAGTAAGAGACAAACTAACTAAAAAAATTATACAAGAATTAAACTCTTATGCCCTCTACCCTGCTAGCCCATTCGTAACACCAGAAGAAAAATTAAAAATAGCACTCAAAAACATAGAAGAAGAGCTAAAAGAAAGAATTAAATACTTTGAAAGTCAAGGAAGATATTTAGAAGCAAGAAGATTAGAACAAAGAGTTAAAATGGATTTAGAATTATTAAGAGAAACTGGAACATGTCCAGGTGTTGAAAACTATTCAAGGCATTTAAGTTTAAGACCGCCAGGTTCAAGACCTTGGACATTAATTGATTATTTCCCAAAAGATTTTCTATTAGTTATAGATGAAAGTCATGTAACAATTCCACAACTTAGAGCTATGTATAATGGTGATAGAACAAGGAAAGAAAAACTTGTAGAATTTGGTTTTAGACTCCCTTCTTGCCTTGATAATAGACCATTGAAGTTTGAAGAACTTGAAAGTTTATGGAATCAAGTTATATTTATGAGTGCTACGCCAGGACCGTATGAATTAAGTTTAGTTAATAACGATGTGGTAGAACAAATAGTTCGACCAACAGGAATAGTAGATCCAGAAGTTGAAGTAAGACCAACTTTTAATCAAATAGATGATATGTTAAATGAAATTAGAAAAAGGATTGAAAATAATGAAAGAGTTTTAATTACAACCACTACTAAAAGAACAAGTGAAGAACTTTCAGATTTTCTAATAAATGTAGGAATAAAAGCAAAATATTTACATTCAGAATTAGATGCTATTGAAAGAGTTGAGATATTAAGAGATTTAAGACTTGGAAATATTGATGTAATAGTAGGAGTTAATTTATTAAGAGAAGGTTTAGATTTACCAGAAGTATCCCTAGTAATTATACTTGAAGCGGACAAAAAAGGATTTTTAAGAAGTTATACATCCCTTATTCAAATGATTGGAAGAGCAGCAAGAAATGCTGCTGGAAAAGTTATATTATATGCAGATGAAATAACAGAAGCTATGAAAAAAGCAATTGAAGAAACTGAAAGAAGAAGGAAAATTCAAATTGAATATAATCAAAAACATGGAATCACACCAAAAACTATTAAAAAATCCATAGATCAGATATTAAGAATAACATCTGTTGCAGATGAAAGGATATTCACGAAAAAACCAATTGAAACAATTGAAGATGAAGTAAAGAAAGAAATTGAAGAATTAATAAAACAAAAAAATAAAATTGAAGTTATTGCAGAGCTTGAATATAGAATGAAAAAATGTGCTGATGAATGGGATTTTGAAAGAGCAATGGTTTATAGAGATGCTATATTTAGACTAACAAAAAGAACAAAAAACAATACCCTTTAAAATTTCAATTATGCCAAGAAGAAAAAATATACCCATAAAAGTTATAAATTTAGGCTCATCCAAAGCTAACAAGTTGGACTTTTCTAGGAAGGAACTATATAAACGAATGAGTCCTCAAATGGGAAAAAAAGCAATTGAAATTCCAGTTTATTTAGTAAATCCTCAACAAATGGATTTAATATATCCAAAAGAGCGTAGAAGATGTTTAAACCCAGAAAGATTAAAACAATGGGCTAAAAGATGGAGTGAAAAGATTGAAGAATTAAAAGAAATAGAAGAAGAACAATTAGATCGTTTAGCTGATATGTCAGATATTAATGAAGTAGGTTATACAGATTGTGGTAGTTCTATAGCAATTGGATTATATTTAAATAACTATTTAAGTGAAAGCTTAGTTGAAAAATTACTTAATAATTCAGAAATTGAATCAAATGAAAAATTAAATTTTGATAAACCTTCAATTTTTATTTGTCCTGAAAGAGTTATAGATTGGGCAAAAAGAAATAATTTAAGAGTTAATTTAGTTTTAGATAAAGTTTATTATCATGAGTTAGCTCATGCTATGATTGATAATAATCGTTTTCCATATAATGAGCCTTGGGTAAGGATTATAGAAGAGAGTTTGGCTAATTGGATTGCTTTTAAATGTTTTAGTGGAACTGGTGAAGCCATATTTATACAAAAACTTATTCAACAACAACCCCTT
>JAUQPS010000172.1 GCA_030550205.1 bacterium
GATAATCAGAAGAGTATTGACATCCTGCATAAACATAACCAGAATTTCCAGGAACCATTGCAAGTGTCCATATAGAAGGATTTAAAGAAGGATCCCAACGATGTTCCCAGGTTCCCCCAAAGTCTCCACTATAATAAACGCCATCCCAACGAGCAATATAAACATGCCGAGCATCTTGAGGATTTGTGATTATTACACGAGGACACTGTGGTTGATGAGGGACAGATCCTATAAGTGAATCCCATTCGCCTTCATTTATACTTCTATAAGGCCAACTCATATCGTCAGCAGCATAGATGAATTGACGATAAGGAGGGTCAGGTTCATATCCTATGGCAAGGCTATTTGCTCTTCCATCAGGCAATTTATTCATTGCATTCCAAGGCTCTGCATATGCACAGACCATGCATATTACAATACACAGTGCTTTTTTCATATCTTTAACCTCCTTTTAAAATTAAAATTTTTCTTTTAAAAATTTTTGCTTTTGTTTCTAAAATAAGAAAATAACTACCCAAACTTATCTCTTTTAAAATAATTTCTTCTTCTCCTTTTCCTATCCCTTCTTTTAAAGTTAATATTTTTCTTCCTTGTAAATCCAATAAATTTAAAGAATATTTTATTCCATTTTTTACAAAAATTTTAATTTTTTGAGGTAAAAATAAAATATTTGAACATAAAATATTTATTTCTTTTCTCTCTTTTAAACCATATTTTTCCTCAACATTTACATAAATTCCCTTTTTAAAAAATAACCCATCTCTGTTACTATCACTCCAAAATACATATATATCATCACCATAACCTGTCGCACAAAAACCGATATAAATATACGTTGAGGTATCACTTAAAATCTTCTCTTCTGTCCATGTATTTCCTCCATCAAAACTTGCCCTCCAGAATAAATCAAAATCAGTTCCCCCATTAATTCTATTATCTTTCCAGACTAAGATTACAAACTCACCATTTGTATAGATTTCACTTTCCCGTGATCTTCCAAGAGGTGTTAAATTCTGATACTGAGAAAAGGTATTACCATTATCATGAGAGTGCCTTTCAATAATATAATCTGTGAAAAGAGTAGCTACATCACCCCATGCAATATAAATTGATGAATCAGATACACTTAAAGTGGGCTTTTGAGATGGTACGCTATCCACTTTAGAAATAACAAAAGGTCCTTCCCAGGTCTCACCTTTATCAGGGGAACGAAGATAATAAATTTCTACTGTATATATCTCTCCTAAAGCAGCAATGTGTAAATAACCGGAATGAGAAATACACATTCTTCTTCCCCAGGCAGTAGTATCAATTATTTGAGTAGGCAACCAACTTGTTCCCCCATCAAAACTTCTTCTAAACCAGAATTGTTTATTATTTCCCGGGGCAGGTGAGGCCACAAACAAAGTATCTCCTAAACATCCAATTTGAGGAAGACAAGCTGGTTTTATAAGAATTCTTGGATTCTCCCATGTATTTCCGCCATCCAAACTTCTTATATACATAATTGAATCTCCTCCTGGTCCTTCTTGATAGACTACATGGACTTTATTCTCCCAGCAAGTTATCCAGGGTGAATTAGCATCGTCAGGGTCATTAATTGTTAAATTAATTGGCTCACTCCATGTTTCACCTCTATCTATTGAGCGCATGTAGTAAATATCAAATATTGCTCCGGGTTTCGTCGCTTCATAGACAAGATGAATAGTGTCTCCCCAGACTGCTGCTCTCGGCTTCATATTTGCAGTGGAGTCCCCAACGGGTGTTAGTCTAATATCAGGTCCCCATATTATCTGTGAATAAAGTATTGAAATCAATAAATTTAAAATTGTTATCTTTTTCATATTTTTATTATAAAATTATAAAATAAAATTTATTCATTTTTAATTTTTACCATTTGGTTTTTATTTCTCATTCCTTTAGTGAATTCATACCATGCAAAAATTTCTTTTGATAAAGTTGCATGTGGTGATTTATAAACATTAAAATTTGTTCCAACATAAATCCTGTCAGGATTTTGTGGATCAACCTTTATACTTAAAACACTTCTATCATAAATATTTTTTGTAATATCTTCAAAAGAATTGGGGTTTCCTGTTGTGCTTCTGAAAATTCCTTTATTATAAACGCCTACATATATCCAGCCAGTTGGTCCAATTTCTATTGATGTAATATAATCAGGATAAGAATAAAATACAGGTTCCCAATTATTTCCTCCGTCAAGGCTTTTCCATAAGATAGTTTGCATTGATACAAATACTCTTTGGGGATTATTAGGGTCAACTTTTACTTTACCAAATTTGCATCCTGAAAAAATAGGTCTCCAATTTGTACCATCATATTTATAAAGGTTGTTTTCAATAATTGCATAAATTGTATTTTCATTAAAAATAGAAATATCATAAACTGTTTGATTTGGAACACCTAAAACTGGATGCCAAGTATAACCAAAATCAGTTGTGTAATAAAATGTGTTTGGATAATCAGAAGAGTATTGACATCCTGCATAAACATAACCAGAATTTCCAGGAACCATTGCAAGTGTCCATATAGAAGGATTTAAAGAAGGATCCCAACGATGTTCCCAGGTTCCCCCAAAGTCTCCACTATAATAAACGCCATCCCCACGAGCAATATAAACATGCCGAGCATCTTGAGGATT